>NZ_JBWKVH010000010.1:0-220849 GCF_059421605.1 Cupriavidus sp. GW821-FHT02F09
GTGCGGCTGGCAGGATTCGAACCCACGACCCCTTGGTTCGTAGCCAAGTACTCTATCCAACTGAGCTACAGCCGCACGCGAAGACGGCATTCTAGCGCAGTGAGAGAAAAATGCAAGCCCCTTCTTGCCCGCCCGCCCTGGCTACCAGCGATAGCGCGCGCCCAGCGTGCCCCCAGGATTGCGCCCGGCTTTCAGCTTGACCCAGAGCTTGACGCCCCCGTTCGTGCTGCCGTGCGCGCCAAGGTTGACGGAAAGCAGCCCACGCAACATGTCGGGATCGATGCGGGTGCCATTGATATTGATCACCTGCTTGCGGTCCTGCCAAAGATCCGCCTCGACGAAGGGGTAGACCCCGCCGACGCCGGTCAGCCGGGTTGGCTGCGTCCGGTAGACCCGCACCACCACCTCCGCGGCGCTTGCGTCCGCCGGCTGTCCGGAGAGAAAACCGGTTGCGTTCTTATCGAGGCCGGGCTGATAGGCGAGTTGCAAGCGCGGCTGTATCGTCAGGCCGCCGCTGCGAGGCAATACGGTATCCAGCGCGAGCGCCATGCTTTGCATCCGGCCGCCAACAAGCCCGGTGGCCGAAGTGGCATCGTCCAGCCGCAGGAAGAACTCGGCGTGTCGCGGCCGGCTGACGGGTTCGGCATAAACCGGATCGCGCAAGGCCGCCGAAAGCCCGGGGGCATCGTTGTCCGCGCTGGGCGGAGCCGATGCAGTTGAAGTACTGCCGCCCCAGGAGGACCACTTGCCGATCGACGCGACCAGCGGTGCCTGCACATCGCCACCGCTGGCCGGCGCCACCGGCGACTGGGATTCGCTGGCAAGTTGCGCAACTGAATCGGGTTCGAGCTGATCCCAGCCGAGGCCAGCGTTGCTGCCGGAGGGACGCTCTTCGGCCTGCGCCAGGGAGGCCACCAACATAGCAAGGATCGAGCAGCAACAAAGCCGGCAAGGATGGGGATGGGCAGCGTATGTGCAAAGCCTGGTCCCTGCGGTGCCTGCACCACCCTGCGTCGCGCTCGCAGATGACACACTCCTGGCCATGACTGCAACCCCTGGCTGAAATGAACCATGTCGACTCTGCTTTTGAGCATAGGTCAAACAAGGCGCAAGCGTTAGGGGCTGGGCGCGCCTTGCGTGCGGCGCCGTACAGGGCTGCCTGGCGAGCGGCCGGCACGTTCCGCCCGCTCGCCACATCGCTATGCAAACCGGGGGCGCTCCGCTAGGATCGCGGCTGGCCGCCGGGACGCAGGACGAAAGCCCGGCGAGCCTGCCGTAGCAGCACAAGAAGAAGCGAAACAACGGAACAGCGGAAGATCCTGATGACCAACGACCCCATTGACAGGCCTGGCAATCCTGGCGAGCCCGATGCTTCAAAAATGAAACAGAACGGCGCCGCCGGCAAATTGCCGATCGCCCCGGTGCACAACGTCCTGCGCGAGACCCGCGAACTGCTGGGCAGCAGCGGCGAGCTCGAAGCCGGGCGCGGCATGATCACCGCCATCCTTGCGCTGGCCCTGGGCGGGCTGAGCCTGCTGGGCGTGATTGCCTTCCATTTCCCGCAATACTTGACCACGCCCGAGCTACGCCACAAGTATTCGGTCGACGTGTTGCGTCACGTGCTGTTTGCCGCGCTGCTGGTGTCCGGCGGCATGTCGCTGAGCAACCTGGTGCTGGGCCGCAAGCGCAGCCTGAACGCCGCGGCATTCGCACTGGTAGCGTTGGCGGTGGCGCTGGGCGGCTCACGCGTAGCCGTGGGCGACTTCCCGGACCACACGCCGTACATCGGCCTGGACTGGTTCATCCTCGACCTGCTCGGCTCGACGCTGATCTTCGTAGTAATCGAAAAGATGTTCCCGCTCTATCGCGGGCAGGCCGTATTCCGGCGCGAATGGCAGACCGACCTGGTGCACTTCGCGGTCAACCACTTCATCGTTGGCCTGATCCTGTTGACGGTCAACTTCCTGATCTTCCGCTTGTTCGGCTGGCTGGTGCGCGACAGCGTGCATGCGTTCGTGGGTGGCATTCCCTTCGTGCTGCAACTGCTGCTGTGCATACTCGCGGCCGACCTGGCGCAGTACTGGACCCACCGCGCGTATCACGAGGTGCCCTTCCTGTGGAAATTCCACGCCGTGCACCACAGCACCAAGACCATGGACTGGCTCGCAGGCTCGCGCCAGCACATGCTGGAACTGGTGTTCACGCGCGTGCTGGTGCTGGCGCCGCTCTACGTGCTGGGCTTCAACAAGGGCGTCATCGACGCGTACATCATCATCGTCGGCTTCCAGGCGGTGTTCAACCACGCCAATGTCCACCTGCCGTGGGGCCCGCTGCGCTACCTGGTGGTCACGCCGGATTTCCATCACTGGCACCATGCGTCGGATGACGAGGCGATCGACAAGAACTACTCGGCGCACTATGCCTTTCTCGACTACCTGTTTGGCACCGCGGTGAAATCCGGCAAGCGTTTCCCCGAAAAATACGGCGTAGTCGGCGACTACATGCCGGACGGCTTCGTGCGCCAGCAGCTATTCCCCTTCCGGCCGATGCCACCAGCACGCAAGGACGACGAGGCATAAGACGGTTCGGCATGCTGGCATCGACGTACGCCCACCCGGGCTCGAAGCCCCGCAGGTCGGCGATGTTTTATGCCGGCCGCCGTCCCATCGCGGATGGGGGCGAGACCAAGTGGCGTGCGTGGAGCGCGAAGAATAGGCCGCCATGGGCGGCGGCGCCCTGAAATGTGCCGGATGCCGCCTGGCTAGCAACCGCATGAAAGCGCGGCACAAAAGAAAAAGGCCGCTGCATAAGCAACGGCCTTTTTCATCGAGTCTTGGTGCCCAGAAGAGGACTCGAACCTCCACAGTGTTGCCACCGCTAGGACCTGAACCTA
This sequence comes from Cupriavidus sp. GW821-FHT02F09, assembly GCF_059421605.1. Taxonomy (NCBI): domain Bacteria; kingdom Pseudomonadati; phylum Pseudomonadota; class Betaproteobacteria; order Burkholderiales; family Burkholderiaceae; genus Cupriavidus; species Cupriavidus sp. GW821-FHT02F09. The sequence continues at coordinate 2,894 of NZ_JBWKVH010000010.1, forward strand.
GTGCGTCTACCAATTTCGCCATCTGGGCTTCGTTTTGCTGCTTTGCCGCAGCGCCGCGAAGAACGACATTATGCAGAACACGGAATCTGCTGTCAACTCCTGCCCTGAAATTTCTTTGGAGGCCGCGATCAAGGCTGAAAACAGACGTGCCCAGGCCTGCCATCCAGGTGCAAGGTGGCCGTGGCGGGACGCGTGCTCGCCACCACCTTGCCGGCCCGCAACACCAGCAGGCGGGTGGCGCGCAGCCGGATCGCCTCGACCGCATCGCGTGCCTGCAGCAGCACCAGGTCGGCCCGGCAGCCCGGCGTGATGCCATAGCCTTCCAGGCCGAGGATGCGCGCCGGCGTTTCGGTGACGGCAGCAAAGCACGCGCGCATGGCGTCCTGCCCGGTCATCTGGGCCACGTGAAGCCCCATATGCGCCACCTCCAGCATGTCGCCCGAGCCCAGGCTGTACCACGGGTCCATCACGCAATCGTGGCCGAACGCCACCGGCACGCCGGCGGCCAGCAGCTCCGGCACACGGGTCATGCCTCGCCGCTTCGGATAGCTATCGTGCCGGCCCTGCAGTGTGATGTTGATCAGCGGGTTGGCGATGGCCGCCACGCCCGACTCCCGAATCAGCGGGATCAGCTTGGAGACGTAGTAGTTGTCCATCGAATGCATCGAGGTCAGGTGCGAGCCCGTCACCCTGCCCTGCAAGCCAAGGCGCACGGCCTGGCAGGCCAGCGTCTCGATATGACGGGACATCGGATCGTCGCTCTCGTCGCAGTGCATGTCCACCCGCAAGCCCCGCTCGCAGGCCAGCTCGCACAGGATGCGCACGGACTCGGCGCCATCAGCCATGGTTCGCTCGAAATGCGGGATGCCGCCCACCACGTCCACGCCCATGCCGAGCGCCCGCTTGAGATTGTCGAGCGCGCCCGGCGCGCGCAGCACGCCGTCCTGCGGAAAGGCCACCAGTTGCAGGTCAAGGTAAGGCCGGACCTTCTCGCGCACATGCAGCAGCGCCTCGGTGGCAAGCAGGCGCGGGTCGCACACATCGACGTGCGAACGGATCGCCAGCAGGCCCTTGGCCACCGCCCAGTCGCAATAGGCCAGCGCGCGCTCGACGATGGCGTCCTGCGTCAGCAGCGGCTTGAGCTCGCCCCATAGCGCGATGCCTTCGAGCAACGTGCCGGACTGGTTGATGCGCGGCAAGCCGTAGGACAGCGTCGAGTCCATGTGGAAATGCGCATCGACAAATGGCGGCGTCACCAGTTGCCCCGCAGCATCGACCTCGGCAGCGGCAGGCGCCTTGAGCGCCGGTTCCACCGCCTTGATGCGATCGCCCAGGATGCCGATGTCGATGCCGGCGCGGCCATCGGGGAGCGTGCAGTTGCGTAGGATCAGGTCGAGCATGGTGCGGGCCTTGTCATTATGATTGCTTGCCTGGAATCAGCGTTCACCCTTGCGATAGGGCTTCATCAGCGCCTGTGGGTAGGCGGCGCGGCGCGCCACCAGCACCAGCGCGAGGATCGACAGCATATACGGCAACATCAAGTAAAGCTGGTAAGGCAGCGGCGGCAAGCCGGGCAGGCTGGCGCCGCTTTGCTGCAGGCGCAGCTGCAGCGCGTCGAAGGCGGCGAACAGCAAGGCGCCGGCCAGCGCGCGGCCCGGCCGCCACGAAGCAAACACCACCAGCGCCACGCAGATCCAGCCCCGGCCGTTGATCATGTTAAAGAAGAATGCGTTGAACGCGGATAGCGTGAGGAACGCGCCGCCCACGGCCATCAGGGCGGAGCCCGCCATGATCGCACCGATACGCATCGCGCCTACGCGAATCCCCTGCCCCTGCGCCGCGGCGGGATTCTCGCCGACCATGCGTACGGCCAGCCCGAGCGGCGTCCGGTAGAGCAGCCAGGCCACCACCGGCACCAGCCCCAGCGCCAGCAGCGTCAATGCGGTCTCCTCGCCAAACACTGGGCTCAACATACCGCCGATCAGCGGAATGCCGCCGATCCAGTGCATCGGGGCAAAGGGCGTGATGGTGGGCGGCGCGGACACCGAGGCAAAGCCGAGCCGGTAGGCATAGTAGGACAGGCTGGTGGCCAGCATGGTCACGCCCAGCCCAGCCACATGCTGGGACAGCGCCAGACTCACGGTCAGCCAGCCATGCAGCAGCCCGAAGGCCAGCCCGACACCGGCTGCCACCGCCACCCCGCCCCATAGCGGCGCACCGTGATAGACGGCCAGCCAGCCACCGAAAGCGCCAGCCACCATGATGCCCTCGATGCCAAGGTTGAGTACGCCGGCACGCTCACACAGCAGCACGCCCAGCGTGCCGAAGATCAGCGGCGTAGCCACGCGCAGTACCGCGATCCAGAAGGGCGCCGAGGCCACGATATCGAGCAGTTCCATCAGGCCACCTTACCCGGGGCATCGAAGCGGATGCGGTAGCGTGTCAGCATGGTCGCCACCAGCATCGCGAGCAGCGCCACCGCCACGATCACGTCGGCAATGCTGTTGGGCACGCCCACCGCGCGGCTCATGCCATCCGCCCCCACCAACACCCCGGCCACGAACACCGACGCCGCCACCACGCCAAGCGGATGCAGCCCCGCCAGCATGGCGATAACCACGCCCGCATAGCCATAGCCGGGAGAAATATCGAGCGTGAGGTAGCTGGTGCGCCCGGCCACCTCCACCACGCCCGCCAGCCCCGCAAGCCCGCCGGACAACAACGCGGCCCACATCGTCACCCTGCGCACCGGCATGCCGGCGAAGGCCGCGGCCCGTGCATTTGCGCCTACCGCCCGCATCTGCAGGCCAAACACCGTGAAGCGGTTGACCGCCCACAGAATCACGGCCAGCGCGCAAGCCAGCAACAAACCGCTGTGCACGCGCGAGCGTTCCACCAGCTTGGCCAGCTCAAGCTCCGGCACCAGCGCCACCGATTGCGGCCAGCCCATCGCGGTGGCGTCTTTCATCGGGCCATCGAGCATCATCGAGACAAACAGCAGCACGATGAAATTGGCCAGCAGGGTCGTGACCACCTCATCCACACCGAGCCGGGTCTTGAGCCACGCGGCCCCAAGCAACAACATGGCGCCGGCCAGCATGCCCGCCACCACCATCAGGACAAAGAGCAAGCCCATGGGCAGTTGCTGCGCCCAGGGCGCAACCGCGCCATCGACCTGACCGCCAACCGCCACGGCGGCCAGCGCACCGAGATAGAGTTGCCCTTCCGCACCGATATTGAACAGCCGCGCACGAAAGGCCACCGCCACCGACAAACCGGTCAGGATCAGCGGCGTGGCACGCGTGAGCGTTTCCGACCACGCAAAACGCGAGCCGAAGCCGCCTTCCAGCAGCAGCGCATAGGCACGTCCCACCGGTGCGCCGGCCCAGCGCACCAGCAAGGCGCAGATCAGCAGCGTGGCAAGGATGGCGACGATGGGCGCCGCCAGCATGGCCACGCGCGAAACGCCGGTTCGGGCCTCAAGCCGCATGGAGCACCTCCTCTTTGCCCGCTTGCGCGTGCTGGCCACCGCCCGAGCCGGCCATGGCCAGGCCGAGCTCGCCCAGCGTCCACGCCGCCGTAGGCCGGGCTTCGGTCAGGTGTCCGGCATGCATCACAGCGATGCGATCGGCCAGCGCGTGCAGCTCATCCAGGTCCTCCGAGATCAGCAGTACGGCAGCGCCTTCGCGCGCAGCCTCGAGCAGGCGGGCGCGCACATAGGCCACCGCGCCGATATCGAGTCCCCAGGTTGGCTGGCTGGCCACCACCAGCCTTGGCGCGCTGCCTTCGCCGCGCACCGAGAGCGCCCGGCCCAGGATCAGCTTTTGCATATTGCCGCCCGACATGGTTCGCGCCGGCACATCGATGCCGGCGGTGCGCACATCGAAACGCGCGACCAGGTCCCGCGCGAAGCGCTGCGCGGCGGCGCGCCGGATGACACCCCAGCGCGAAAAGCGCGGCTCGCTGAGTTGTTCACTAACGGCGTTCTCCCACACGGCAAGATCGCCCACCACGCCGATCGCATGGCGATCCTCCGGCACGCGTGCCACGCCGGCCCCAATCCATGCGCGGGGCTTTGCGGGCATCGGCTTGCCTGCCAAGGTGACACGCCCCTCACTAGCCTCCAGCGTACCGCTGGCCAGCTCCGCCAATGCGGCCTGTCCGTTGCCTGAGACACCGGCAATGCCGACGATCTCGCCGGCACGCACCTGCAGGCTGACCTCGCGCAGCAGCGCGCGCCCGTTGGCAGCGCGCGCGCCTACGTGCTCCAGCGCGAACACGGGTGGCGCCGCGTTGCCATTGGCGCCATCCTCGACACTCGGCCGCGCCGCGCGTTCCGGCATCGCTACCACGCGGCCGACCATCAACTCCGCCAGTTCAGCCTTGGTGGTCTGCGCCGCTGCGCACTGCGCGACCAGCTTGCCGCCGCGCAGTACCGCGATGCGGTCGGAAACACGCAGCACCTCGTCAAGCTTGTGGCTGATAAAAATCACTGATAATCCTTCGGCGATCAGTTGCGCCAGCGTGGAGAACAGCGTCTCGGCCTCGTGCGGCGTCAAGACGGCAGTCGGCTCATCGAGAATCAGCACGCGGGCGCCGCGATACAACGCCTTCACGATCTCCACGCGCTGACGCTCTCCCACCGACAGCTCGCCGACCCTTGCCTGTGGGCGCACCGCCAGGCCGAAGCGCTCAGCCAGGGCCAGCACCTTGCCGCGCGCGGCGTGCCGTTCCAGGCGCCATTGCCACAGCGGCTGGGTGCCGAGCATGATGTTGTCCAGCACCGAAAGATTGTCGGCTAGCGTGAAATGCTGGTGCACCATGCCGATGCCGGCCGCCAGTGCCGCACGCGGCTGGCCGGGCGGCAACGGCTGGCCGTCCAGCTCCACCGTACCAGCGTCGGCAACGTAGTGCCCGAACAGGATGCTGACCAGCGTGCTCTTGCCGGCGCCGTTCTCGCCCAGCAAGGCCAGCACCTCCCCGCGCTGCAACTCCAGCGAGATATCGTCGTTGGCCACAAGCGGGCCGAAACGCTTGGTAATGCCAGCAAGGCGCAGGATAGGGGTGGACATGGATGGCTGATGATGGCGTTTAAAAGCGTCGACGGTTTGCTCCCCTAGCCCAAAACGAGGGCGAGGGGAGCAAACGCAGCCGGGCACTTCAAGTGGCTCTGGCCACCTCACTGCGACGACTTCGGCTCCGTTTCCACCACCTTCACCGCGAACTTGCCATCGAGGATCGCCCTCTCTTTCGCCTTGACCTTGGTTATCACGTCACCGGGCACCTTGCCGTCGAACGTGCCCAGCGGCGCCAGCTCCGCGCCCTTGAACTTCATCAGCGAATAAGGGCCGTAGTCCTCGCTCTTGAACTGGCCGGCCTTGACCTTGCCGAGCGCGGCGCCCACGGTGGGCTCCATGTTCCACAGCGCCGAGGCCACCACGGTAGCGGGATACTGCGGCTGCGTGTTGATGACATTGCCGATCGCCAGCTTGCCCTTTTCCTTTGCGGCGTCGGATACGCCAAAGCGTTCGGCGTAGAGCACGTCGGCGCCCTTGTCGATCATGGCGAAGGCCGCTTCCTTGGCCTTGGGCGGATCGAACCACGAGCCGATGAAGCTGACCGTGAACTTGACCTTGGGATTGACCTCGCGCGCGCCTTCCATGAAGGCGTGCATCAGCCGGTTGACCTCGGGGATGGCGTAGCCACCCACCATGCCGATATGGTTGGTCTTGGTCATGCCGCCGGCGATCATGCCAGTGAGGTAGGACGGCTCCTGGATGTAGTTGTCGAACACCGAGAAGTTAGGCGCCTGCGGCTTGCCGGAAGAGCCCATCAGGAACGCAGTCTTGGGATAGTCCTTGGCCACCTTGCGCGCGGCCGCCTCGACGGCGAACGATTCGCCCAGGATCAGCGACGAGCCCTGCTCCGCGTACTGGCGCAGCACGCGCTCATAGTCGGCGTTGGACACGCTTTCCGAGAACACATAGTCGATCTCGCCGCGCGCCTTGGCCTCGTTGAGCGCCTTGTGAATGCGCGACACCCATTGCTGCTCGACGGGCACGGTGTATACCGCCGCCACCTTCAGCTTGGCCTGCGCCTGCGCCGGCACGACGCCACCGAGTGCGGCCACGCTGGCGGCAGCCGCCGCGAATTTCAACCAGGACCTGCGCTTACCCTCAAAACTCATGGCTCTCTCCCCTTGTTGACGATAACTCCACGGCCAGGCCAGCCGGTTCCAGCCCGCAACCGCGCAGCAAAAGCCGCACCAGGTGGTCGGTGGCCTGTTCATAATCGCGCTGGCCCAGGTGGCTCACCCCAAGCACGGCGCAAACTTGCGACTCAAAATCGGCATAGGTCTGGGTGGCGGCCCAGATTGTGAAAAACAGGTGCTGCGGATCGACGCTGGCCATCTCGCCGCGCGCGATCCATTCCCGGATCACGCCGGCCTTGCGCGCCACCAGCGCGCGCAGCGCACCGCTGAGCACGTCGCGGATCTCCGGCGCACCGTGCAGCAATTCGTTGGCAAACACGCGCGAGGCATCCGGATGGCTGGCAGACAGCCGCATCTTGGCGCGGATGTACTGCTCCAGTGCCACCTGGGGCCGCTGCTCCGCGCCGATGATGTCGGTCTCGGACAGCCACAGCGCGAGCGTATGCGCCAGCACGGCCCGATATAGCGCCTGCTTGGTGCGGAAGTAGTAATGCAGGTTGGACTTCGGCACGCCGGCGCGCGTGGCGATCTCGTTCATGGTCGCGCCGGCAAACCCGGCCCGGGCGAACACGTATTCGGCCGCGCGCAAGATCAGCGCCTCGTTCTCCTGGCGGATGCGCCCCCCCGCCACTTCCCGCGGCGGCGGAAAGCATGGCGGTGGCGCCGTAGCCGGCGCTCCCATTACTTGGTGCCGTAGAGGCGGTCGCCGGCGTCGCCCAGGCCTGGCACGATGTAGCCGTGCTCGTTGAGTTCCTCGTCAATGGCCGCGGTGACGATGGCAACGTCGGGGTGCGCCGCTCGCAAGGCCTTCAAACCCTGCCGCGAAGCGATCAGGCACACGTACTTGAGCGTGCTCACGCCGGCTTCCTTCAAGCGGTTGAGCGCGGCGATGGCGGAGTTGCCGGTAGCCAGCATCGGGTCGACCACGATCACCAGCCGCTCATGGATGTCTTCCGGCATCTTGAAGTAGTACTCGATCGGCTCCAGCGTTTCCGGGTCGCGGTACAGGCCGATATGCCCGACCCGCGCGGCCGGCAGCAAGTCCAGCATGCCATCCAGGAAACCATTGCCGGCCCGCAGGATCGACACCAGGCACAGCTTCTTGCCCGAGAGCACCGGCGACTGCATGGGCGCGATCGGCGTCTTGATGGCGATGGTCTCCATCGCCAGGTCGCGGGTCGCCTCGTAGGTCAGCAGCTGGCTGATCTCGCGCACCAGCCGGCGGAAATTGTCGGTGGTGGTGTCTTCGCTGCGGACCAGCGTGACCTTGTGCTGCACGAGCGGATGATCCACTACCATCACGGACGCAGTGGCGGGCGGTACGGCGGAGAGGTCGGTCATGATGCGCTCCTGGAGGGCGGTAGCGGATAGCACTTGCTGGTTGCTCATGCTGTTTGCTGTTTGCTGTTTGCTGTTTGCTGTTTGCTGTTTGCTGTGGCGCGGGTCTGGCAAACCCGCTAGAACACCGTGCCGTCGCTGTTGATGGCGAAAGGCGGCGGGCCACCTGGCCTGCGCTTGGCGGCAATGCGCCGCCCCGCGGCCCAGGTGCCGCCCTCCAGCACGCGGGCCAGCGGGAACGACTCTGCCGACAACCCGAGCGCCTCGCGCACGGACGCGGCCACGAGGTCGAGTCCCGTCACCGTGAGCGCGCGCCATTCCACGATAACCGGCTCATCCACCGTGTGCGCCACGGCAGTGAAGCCAGGGTCGCGCGGCACCATCAGCTCGAAGTCGAACAGCAGCCCGCCGTTGCGGTATTCGGGCAAGCCCGTCAGGACCTCCAGCCCGGTCACGGTCAGGCCGGCATCTTCCAGCGGTTCCAGCAGCGAGTAGGTGAGCCACTGGGTCAGCTTGTGAAAAGGCACCAGGCCATCAGTACAGGCCGGGTGGTGCCAGCAGTCGCCCAGCGACACGCCTTCCAGGCTCACGCGCCCGGGCCATACCGGCCCCAGCGCCACCAGCAGCGTGGTAAGCACGAAGCCGGCCTCGATCCGCCCAGAGCTGGCATGCGCCTTGATGTAGTCGAACAGGTTGCCCAGCCGCGCCGGCGAACCAAAGACCGCTGGCGTGGCTTGCGCCACCTCGCCAAGACGGCGCAACAGCCCGGCGCGTCCATCCAGGCCCACCAGCGGGTTGTGCTGGGCCACCTGGAACGCGGTTGCGATGGAAGACGCATCGATACGCATCAGGCGCTCGGCATCGGAGCGCAGCGGCTGCCCCGGCTGGGCGGAGAAGCCGCCGCGCGCGAACAGGTCGAAGCTGGCCACGCCGAGCCCTTCGGAGCGCGTCAGCGACAGGTCGCTGGCAGGATCGCGATAGCGCCAGTCCGGGCCTGCGCCGGCATCCAGCAATACGCTGGGAATCACCAGGTCGATGCCGATGCGGGCGCGCTCCTCACGGTCGGCCTCGCCGGAGAGCCCGCCGCGTTCGCACAGGATCTGCCAGCGGTCCAGCTTCTCGCCAGGGCCGCCGCTCTCGAAATGACGCCAGCGGCTGTGGTACGGCACGTTGAGGTCGGGATAGCGCTGGCGGATGGTGGCCGCCACGTAATCGGCCACTGCCGGGATCCGCTCCGGATGCCAGGTAAACAGCTCGGACGCGCCGGCTGCCACATGATCCGTCACGGCAGCGCAGCGGGTGCGTACCGCCTGGCCGGTGAGCAACGCGGCGGCCGGATGGCCCGGCGGCACGGGACTGGCCCAGCCACCGGCATCATCCTCGCCGTTGATGAAGGGATTCGCGGCGCCGCGCACGCCACCCGCTTCGGGTATCTCGTTCATTCGTGCAGTCCTCTACCCTTGGCCAGCGCAAGTTCTTCCGCGTCGGGCGGGGTATAGCTCGTGAAGTAGCCAGCCGCCACCTTGGCGTCGATTTCCACGCGGGCATCGGCCGGGATCAGTGCATCGGGAATCGCGACCTGCTCGACCACCTCGATACCCTGAGCGGTCAGCGCCCCGTGCTTCATATTGCTCATCGAAGCCCAGCGGTCGATACGCCTGATGCCGAGCCAGTGGAACACGTCGGGCATGAGTTCCTGGAAGCGCATGTCCTGCACGCCGGCGATACATTCCGTGCGTGCGAAATAAGTCTCGGCCCGGTCGCCGCCAACCTGGCGCTTGCGGGCGTTGTAGACCAGGAACTTGGTCACCTCGCCCAGCGCCCGGCCTTCCTTCCGGTTATAGACCACCAGCCCCACACCGCCCTGCTGCGCCATCTCGATGCACACCTCGATGCCGTGGGCCAGGTACGGCCGGCAGGTACATATGTCGGAGCCGAACACGTCCGAGCCGTTGCACTCGTCGTGCACGCGGCAGGCCACCTTGGTCTCGGGCTTGCCAAGCTGGCTGACATCGCCGAAGAAGTACAGGGTCATGCCGCCGATCGGCGGCAGGAACACTTTCAGGTCGGGGCGCGTGACCAGTTCCGGAAACATGCCGCTGGTCTGCTCGAACAGGCTGCGGCGCAGCATGCTCTCCTTGATCTCGAAGCGGCGCGCCAGCCCCGGCAGGTACCAGACCGGATCGATCGCGGCTTTGGTGACCCGCACGTCGCCATTGGCATGAAGGATCTGCCCGTCGGGTGTGAGCCGGCCGGCCGCAATGGCGCCCATCAGTTCCGGCATATTGATGTGGGCACGCGTAATGGCGATCGAGGGACGGATGTCGATGCCCGCGGCGATCCGGTCGCCGAAGGCGCTGGAAACCAGGTGGCCCCAGGGATCCATCGAGACGATCTTGTCCGGATCGCTCCACTGCGGGTGAGGCCCGATGACCTCGGCCGGCGAGGTATCGGTGAGATCAGCGCGGTGGTCTCGCTGCAGCTTGCCGGAGGCCACCGCCAGCGCGCGGTAAACCGCGTATGCGCCGGAATGGGTGCCGATCACATTGCGCTGAGCCGGATTGGTCAGGCTTGCGATCACGGGGCCGCGCTCCGCTGCCGTGGCGGCCCCCCAGTGGATTGGCTCGGCCGGCTTGTCGCGGCGCGCGTGCGAGGTCAGGACAATATGATCGGACATGGCAGCCTCGGAACAAGAATCCTGACCAAACGGTCAGGTTTACGATTCCATAGTAGGCAACCTTCGTGCCATATCCCAATGCTCGTTTTTACCTTGTGTTGCACGCCGCACGATGCCGCTTGCGCACCGTGCCTGTGCGCAAGCGCCTCGGCCAGCACCAGTCCTGGTGCATAGGCACCATGCAAAAGCGGCACCGGGCCGCTGGGGCCGGGTGCCGCTGGCTATGCCTTCGGATAAACCGAAAGCGCTATCGGGACTATCGGGACTATCGGGACTATCGGGGCTATCGGTCGGTCAGGTTGACCGTTGCTGCCCCGCCTCCTGCCGCTGGACCGGCTCGTGGGCAGCGGGCCACAGCGCCAGGCGCAATGCGCGCAACGGCGCACCGCTCTCCACGTAGCGATGGAACAATGCCCCCGCGGCGTTGCTGAGCAGCCAGGCCAGCACCATGCCGAGCGCATTGAGGAGGGGCTGGTGCGGAGCCAGATGGAAGACCAGGGCATTCACCACCAGGCAAATCGGGAAATGCACCAGGAACACCGAGTAGGAAATACGCCCGAAAAATGCCAGGAACTGGGCCTGCGGCCAGTGCTCAAGCCAACCGCCACGGCGCGCCGTGCCGAGCAGGAGCGCGATGGCCAGCGCCACCGCGATGCGCAGCCGGAAATCCACGACCAGCGCTGCCAGCACCACGGTGCACAACACCAGCAGTGCCACCGGCGAACGCTCAGGCTCGGATGCCCAGAAGGCCAGCGTGCCCAAGCCGTAGGCGCCGAAGAAGTAAATCGCCCAGATATCCCATGTGGCATCACGGTTGAACCAGAACAGTGAAGCCAGCACCAGCCCGGCCACCGCCAGCGGGCCCATCGGGCTGCCGCCCACGTCAAACCATTGCTCGCAGCGGCGGGCTGCCCACAACGCCACCATCAACAAGGCGAACAACTGCAGGTCGATGGCCACATACCAGACGCCGGCAGACAAGGCATCGAAGTCCAGCACGTTGTGCAGCAGCAGCACATGCGCCAGGAACTGGTGCAGGCCGGGGGCACCGGGAATGGAGTCGTGATGCATCCAGGTGCGCGCGATGGCGGCACCGGCAATGGCAATCAAGATAGCCGCGGTATAGGGCACCACCAGCTTCTGATATCGGCGCCAGATTGCCTGCAAGGGGCGCGGCACCATCAAATGCCCGCCGGGCGCCACGCTGCGCGCCGCCAGGAAGCCGCTGATGACGAGGAACACCTGCACGGCGATGCGCGCGTACTGCGAAAACCAGTCGAGCAGACCGGGCGCCAGCACGTGGGCCGCATCGGACATGGGGCCATAGAAGGCAAGATGGTGCAGCACGATCAGCTGTGAACTGATCGCCTTGAGAGCGTCAATGCACGCCATGCGCGAAGGACGGGGGCTCATTTGTTATAAGAATGCTACAAAGTACACAAGGGCCGGATTCTACTCCCAGGAAACAGGATGGCGCCAAAACGGGCCACGATGCACCGCCGCAAAATGGCGAGAAGCGTTGTATTGGTCACACATTGCGCCGCAACATATGCACCAAACAGCATATTGACTGCATTTGCCTAAAAACTGTAACGATTCCCCACCGGCCCCCTGCATGACAGCCAGAGCAACGCCGCCGCCACGCCCAGCGAAACCCAATAATCGGTAGGCGCGCCGGCCCACCAGTGGATGTGCCAGGGCACGAAACTCGGCGCAAAGCGCGCCAGCCCGAATGCCGGGTTCAGCACGAACCAGAGAAAATCCTCGCTGATCCAGAACACCATGATGCAGGCGATCACGCGCGCCTCGGCGCGCCAGTTCCAGCGCCCGCCGAACACCAGTGAAAAATGGAAGAACAGCGCCACGCAGGGGAATACCCACGCGTGATACCCCGTCATCGGGCGCCCGCCCCAGAAAATATCCAGCAGCCAGTGATGCTCGATGCGCCAGGTGGGCAGGTTGGCCGCCCAGCCCGCGGCGCCCTCGATCTGGATCTCCACGTTAGCGAAGAAATAGGCCAGCAGCAGGGTCCACGCCACGGTCAGCACCAGCACCATCGGATGGCGCGACGGATAGGACTGGCCCGCGTGCCGGGTGGAAGAAGACAGGTTCAGCGCGCGCATCTCAACGCGCCGCCGTCGCAGCCGCGCCGCCGTGGCCGGCTAGCTGGCCGCACCGCGCCAATTGCCCGAGCACGGTTTCCAGCACGCGGCGCGCCGCCGCCGGTTGCCCCAGCGCGCTAGCCCGCGCACGCATCTGGTCGAGCCGCGCCGGCTCCGCCAGCAAGAGGCGCACCCGGTATTCGAGCGATACCAGGTCGACCGCCTTGAGCGCGGCGCCTTGCTCCAGCAGGTAATCGGCATTGCGCTCTTCCTGCCCGGGAATCGGCGCATTGACCACCATCGGCACGCCCATCGCCAGGCATTCGGACGTGGTCAGGCCGCCGGGCTTGGTGATGACCAGATCGGAGCACGCCATCAGACGCTCCACCTCATTGGTAAAGCCGAAGGGAAAGAGCCGCCCGGAGTGTGCGGCGGCGAGGGTCTTGAGCCGCGCCAGCGCGGTCTCGTTGCGCCCGGCAAGCACGATCAGCTGGAAATCGTGCTCCAGCCGCATCAGCGCGCCGGCCACTTCATCAAGGCCGCCAAGGCCTGCCCCACCCCCCATCAGCATGATGGTGCGCCTTGCCGGATCGAGCCCGAAATGCTGTGCGCAGGCCTGGCGATCCTGCGGATGGGAAAACGCCGGCACCACCGGAATCCCTGTGGTATGGATGCGGCCAGCCTCGATCCGGCTGGCCCGCATGCGAAACGCGATTTCCTCGCTGGCGGCAAAGTAACCCGTCATATGGGGAATCACCCACATGCCGTGCAGATCAAAGTCCGTCACCTGCACCCACACGGGCACCGCCAGCCGCTGCCGGCGCACCTCATGCATCAGGATCTCGGCGGGCAGGAAGTGCGTGCAGACGATGGCATCCGGGGCGAACTCGTCGATCGCACGGCGCAGCGCGCGCGTGCTCAGCCGCTCGGCGGCGCGCCGCAGCTTTTGCATCGGCGCTGCCGGGTCGGCCTCGGAAGTGTGCTGGTACAGCATGCCCCAGAGGGCCGGATAGCTGTTTACCAGCTTGATGTAGAAGTCGGTGTAGAGCTTGCGAAACGTGGCCGGGACGTATTCCATCACGTCCAGGTGAAGCGTCTGCACGCCGGGGAATTCGGCTTCGGCGGTAAGACGCAGTGCTTCAGCGGCGCGCATGTGGCCGGCGCCGGCGGAAACACTGAGGAACAGGATCTTCTGCTGCTGCATGGGGATTGTGGGAGATTGGGCTGCCGGGGTGATCCCGGAGGTGCCGGGACGCTGGGGTGCTGGAGAGTTTCGGCGCGGTGCTCACTTCATGACGAAGGACTTGATCAGCGTCAGTTCGCCGGGCTTGCGCATCGGCACGCGGAACACCTGCTGCTTTTCGTTGGGCGTGTTTTCATCGGTGATCAGCGCTACTTGCGCCACGGTAATGGCTTCGGGACCGGCGCCGCTGCCGTAGTAGTTCACATAGACCAGGTAGGTGCCGGGTGGCGGCGCGGCAATCGAATAGATCTCCGGGCCATAGCCGGTGGTGACGTCGACATCGAGCGCGCCGCCGTTGCTGGCCACGCGATTCGCATAGAAGGTGTGCTGGCCGTCGGGCGCCACCACATGCAGGTCCAGGTCGGTCTGATCGCTGTCCCAGGACAGCACCACGCGCAGGCGCGGACGGGTCTTGCCCTGGTAGCCGTCGTAGAACTGCACGCGCTTGCTGGCGCCCTGCGCACTGCGGATCTCCACGCTGTTGCTGCCGCCCGAGAAGGCGTAGGGCCGTGAGAAGCGGCCATCCTCCTCAACCCGCTGCGGCATCGCCACGCCGTTGACCACCAGGGTGGCAACCGAGCCGCCACCGCGCCGCCCGCGCCCGCCGGGTGCGGGGCTAGACGCGGCGCTCGCGGCATCCGCCTCGGACTTCGGCGCCGCGCGGATGCGCCCGGCAATCATGGCGCTGGCGGCTTGCCCGGCTCGCGTGGAGACCGCCACCGCCGGGTAATGCACTTCCTGCGTATAGGCCGAAGCATCACCGGCCGAGTTGCGCCAGCCATTGCGCGGCGTGGTGAACTCGATGGCATCGTCGGCTCGCGCGGCGCCGGCCAGCAACAATGCCGGCAGGGTCAGGCTGATCAAGGCTAGTTTCGGCGAGTGCTGCATATCCACGGTTCCTTCCTGCGTTCTTTGCGACTGCTTTCTGGCTAGGCGTCGGTCTGGCTATCAGTGTGCCTGATCGATGTGTCGGATCAGAAGCGCACCGACTTCATCAGCGCCAGTTCGCCCAGCTTGCGCAGCGGCACCACGAGCGTCTCACGCTTTTCATTGAGCGTGTTCTCGTTGTAGATCAGCGTGAGCTTGGCGGTAATCAGGTCGCGATCGTTCTTGCCTTTCTCGAAGTTGTAGCCGTCGGCGTTGAAATTGCCCCAGTAGTTCACATAGAACAACCACACCCCGGGACGCGGCGCCGCGCTCGAGAAAATCTCCGGCCCCGCACCGTCCACGCTATCCACGTCCAGGCCGCCCCCTTCCGGCAGCAAGGGCCTGGCAAAGAAGGCATGGCCACCGTCAGGTGAAATCACATGCAGGTCGACCTCGGCCTTGGGATCGTCCCAGGTCAACACCGCGCGCAGCTTGGCCTGGATCTTGGTCGCGTCGGCCTCGTAGAACTGCAAGCGCTGGCGCGAGGCGCCATCAGCGGACACGATCTCCACACTGTTGGAGCCCCGGCCAAACGCCCACGGCCGCGCGAAGCGCCCCTGCTCGTCGGCATACAGCGGCATGGCCGTGCCGTTGACCACCAGCGTGGGCGGCTTGCGGCCCTCCTTGCCGACCTTGCGCAGGCGCCCCTCGATCAGCGTGCGGTACTTCTGCGTGCCCCGGTCCACCGGCGGCTTGGGATAAGCGGCGGTATAGCGCTCGAGCTCGTTGGACAAGCCGCCGTGGCGCCAGCCGCCCACCGGGCCGTCCAGATCGGCAACCGGCTCGGCCGCGGCCACCAGCGGCGCCGCGGCACAGGCCAGGGCCAGCACGCCGTGGCGCCAGTTGCAGGACAGATTACGGGTGAGATTCATGATGGGTTTTGCGTACGTACCAGCTTGCGTGCCATGGCTTCGACAAAGCCTTCGTCCTGCCCGCGCGGGTGGCGGGCAAATGCAAGATGGAGATATTCATGAGCCAGCGCAATGCGGTCGTCCTCGCTGGCCAGCCGGTGGATATAGAGCCGGTTGCGACGCGCATCGGCATAAGGGCGGCCTTCGCGCACTTCGCACACTGCGGGCAGCGGCGGCGTTTCATAGCCCGGCTCCGCCGCCAGCCGGCGCTCCCAGTGCGGCGCGCGCTGCGCCAGCCACTGCCGCGCATTGGCCACCGCCAGGCAATCGCCGGCCACGGGGCTCTGGAACGAGGTGAGCGTGGCCTGAGGCCACCAGCGGGCCAGGATGGCATCGAACGACTGCCCCTGCCCGGCCGCGCGCCGGGCCTCCAGCCAGGCCATGCGCCCCTGGCCGCTCGCGTCGTGGTGATAACGCACGGCCACGCCGGACAACACCAGCGCATCGGTCACATCAGCGGCACGCCGCGCCGCGGCGGTAGGTGCACGTGGCAGCACACGCTGGGTGCGGCTGCTATCTGCAATATGAAAGCAGCCTTGCTCACGCGTGGCTTGCTGGATCAGGTAGCTGCGCGCGGCCACCGCCAGGGCGCGGGCGGCCTCGGGCTCGGTGGTGTCGCCCTCGCGCTCGACCACCCGCGCCACGTAGTCATTGAGACCGAAACGGCCCACTACGCGCGGCGCGGCGCCGGGCTTGCGCAGCAGCATCAGTTCGCCACGGCTCTCCACGCGCAGGGTGTTGCCATTGGCAAACTCGGCGCGATAGGTGCCGTTGAGCGGGCCATCCGCCACGGCCTGGCGACTTGCGCCGGTGCCATTGCCGGTACCGGTACCGGCGGCTTGCAGATCGCGCAGCGCATAGCGCTCGAACATATCGACCAGCACGCAGGCGCCATCATCAGGCACCGGCACGGTGGCCAGCAACGGCTGCAGGCGGGGCGCCGCACGGCGCAGCACATTGGCACTGGCGCCGGGGCCGCCCAGCCAGACCGGGCTGCCATCGGCAAGCCAGCCGGCCGCGCCGCCGATGGATGCGC
Organism: Cupriavidus sp. GW821-FHT02F09; assembly: GCF_059421605.1. Classification (NCBI taxonomy): domain Bacteria; kingdom Pseudomonadati; phylum Pseudomonadota; class Betaproteobacteria; order Burkholderiales; family Burkholderiaceae; genus Cupriavidus; species Cupriavidus sp. GW821-FHT02F09. The sequence goes on from NZ_JBWKVH010000010.1 coordinate 19,339, forward strand.
CCGGCCGCGCCGGGTCCGGCATGGTCCACGTCTTGGCGCGCAGCAGGCTGCCATAGTTGGCCAGCGTGCCTTCGCCGCGCCCCACCGTCAGTACCGATACCAGCGTCGCGGCGGCTGCCTGTTGCGCGGCGGGGGGCACGGCATGCAGCCCGGCGAGCAGATCGGCAACGGCCACGTTGCGAGCGGGCTGCATCGCCCGCATGTCCTGCAGCCACGCGGGTGCGCCGGCCTCCTTCCAGAAACGGCGCCAGTCGGCAGCGGACAAACCCAGCCGCCGCGGCTCGAAATAGCGTCCGCAGGATTGAATCAGCGCACGCTCGCGGTCGATGCTCTGGCCGGGCGTGCAGCAGTAAACCTCCTCCGGGTCACCACCACGGCAGGTGTAGTCATCGGATGGCTTGTCGCGGCCGACCAGGTAGCCATAGACGAACAGCTTCCACACGCTGCCCAATGGGGTCTGCAAGCTGGCAGGCAATGGCGTGGCAGCGGGCGCGGCGGCGTTGCCGTCGAGGGCGAACAATTGCGCGTCCGCTCCCCCGAGCCGCGCGAAGCGCAGGGGCTCGGCGGGCGCGAGCGTGGCAGCCAGCACCGGCCCGGCGCACGCCGCACCCACGGCGGCCAGCACCGCAAGCCGTCGCCACCAGGCACGGCCGGCGGCCATGCGCGCTGCGCCGTTCATGCCCGCCTCACTCCACCGTCAAGGGGAAACCCGCCGTCTTGCCGTCGCCTTGCAGGGCCTTGGCATCTGGCTGGTACATGCGGAAGTAGCGCACCGGGGGCAGGTTGAACTTGCCTGGCAGCGAAAAGCGCACCAGCTGGCGCAGCACCACCGGGCGCTCTAGCGAGACTACCGGCTGGTGATACGACAGCATGCCCATCTCGTATGTCACGGCGCGCTGGAACGGCTGCAGGCCGGTGACCTTATTGTCTGGATCGGGCAAGCCGTCGATCCGCAGGCCCCACGTCGTGCCCTCGACCTCGCCGCCGGGCGGCAGCGGTGCTTCGACCAGCCCGTAGCGATAGGTGCCCTGGCGCGGGCTCAGCACGATTTCATCGACGTAGAGCGTGTTGCTGTCGAGCTTGTCGCCCGGCTTGACCGGCTTGGCCGAGAAGCTCAGGCCGGCCGTACCCGCCGCGGCGGCTTCGGCTGGCTTGCCGTCCTTCGCTGCGCCATCGCTCGTGGGCACCAGGCGATAGAGCTTGCGCTCGATGCCGATCGGCAGGCGCGAGGCTTCCTGGGCACGGCTGCGGTAGGACACCACGGCATTGGTGTTGAACGACTGCGAAGCCGCATCCATGTTCTGCGGCACGGTAAGCGCGAGCGTCTCAGGCAGTTGCGCCCCGCTCCAGCGCCATTCCGGCAGGCCGAGCGGGCTGCGCGTAGCCTTCCAGTTGCCCTGCGGCACGCGCAGCGCGGGATCGCCCTCGCCGGCCAGCCCGCGGCCCAGCCCGCCGCCAAGGGCCTTGTTGAGCCACACCAGCGTCACGGCCCGGTCAATCGTCGGTGAGGCAGCGCCGGCGCGGGCCAGCAGCGCCTGCACGTCGGAAGTGGCCGCGCCCTTGCCCGCCATCAGCAGCAGGCTCTGCACCAGCGGCGAAGGATCGCTCGCCAACGTCAGACGCGCGGCCTCGGCGGCGCTGGCCAGGCCTTCCGGCATCGGCTGGCCGATCTGCTTGTAGAGCTGCGCGGCCAGCACGGTCGCCACGCGGCGGCCTTGCGGCGAATCCGGTGCGGCAAACACCAGGCTTTCGCCCACGGCCGCGCCAGGCGCGTCGGCGCCGGGGCGAGCGAGCTCGCCGGCCACGCCACCGAGCTGCGTGGCCACCGGCAAGCCCATCTCGTTGATGAACCACAGCGCGAGCGCACGGTGCAGCAGCGGCTCCTTCATGGCCTGCTTGTAAGCTTCCAGCGTGCGCTTCCAGTGATCGGGCGGCAGGCTGATGCCGACGGCGCGCGTTGCCAGCCAGTCGGCGTAATAGGCATACGCCGTCAGCAGCGCGCTATTGCCCACCGTATCGCCCCACCACCCAAACTGGCCATTGACCCCAGCCAGCAGCGCCAGGCGCTGGCGCTGGGTGCGCAGCAGCGCGTCGATGCCCTGGGTGCCACCACCCGTGTCCGCGCCGGTGGCGGCCAGGCTGCGCTGGGCCAATGCCAGCGGAATCAGCCGGCTGGCGGTCTGCTCCGTGCAGCCATAGGGATAGGCCAGCAGGTCGTCCGCCACGCGGGCAAACTGGCTGGCAGCGCCATCGACGAAGCGCAGGCGTATGTCCTGCGCATCCGCCGGCAGCTTGAACGCGGCATTGGCACCTGCCAGCGGCAGCGTCAGCTCGCGCTGCGAGAGCCAGCCGGTGGGCTCGACCGTGAGCGTGGTCTGCAGGCGGTCCAGCACTTTGCCCTGCAGCTTGATCTCCGCATTGACCACGCCACCCTGCAGAGCGCCCTGCGCAACCGGCAGGCGCACGTAGTTAGCGCCACGCTTGAGCGTCACGCTCTGGTTGATGTTCAGGCCGGCGCCGATCACCACGAGGTCCGCGGCCACCTCCTGCTCACCCTGGTTGAAGGCCACCATGTCGATGCGCGGCGCGTCCTCGGCGCGGTAGCGTTGCGGCCCGGTCCATTTGAGATACAGGCCCTTGTCGGACCGGATGCTGGCGGTGCGCTGCCCTACCATGCCGTCGGCAGACATCGCTCGCACCGTGATGCGCCAGCGGGTCAGGGAGTCAGGCATGGTGAAGCTCATGCGCGCGCGGCCGTCTGCGCTGGTACGCAGGTTGGCCTCCCACGCGGCAGTGTCTTTCTCGTCACGGCGTGGGCGCTCCAGCACCTTCACGCCACGCTCGTTATAGCGGCCTCGCTCAGGGCCACCGGCGCCGGGCTGGCCCGACACGGCGAGGTCGTAGCCGATGAAGTTCAGGCTGGAAGTGGTGCGCACGCTGTTGCGGCGCGGATGGTAGAAGAAGTCGACGATGCTCGGGGCGATTTCAGGCTGCAGCACGTAGACCATCTCGTCCACCACGCTGACGGTGAGATTCGCCGGCACGGGCTTGCCATTGAAGGCGCTGGTGAGGTCCAGCGTGACGGTCTCGCCGGGGGCATAGACAGGCTTGTCGCTCTTGACCACCAGCTCGATCGTGGGCTGTACCACGGCAATGCCGGCGTTCTGGAACACGTAGTCGCCGTCCTTCACGTACAGCACGGAGAACGTCATATTGGGGCTGAAATCGTTACCCACCTTGATCCGCGCCCGCCATTGCTTGTCGGTGACCTTCTCCAGCGACAGCCAGTCGCCACCCTTGGACAGCAGGCCGCGCCGCTCCACCCGGTCGCGCTCGAGCGTCAGCAAGGCATCCTCGACGGCGAGCGGGAACGTCACCAGCGCTTCGGCCGTGTCGCCGATGCGGTAGCGGTCCCGGTCGAACACGATCTCGATATTGCCCGGCACGGTCTGCAGGCCCTCGCCGGCCACCCAGTGGCTAGCGGCGGCCAGCAGATTGCCCGCGCCGTCCTTGACGGAGAGCGTGTACGAGCCCGGCTGGTCGAACTTGACCGGGAACGACACAGTGCCGTTGGCGGCGGGGCTCAGCGCGCCTTCGCTGCGGGTGCGGGACTCCAGGCGCACCAGTTCCCACTTGGCCGGCGCCTGCGCCGAGGCCTGCCCGCCTGCGGCCAGCGCCTGCAACTGGAAGGTCACGCTCTGGCCCGGGTTGGTGAAGTTGGCCGGCGCTGTCAGCTTGTATGGCGTGGCGCCACGCGCGATCAGCAGTTCGCGCGTGACCTTGACCCGATAGGCCGCGCCGTCGTTGGCGAACACCGTCACCACGTAACGGCTCGGATCCTTGGCGGCAGGCAGCACCAGCGCGGCATTGCCACTGCCGTCGGTGGTCAGTTCCTGCTGCTCCAGCTTGACCGGGAACAGGCCGGCATATAGCAGCTCGCCCTCCACCATCGTCACCTGCTGCGCGCGCAGGCTGACGGACAGCTTGGCGTCCTTGACCGGCTTGCCGTCGGGATAGCGCAGCTGGATCTTGCCCTTGACCGCCTCGCCGGTGGCATAGTCGGCCTTGTCCAACGCAAGATTCACGTCGAAATGCGGCTTGATGTACTCGGCCACACGGAAGGCGCCGCCGTAGGTGTTGCCACCGTAGTCGAAGCGCAGCGTATAGCCGCCGGCCAGGGCATTGGCGGGCAGCGTGAAGCGCGCGTCGGCGCCGTTGTCAGCGGCCAGCGCGGTAGCGACCGAGGCCAGCGGCGCGCCGTTGGGGTCCAGCACCTCCAGCTTGATATCACCGGGCGCAGCGGGGCCGGATTCGGTGGCATTGCGGAAATTGCGGCCAATGAACTTGACCCGGACTTCGTCGCCGGGACGGTACAGCGGCCGGTCGGTGAAGGCGTACAGCTTGGTGTTGTAGATCTCGCTGTCGTAGTAGAAGTTTTCCGAGATAAACGCGCCGCCGGCCGGATCCACGCCCAGCAGGTAGCTGCGCTCCGGGCTGGCGTGGGCCAGATCTGCCGCACCGTCAGCGCCAGTGGTGGCGCTTTGGAGCACGCCGAGACCATCGGTCCAGGCCAGGCTGGCGCCGGCAACCGGGCGGCCGCTCTTGCGCTGCGCGGCCCAGACCAGCATACCGTTGCCGGTGCTCTTGGTAATGGCCACGGTATCGGACACAAACAGCAAGGTATGGGCGCGGTAGGTGCCGATGATGCCTTCGACGATGTACAGGCCCGGCTTGAGCTTGCCCAGCGGCACCATCACGTTGCCCGCGTCTCGCGGCAGGAATTCGCTGCTGCTGCCTTCCAGCTTGACGTCCTTGGGCGGCGCGATTTCCTTGGCGTCCCAGATCGGGTAGCGGAAGCGCTCGACCACGTCATAGCCCTTGAGCGGCTCGTACTGCGGGTTGTTCTCGAAGCGGGTCGGCTGGGCAATCTGGTCACCCATGCTGAACTGCGGCGCGTCCTCCACCGCCTTGCTGCGGGTCGCGAACGACAGCACGCGTTGCCATGCGCGGCGCGCCTGCTTGTACCAGCTATCCCACAGGTAGGACAAGGTATTGGCCAGCCCTTCGCCGCGGTAGTTCGCCTTGACGTCGATCCGGTGCAGGTTCTTTTGTGCCTTCAAGAAGGCGATCGGATCGGCGACCCGGTACACGAGGATGTCGGCGCCGCCGTAGCGCTGCAGCTCGCTCTTGTATTCGCGGCCCGGGGCTTCCAGGCGCACCTGCGCCGTCTGGTCGCTGCCGTAGCTGGCGTCCGACAGCAGGAAGAACGGCTGCCCTTGGAAGGCGCTATAGCCGCTTGACGGCACCGTGTCGAGCGTGGCGCTCGGCCGCTCGGCGGCGCCTGCCGCCTGGGTGCCTGCCAGCAAGGCAAGCGCCAGCAGCATGCGGGGGATGGAGGAACGCAGAAGCGCGCTTGCGCGCGTCATGACGACAAGCATCGTCTTTACCTCGACAAAAAGGCGAAACGGAATACGCCGATGAAATTGGGATTGCCGTCCTGCGGCTGCCAGCGCGAATCGTTCCATTGCATCAAGCGGGAAAGGGTGACGGCACGCAGGCCGTTATCGGTACGGGTCACGGTGCCGGTGTGATAGGCCAGGTACTGGCCCATCCAGATCATCAGGTGCTGTTCATCACCCTGGTCGTAGAAAAGCAGGTCGCCAGGCTGCGCCAGGTTGACGTTCCTGGCGACAAAGCGGCTATTGCCCTGCACCAGGGCCAGGGCGGAGGCATAAGCCCCGGTGCTGCCGTCGGCGCGGGTCCAGCGCTGGCCAAGCGTGCGCTGGCTCGGGCTCAGGCTAAGCTCCGGCGGCAACTGGCGGGCCGAGGTGCTGCCTTGCATGCCGTTGGCGCGCAGCCAGCGCGCGTCATGCACCTTGAGCGCCTCGCCCACGGCAAAGCGCACCAGGCCCGCACAATCGCGCTGGTACCAGCGTGGGGTCGGGCCCTGGCGCAGCTGCTCGCCGACGATGCGCACGAACCAGGCACGAAACGCCGCGGATTGCGCGGCATCGAGCGCATCCGCGTCTGGCGTGTCCGACGCCAGGCCCGACAAGGCCCAGGCCCGACCGCCGCCAGCCAGGGGCAAGGCAAGCGCCAGCGCCGCCAGCATCGAGCGGCGGCCTCGGCTCACAGCTATCACTGCGCGGCCTCTTGCGGTGCCGGTGCTATCGGCGCTATCGACGGGGCCGCGGCCAGCACGCCGCGCGGCGGCGTGCCTGCCTGCTGCCAGGTCACCGACACCCACGCACGCCCCGAAGGCAAGCTATCGGGCAGCACAAGCGAGACCGCCGGGTAGGCCGCAAGGGTCTTCAGCTTAGGGAACAGGTGAGCGCGCGCCGCGTTCAGGAACAGGGCTTCCTGGTCCGCGGGCAACGCCTTGGTGGCTTCGCGCCGCACCAGCGGCGCCAGCGTCGACGGGGTGAAACTGAGCACGGTACGAGCCTGCTGGCCGCGCTGCATGGTGTCGGCCACCGCGGGGAAGCGCTTGCCCTGCACCGCCAGCGCGTCATCCACCAACGCGCCGTCAGGCGAAAACAGCACCGTGTTGCCAGCCAGTGCCAGCGTCACGGGGAAATAGGCGCCCGCCGAAAGCTGCGCCGCGAACGGCGCCCCCTTGCCCTCACGCGTGCCGTAGGGCGAGCTGACCGCGCGCGACCACAACACCGCGCCGCCCGCGCCCTGGCGGCTCTGCACCGGCAGGCGCGCATAGGCGCCCTTTTCTGCGCCGGCATTGGGTTCATAGGCGCCGATCACTTGCTCGAACAGGCTCGCCAGCACCGGACGCAGCGCGGTAGCGGCATCGGACGACTTGACCCGGGCCATGAACAACGGCGCCACCAGCGCCGACTTGCTATACAAGCACACGGCAGCCGGCCCGTCGAAGGCCTGGGCCACCTGCGCAGCCAGTTCATCCTTGCCGCCGCTGACCTTCTGCAGCATCTTGCCTGCGGCCTGCCAGTCCACCGGCAGCGTGGCGCACGCCGCGGGGTCGGCCGGCAAGGCCTTCCAGAGTTCGGCCGTGTTCCACTTGCCCGGCAGGCGCGCGCCATCGACCAGCACCGCGCTGTGCCAGGCGGCATCATCGGCGCCGGCCTTGGAATCGGAATTGGAATCGGACTTAGAGTCGGACTTAGAGTCGGCGCCGGCAAAATCGAAACGCAGCGCTTCGATGCCCGGGAAGAATGCCTGGTAGCCAAACGAGAGGTAATTCGCGCCAACCAGCACGCGATGGCCCTTGAGCGGGCCCTTGGCGGCGTCGAGCGCGAACGATTGCAGCGGGGTCTCGCGCGCGCCGGCATCGTCGGACAGCCAGGCGGCCACCGCCTTGGCGCGGGCGCCGATGGGCTTACCTTCCGCGTCCAGCAGCATGCCGGCTTCCGACAGCACTACCAGGCGATCGCCCTTGCCCGCCAGCAGCAGGCTGCGCGCCGGGCCGATCCGCAACGCATACAGCGGCGTGCCGCCGACCTCACCGGCACGGCTCAGCTGCGTGTCAGCCGGGGCGATCGTGCCAAGTGTCTGCAGCACCTTGGCCAGCCCGTTGCGCTCCATCGACAACGCCCAGTAGCGCAAGGTGCCATCGGCGCCGCGCCAGGCCATGAGCCGGCCCGGTTCGTCGAACACGCGCTTGAGCAACGCATCGCCCCAGTCCAGGTCGTGCTCGAAGGCAATGCGACGCAACGCGCCCGAGGCAGACAGGCGGCCTTCGTTGTCTTCGTAATAATTGACGAAATCTTCGGTGAGCACATCGCGCAGCAGCGGCACGCGGAGCATATCGCGCGGCAGGCTGGACAGGCTTTCGCTGTCGACCAGCGCATCGGGGCGGCTGAAATCGAGTTCAAGCTGGCGGGGCTGCCCCTTCCAGGCGCGTCCGAACGGGTGCCAGACCATTTGCACGGCCACACCAGCGGCAATCGCCAGCGCGGCGGTGCCAAGCGCGATTCTCTTGCGCGAAATCTTCATGATTCCCTTCACGATCGTGATCACTGCACGTCACAGATGCAGCGAACCCGGTAGCGTACCGCGCACATCAATCAAACCGCAACCCAGCCACCGTGAATTTTTGTGACTGCCTGCGCGGCCGCGCGCTCGGCGCCACCCGCCGGCGTAGTGCGCTTTCCGACCGGGCGCCTTTGCCCAGGCGGCTCTCCGGGCCGATATTTGCTTATGACAAAGATGTACTTTGCCGAAGCGGGCCACGGGCGTAGCCTCGCCATTTTTGAAATATTCGACATATGTTCTCGTTTGCCACATTCGCCAGTGCCGGCACGTTCCGTGCCTCCCGCCTGCTGGCAAAGCTAGCGTTCGTCGCTGCCGCCGCCCTCTCGATTTCCGCCCCACACGCCGCCCAGGCTCAAAGCCCGGTGCTGGACAAGATCCGCAACACCGGCACCATCGTGCTGGGCTACCGTGAATCGGCGCTGCCCTTTTCCTTCGCCAACGACAAGGGCGAGCCCGCAGGCTACGCGGTGGACCTGTGCCTGCGCGCCGCGGAGGCCGCGCGCGTGAAGCTCGGGCTGAAAACGATCAAGGTGCGCTGGATGCCGCTCACCCCGCAGAACCGGATCCCCGCCGTGGTCAATGGCCTGGTCGATCTCGACTGCGCGCCCAACACGAACTCCCTGGAGCGCCAGAAGCAGGTCGCCTTCAGCGTCTCGCATTACATTTCCACGGTCCGCATGCTGGTGCGCGCGGATTCGGGCATCAAATCCTTCGAGGACCTGCGCGGCAAGAACGTGGTGACCAGCGCCGGCTCCACGGGCGATCGCCATGTGCGCCGCCTGAAGGGCCAGTATGGTTTCCATGACATCTACGCGAAGGATCATGGCGAATCCTTCCTGCTGCTCGAATCCGGACGTGCGCAGGCATTCGTGATGGACGATGTACTGCTGTCGGGACTGCGCGCCCGCGCCAAGGACCCTTCGCAGTTCGTGATCGTGGGTCCCGCTCTGTCGATCGAGCAGAATGCGCTGATGATGTCCAAGGCCGATCCGGAGTGGAAGCAACTGGTGGACCAGACCCTGGCATCGGTATTCGCCGGCCCGCAGGTGATCGCCCTGCAAAAGCAATGGTTCCAGCAGCCAATCGGCGCCCGCAGCATCAACCTTGCGCTGGCACCGAGTCCGGAAGTCCGGGATGCGTGGAAGCATCCTTCGGATGTCGCGACCGAATAACGGCCTTCGAAGCCCGGCGATCCGCCAAAATCAAAGCCCCCGCAGGCCATCAGGCCTGCGGGGGCTTTTTCTCACCTAACGCAAACGGAAAGTGTGCGATTAGGCACATAGATCGTCAAGCGTCAAGCAAGTCTTGGCGATAAAGGCAATAGCGGCTTTCCATAGGACGATACAAAGCGTGCATTTCACAATACAGCGTATGTTGACAGCCAGGCGAAATGTTGGCGACACTGGGGACCAGCGGACAACGCGGCAACGGTATCCCACGCAATCGGCGTGGCGGCCTTAGCCGTCAGTTTCCGTGTATTCGAACCGCCGGAAGGCGGCATTTACCAGGAGAAAACATGAACAAGTTCGTCGCGACAGCCATCGCGCTGTGCATTGGCGCCGTCTCCGTGGCTGCCCAGGCGCAATCGACCGGGAAGAAGCAATTCGACCCGTATAGCCAGGGCGCCAAGTCGGGCGATAAGTTCGACCCGTATAGCCAGGGTGCCAAGTCCGGTGACAAGTTCGACCCGTATTCCCAGGGCGCGAACAAGAGCACCCGCACGGACCTGACCGACGCCTCCGCGCCGCCGGCCAAGAAGTCGACCAAGAAGAGCAAGAAGAGCAAGAGCAAGAAGCCCGCCGCATCGGCCGCAGCCGCGAACTGATCGGTAAGGGGCGCCGCGCTGGTACCCGGCGCCCTGACAGCAGAAAGCCCGCCAATTCAAACTGGCGGGCTTTCTGCTGTGTGCTGCCGGAGAATCCGCTTTAGCAGGCGGGGAAAGCGTCAGGGCGAAGTCGTATCCAGATCCATCCCCGTGACGTCGATCCGTTGCACCTTGTCCTGCTGGCGAATCTCGGTGCGCAGCACGAATGCCTCGGCGGGGCAATACCAGTCGGTTACGTGCATCAGCGTGGGCTCCACCTGCACCACCTCCTCCCCCACCATCAGCGGCCCCAGCGAAGTCCGCTTCTCGTAGGTGATCGGCATGCACTCCTTGCGGCCCAGCACGGTATCGATCATCTGGCGCTTGCCCACGTGGCGGGATCCGACGCTGATCGAGGCATATAGCGCCCGCATGCTTCCCACGACCTCGTCCGCGCCCACCGGATAGATCTGCAGCGAGACGCTGGACTCGAACGCCTCGCCCTCCAGGGTGCCGCCCTCGTGGATATCCATGCCCGCGTAGCTGAACACGCCCTGGCCCCTGAAGGCGGCTTCGCCGTACATGCGGGCATAGCGCCCTTGTGCATTGATGACGGCATGCTCGCTCTCGATACTGCTCTTGGCAGAGTCGGAGCGGCGGTCGATATTGACCATGTGGACCTGGTCCATGATGACCGGCGGCCCCATCAGGGCAGACAGCGCCGACTTGGAGCGCACCTCGAGCTGCGCCCGGCATCCAGTCTGGTTCTTGGTCGCCCGGCGCAAGGTCATGGTGATCGACATGGGCATGGCGCCATCGCCTTCCATCTGCACCCGCGAGCCGGAGCGGAACCATGGCGCGTCGCACAGCGGGGCGAGCGCCCGCGCCGGCGCCTGCTCAGGCGTGGCAGCGGCCACCGCCACTGTCTGAGCCTGCGCAAGGCCGCCCACGGCCAGCAGCACCGCGCTGGCAATGGAAGCAGCCCTAAACCGTTGCGCCTTTGTCCTCACATGAATCCTGTCTAGAATGATTTCGCGCCCCCGCTCGTTCCGACCCGGTGTCCCACACGCAAGGCCAGCCAGACGTTGTAGCTCGCGCTGGCTAGAAACTAGCGCTTTTTTGCCCGCGCGTGTCGGCAATCTTAGTCGGTCACCGTCGCTGCCGGCCCATGCGGGCAGCTTGCCAGGGAGTTCCTATGCTTCAGTATTACGCCAAGCTTTGGTGGGTCGTGGCCTTGCGCGGCATTCTCGCCGTTCTTTTCGGGATTTGTGCGTTTTTCGCACCTATTGCCACACTGGCTGCACTTGTGCTCTTGTTTGGCGCCTTTGCCGCCGCCGACGGCGTCAGCGCGCTGCTGATGGCCATCTCGGGTAGCCAGCGCGAGGCTAGCGACCGCGGCATCCTTGCACTGCAAGGCCTGCTTGGCCTGGGCGTGGGCTTGCTGACCTGGTTCAGCCCCGTGGTCACGGCGTTTTCCCTGCTGTTATATATCGCCGCCTGGACGCTTGCCACAGGGGTGCTGCAAATTGTCGCGGCGATCCGCCTGCGCAAGGACATTCCCAATGAATGGTGGCTGATCCTGGCCGGGCTGGTGAGCATCGTGTTCGCTTTCCTGCTGCTGTGGCAACCCCTTGCCGGCGCGCTGGCGGTGCTGTGGATGATCGGAGCCTGGGCGGTGGTTTGCGGCATTCTGCTGATCGGCGTCTCGCTGCGCTTGCGTCGCGCCAGAAACATGCCGATTAATACACTTTCCAGCTAAGCCGCGCGTGCTACCCGGGCCGTCCCGCGTGCGCCGGCCCCGCGCGCGACGGTGGGTTGCGGCGGTCGTGCTAACATTGCGCGCCGCGCCACTTGGCAACGACGGTTGGCCATGAGGTAACGGCTATAAGGACGGACGAAGCAGAAGGCGCGTGGAAACGGGCACGATCGCTTGCTTCTTTTGTCTACCAAAGCCGTCGCTGCTGCGTTGTGATGTTTTCGCCCGGTGCCCGGGCAGTCCGAAACCGTCAAACAGTCTGGCAGCGCGCTGCGGTAACAGCCTGACTCCGCTTTTTTAGCGGGGCCAAGACGGTATACCAAGCTTTGATCATCGTGCAAGTGGCCGCGCCATCGCGAGCCAATGCAATGATTGTGTGGCAGCAGGCGGGACAAGCCACCCGGTCCGCCAGCGCGCGGATCGCCACACCCCGCAAGCCCGAGAACCGGTCGTCATGTGCGCAAGCCAGGGCGGTCACCCGATCCCTTTCCAGGAGACGTATGCGTAGTTCCGTGACCTCGCGAGACACCTCGCGAAGCACCGCACAAGGTGTTTCGCAATCTGCCGGCTTGCCCACGACCACCATCGTCCTGGTTTGCCTGTTTATTCTCCTGGTCTGGTTCGGCACGCTCGACGCTCGCCACCTGCTGCGCTCCGATGAAGGCCGCTATGCCGAGATCGCGCGCGAGATGTTCTCTACCGGCGACTGGGTAACCATCCGCTACAACGCACTCAAGTACTTCGAGAAGCCGCCCTTCCATATGTGGGTGACGGCGCTGTCCTACACTGTGTTCGGCGTAGGCGACTGGCAGGCCCGGCTGTGCGTGGCGCTGTCCGGCATGGTCGGCCTTGTGGTCTCGATGCTCGCCGCCCACCGCTGGTATGGCTTCCGGGCCGCCTTCCTGACCGGGCTGGTGCTGGCCGCCGCGCCGATGTGGAGCGTGGCCTCGCACTTCAACTCGCTGGACATGACGCTGTCCGGCGCCATGGCCTGCGTGCTGGCCTTCATGCTGCTCGCGCAGCACCCGGCTGCTACGCCGGCCGCGCGGCGGTACTGGATGTGGGCCTGCTGGATAGCGATGGGCGTGGCGATCCTGACCAAGGGGCTGGTAGGCATTGCCCTGCCCGGTCTCGTGCTGGTCATCTACACCCTGATCTCGCGCGACTTCGGACTGTGGCGCCGCCTGCACCTGATCACCGGCATCGCGCTGATGCTGATCGTCACGGTGCCCTGGTTCTGGCTGGTGTCTGAGCGCAACCCCGAATTCCTGAATTTCTTCTTTATCCACGAGCACTGGCAGCGCTATACCTCGACGGTACACTCGCGCAAAGGCCCGCTGTGGTACTTCGTGCCGTTGCTGGTGGCGGGCTTCATCCCCTGGCTGGGCCTGGCGCCGCGCATGTGGCAAGTGGTCCGTGGCGAGGGCGCGGCGGCACGCGTGGCGCCGGCACGGCCATTCCAGCCGGCGCTGTTGCTGGCCGTGTGGGCCATTGCCATCTTTGTCTTCTTCAGCCTGTCCGGCTCGAAGCTGCCCGGCTACATCGTGCCGATCTTCCCGGCGCTTGGCATGCTGGCAGCCGTGGCGCTGCAGCACATCGATGAGCGCAGCTGGAAGCGGCAGCTCAACGGCATGCTGGTCATTGCGGCAATCGGCTTGCTGGCCAGCCCGGTGGTGGCCACGCTGAATTCCGACAACACGCCCAACGAGCTGTACCGCTTGTTCGCGGTCTGGGTCGGCGCCGCCTTCGTGCTGATGCTCGGCGCCGTGTTCCTCGCGCGCAAGCTGCTGGCGAGCAAGGGCCTGATGGTCAGCATCACCGTTTACTCGCTCGGCTTGTTCACCAGCTTCACGGTGGCGCTGCTGGGCCACGAGGTCATGGGACGGCAGACTTCGGGCGTGGACATGGTGCCCGCCATCAACGCCGTGCTGACGGATGACATGCCGATCTACGGCGTGCGCATGCTGGACCACACGCTGCCGTACTACCTGCGCCGCACCACCATCATGGTGGAATGGCCGGACGAACTGGAGTTCGGCACCAAGCAGGAGCCGCAGAAATGGCTCCCCACGCTGGATGCCTTTATTGCAAAATGGCAGGATGGTCAGCACGCCGTGGGCATCATGTCGGCTGCCACCTACAAGATGCTGCAAGAGAGCAAGGTGCCGATGTACAAGATCGGGCAAGACAAGCGCCGCGTCGCGGTCACCAACTTCCCGCCTCCCGGCCAGGCGCCGGCGGCCCCGCAGCAAGAACCGAACCGCGCGCCATGACGCTCTCTACCTTCGCTTTTATCTTCACCGGCGTGCTGCTTAATGCGTGCGCGCAGTTGCTGCTCAAAGCCGGCACCAACGCCGTGGGCGCAATCACCATCGAGCGCGCGACGCTGTTTGCCACGGCGTTTCGCGTGCTGACGCAGTGGCCGGTACTGGCTGGCCTGACACTGTACGTAGTCAGCGTCGGCGTGTGGATCGTCGGGCTGTCGCGGGTCGATGTATCGATCGCTTACCCGATGCTGTCGCTCGGTTACGTCGTGAACGCCCTGGCAGCCTGGTGGCTGTTCGGTGAAATGATCGGCCCCCTGCGCGTAGCGGGCATCCTGCTGATCCTCGCTGGCGTGTTTCTCATCGCGCGTTCCTGATCACCGCACCATCGCCACAAGACACAAGACACAAGAGCCTGATTGCCATGACCGCTTCCGCTGCGCAAGCCTTCCTGCCCTTCGTCAAGCCGAATATTGACGCCGCTGCCATCGCCGAGGTGGGCAAGGTGCTGGCCTCGGGCTGGATCACCTCCGGCCCCAAGATGCACGCCTTCGAGGCCGCCCTGTCCGAGCTGTTCGGGGGCCGCCCGGTGCGCACCTTCGCCAATGGCTCAGCGACGATGGAAATCGCGCTGCGCGTGGCCAATATCGGCCCCGGCGACGAAGTCATCACCACCCCGATCACCTGGGTTGCCACTGCCAATGTCGTGATCACGGTGGGCGCCAAGCCCGTCTTCGTCGACATCGATCCGCGCACGCGCAATATCGATCTCGATGCCGTGGAAGCCGCCATCACGCCCCGTACCCGCGCCATCATGCCGGTCTACCTGTCGGGCCTGCCGGTGGATATGGACCGCCTCTACGCCATCGCAAAGAAGCACAACCTGCGCGTGATCGAGGATGCCGCGCAGGCCATCGACTCGCGCTGGCGCGGCCAGCGCATCGGCGCCTTCGGCGACCTGGTCAGCTTCAGCTTCCAGGCCAACAAGAACATCACCAGCGTCGAAGGCGGCTGCCTGGTGATGAACTCGCCCGAAGAAGCCGAACGTGCCGAACGCCTGCGCCTGCAAGGCGTGATCCGTACCGGCATGGACGGGATGGACGTGGAAGAGCCCGGCGGCAAATTCAACCTGACCGATGTCAACGCCGCCATCGGCCTGTCGCAACTGGCGCAACTTGACGCCATCACGGCACGCCGCGCCGAACTGGCCGAGGCGTACTACCGCTGCGCCGCCGGCAGCGGCCTGGCCGAACTCGGCATCGAGCTGCCGCTGCCGCGTGACGGCGAGCTGGCCACCACCAACTGGCATATGTTCCAGGTGGTGCTGCCGGCCGAACGCATCGAAGGCGGGCGCACCGCGGTGATGGAGGCCATGCGCGAGCAAGGCGTCGGCACCGGCGTGCACTATCCCGCCGTGCACCTGTTTTCTTATTACCGCTCCCTGGGCTGGCGCGAAGGCATGCTGCCGCACGCCGAGCGCATCGGACGGGGCATCGTCACGCTGCCGATGTTCCCCGCCATGCAAGCCGCCGACGTGGAGCGGGTATGCGCAACTCTTAGTGAAACATGCAAACGCCTCTTCAAATGAGCCCTGTCGAAGTCTCCGTCGTCATTCCCGTCTATAACGAGGAAGATGGCCTGCAAGCTCTGTTCGACCGGCTCTACCCGGCGATGGACGGGCTCGGCTGCAACTACGAGATCATCTTCGTCAACGACGGCAGTCGCGACCGTTCGGCACAGATCCTGGCCAGCCAGTTTCACAAGCGCCCGGACACCACGCGCGTCGTGCTGTTCAACGGTAACTTTGGCCAGCATATGGCCATCCTGGCCGGCTTCGAGCACACCCGCGGCCAGATCGTGATCACGCTGGATGCCGACCTGCAAAACCCGCCGGAGGAAATCCCGCGGCTGGTGGCAACCATGCGCGAAGGCCATGACTACGTTGGCACCATCCGCCGCGAGCGCAACGACACGGCGTTCCGCCGCATTGCGTCCCGGGCCATGAACCGGCTGCGCGAGCGCATCACGCGCATCAAGATGACCGACCAGGGCTGCATGCTGCGTGCCTACGACCGCAATGTCGTCGACACCATCAATGCCTGCCGTGAGGTCAATACCTTTATCCCCGCGCTGGCCTATACCTTCTCCTCCAATCCGGTGGAGATCGTGGTCGAGCACGAGGAACGCCACGCCGGCGAATCCAAGTATTCGCTGTTCCAGCTCATCCGGCTGAACTTCGACCTGGTAACCGGCTTCTCCATCGTGCCGCTGCAGTGGTTCTCCGCCATCGGCACCTTGCTGTCGCTGGCATCGGCGGGCCTGGTGGCGGTGCTGCTGGTTCGGCGCTTCGTGCTTGGCGCGGAAGTGCAGGGTGTGTTCACCCTGCTCGCCTTCAACTTCTTCCTGGTTGGCATCATGCTGTTCGGCATCGGCCTGCTGGGCGAGTACATCGGCCGCATCTACCAGGAAGTGCGCAACCGTCCGCGCTACCGCATCCAGGCGGTGCTGGAAGGCACGCCGGAACAGCAAAAGGCGACGGAGGTCCCGTGCGCGCAGTAGTCTTCGCTTATCACAACGTCGGCGACCGCTGCCTGCGCGTGCTGCACGCGCGTGGCGTGGAAGTGGCGCTGGTCGTCACGCACCGCGACCGCCCGGATGAGAACATCTGGTTCCGCCGCGTTGCCGATACCGCAGCCGAACTCGGCTTGCCCGTCACCTACGGCGAAGACCCGGCCGATCCGGCGCTGGCTGCCGCAGTGGCCGCGGCGCGCCCCGAAGTGATCTTCTCCTTCTACTACCGCGCGATGATTCCCGCGGCAGTGCTGGCGCTGGCGCCGCAAGGCGCGTTCAATATGCACGGCTCGCTGCTGCCCAAGTATCGCGGCCGCGTGCCGGTGAACTGGGCGGTGCTGCACGGAGAAAGCGAGACCGGCGCCACGCTGCATGCGATGGAAGCCAAGCCGGATGCCGGCTTCATCGTCGACCAGACGTCAGTGCCGATCCTGCCCGATGACACCGCCGGCGAGGTCTTCGAGAAAGTGACCGTGGCCGCCGAGCAAACGCTGTGGCGCGCCCTGCCCGCCATGATGGCCGGCAACATCACGCCGCTGCCCAACCGCCTTGCCGAAGGCAGCTACTTCTCCGGGCGCAAGCCGGAGGACGGCCGCATCGACTGGCAGCAACCGGCCGCGCAGGTCTACAACCTGATCCGCGCAGTCGCACCGCCCTATCCCGGCGCCTTCACCGATGTCGGCTCGCGCCGCTTCGTGGTGGCGCAGGCGCGCCTGCCGCATGCCGGCAGCGCAGCCGGAGCAGCCCCATTGCAGTCCACCAGCGCCGCCCGCCCGGGCTTGCACGTGATCGACGGGCAGATCGTCGGCGTGTGCGGCGATGGCGGCCTGATCCTTGTACGCGAACTGCTGGACGATGGCGCCCAACCCGCGCCCGTCTCGGCTGCCGCGCTTTCCACATTTCTTACCGCATTGTCCAAAGAGGAAAACCGATGAAAAAGGTCCTGATTCTTGGCGTCAACGGCTTCATCGGCCACCACCTGACGCGCCGCATTCTCGAAACCACGTCGTGGGAAGTCTACGGCATGGACATGTCCAGCGATCGCCTTGGCGACCTGATCGACCATCCGCGCATGCACTTCTTTGAAGGTGACATCACCATCAACAAGGAGTGGATCGAGTACAACATCCGCAAGTGCGACGTGGTGCTGCCGCTGGTGGCCATCGCCACGCCCGCCACCTACGTGCGCCAGCCGCTGCGCGTGTTCGAACTCGACTTCGAAGCCAACCTGCCGATCGTGCGCGCCGCCGTGAAGTACGGCAAGCACCTGGTGTTCCCGTCCACCTCCGAGGTGTACGGCATGTGCCATGACGACGAGTTCGATCCCGAGACGTCCGAGCTGATCTGCGGCCCGATCAACAAGCCGCGCTGGATCTATGCCTGCTCCAAGCAGCTGATGGACCGCGTGATCCACGCCTACGGCATGGAGCAAGGCCTGAACTACACCCTGTTCCGCCCGTTCAACTGGATCGGTGCCGGCCTGGACTCGATCTTCGAATCGAAGGAAGGCTCCTCGCGCGTGGTCACCCAGTTCCTCGGCCACATCGTGCGCGGCGAGCCGATCAAGCTGGTGGACGGCGGCGCGCAAAAGCGTGCCTTTGCCGATGTCACCGACGGCATCAGCGCCCTGATGCGCATCATCGAGAACCCGAACGGCATCGCCACCGGCAAGATCTACAACATCGGCAACCCGCGCAACATCCACTCCGTGCGCGAGTTGGCCGAGATGATGCTGAAGATGGCCGGCGACTACGCCGAGTACGCGGAAGAAGCCAAGAAGACCCAGATCGTGGAAACCTCCTCGGGCGACTTCTACGGCAAGGGCTACCAGGACGTGCAGAACCGCGTGCCGAAGATCGACAACACCGTGGAAGAGCTCGGCTGGAAGCCCGAGGTCAGCATGGAAGACGCGCTGCGCGCCATCTTCGAGGCTTACCGCAGCAAGGTGATCGAGGCGCGTACCCTGGTCGATTCGGCCAACTGAGCGCACGCACCCGATGGCCCGTATCGCCCTGAAGGTCGACGTCGACACGCTGCGCGGCACCCGCGAAGGCGTGCCGGCGCTGCTCGCCATGCTGGCCCGCGTGCGGGCCGAGGCCACCTTTCTGTTCAGCCTTGGCCCCGACCATACCGGCTGGGCGCTGCGGCGCGTGTTCCGTCCCGGCTTCCTGAAGAAGGTGTCGCGTACCTCGGTGGTGTCGAACTATGGCTTGCGCACGCTGATGTACGGCGTGCTGCTGCCCGGTCCCGATATCGGCCGCAAGGGCGCGGCCGAGATGCGCGCGGCGCGTGCGGCGGGGCACGAGTGCGGCATCCACACCTGGGACCACGTCTACTGGCAGGACAACGTGCGCGAGCGCGATGCGGCCTGGACCCGGCGCCAGATGCAAAGTGCATTCGACCGCTTCGTCGAGATATTCGGCGAAGCACCGCCCACCCATGGCGCGGCCGGTTGGCAAATGAACGATGAGGCCTTCCGCCAGATCGACGACTGGGGCATGGTGTACGCGTCCGATGGCCGCGGCACCGGTCCGTATATCCCCACGGTCGATGGTGTGGCATGCCGCCACGTGCAGATGCCGACCACGCTGCCGACGCTGGACGAACTGATCGGCGTGGGCGACATGACGGAAGACAACGTCCACCACGCCGTGCTGCGCCTGAGCGAAGACGGGCGCGACCACGTGTTCACCCTGCACACCGAACTCGAGGGCGGCAAGCTTGCGCCGGTGTTCAACCGCCTGCTGGATGGCTGGCGCGCGCAGGGGCATGAACTGGTGTCGATGGCCACGCTCTACCGGCATATCGATCGCAGCGCCCTGCCGCAACTGCCGGTGACGTGGGGCGCGATCGAGGGAAGAAGCGGCGAGCTGATCCTGCAGCCGTAGGCATCTGGCCGGGACGGCTTGTCGCCCGCGCCCGTCCGCATCAAAACACAGTCAGTACCATCAACGATCGTCAACGGCCGGCAACCGGCCATTGACGATGCGTTCATGCGTGCACCGCTTGCGTGCGCGTGTGCCTCAGCCTCGCTTCGGCCCGTTGGCGAAGGCCCCGGCGGACCCTCGACAACGTTCAGCTACGGTCCCTCCCCGCCAGCCTCAGGCCGTTGAAGACCACCAGCAAGCTCGCCCCCATATCGGCGAACACCGCCATCCACATGGTGCCCAGGCCCATGACCGTGAGGGCCAGGAAAATCGCCTTGATGCCAAGCGCCAGGGCAATGTTCTGCTTCAGGATCGTCGAAGTCTGCCGCGACAGCCGGATAAAGGCGGGGATCTTGCGCAGGTCGTCATCCATCAGCGCCACGTCGGCGGTCTCGATCGCCGTATCGGTCCCGGCCGCGCCCATGGCGAAGCCGATATCGGCACGGGCCAGCGCGGGCGCATCATTGACGCCGTCACCCACCATGCCCACCACGACGCGCTTGCTACCATTGCTACCATTACCCGGCGCCCCTTCTGCCCCCTTCACGCTCAGCGCAGCGATGGCGTCCGCCTTGTCCTGCGGCAGCTGATTGCCGCGTGCCTCGTCGATCTGCACCTGCGCTGCGATCGCTTGCGCGGTATGCGGGTTGTCGCCCGACAGCATCAGCGTCCTGACGCCCAGCGCGTGCAGCTCAGCCACCGCCTCGCGGCTGCTGTCCTTGACCGTATCCGCCACGCCGAACAGCGCCTCGACGCCGTGATCCGCGCCCAGCAGCACAACCGTCTTTCCCTGCCGCTCCAGCGCTTCCAGCGTAGCCTCCAGCTCCGGCGAGCACAGCCCGCGGTCGTGGATCAGGCGATGGTTCCCCAGATAGTAGCTGCGCCCGTTCACGCTGCCGCTGACCCCGTACCCGGGCAGCGCCGCAAAGTCCTGCACTTCCAGCGGCACGATGCCATGCGCACGCGCGGCATTGGCCACGGCCATCGACACCGGATGGTCGGACCGGGCAGCCAGGCTAGCCGCCATCAGGCGCGCCGCATCGCTCGCCGCCGCACCTGCCGCGGCGGTTGCGCCCAGGGGCTGGAAATCGGTCTGGGCCGGCTTGCCGTGGGTGATGGTGCCGGTCTTGTCCAGCGCCAGCCATTTCAGATCCTTGCCCTGCTCCAGGTAGACGCCCCCCTTGATCAGGATGCCGCGCCGCGCCGCGGCCGCAAGGCCGCTGACGATCGTTACCGGCGTGGAGATCACCAGCGCGCACGGGCAGGCAATCACCAGCAGCACCAGCGCCTTGTAGATCCATGCGCTCCAGTCGCCGTCCATCACCAGCGGCGGCACCACGGCCACCAGCACCGCGCCAAGGAACACCAGCGGCGTGTAGATGCGGGCAAAGCGGTCGACAAAGCGCTGCGTGGGCGCGCGGCTGCCCTGCGCCGCCTCCACCGCGTGGATGATGCGCGCCAGCGTGGAGCCGCTGGCCGGCGCGGTGACTTCGTACTCCAGTTCGCCAGCTTGGTTGATGGTGCCGGCGAAAAGTGCATCGCCGACGGTCTTGTCGACCGGCACGCTCTCGCCGGTGATCGGTGCCTGGTCCAGCGTGGACTGGCCACGCAGCACCCGCCCGTCGAGCGCTACGCGTTCGCCAGGGCGCAGGCGCACCAAGGCGCCGATGGCCACCGCGCTAGCCTCCACGGGCAGCCAGCTGCCGTCGGGCTGCTGCACCGTGGCCTGCTCCGGCGCCATTGCCATCAGGCCGCGCACGGCATTGCGGGCACGGTCCAGCGACGCCGCCTCGATGCGCTCGGCCAGCGCGAACAGCACCATCACCATGGCCGCTTCCGGCCACTGCCGGATCAGCATGGCGCCAGTGACAGCGATGCTCATCAATGCGTTGATGTTCAGGTTGCCATTGGACAGCGCAATCCAGCCCTTCTTGTAGACGCCCAGCCCGGCTATTGCCACAGCCACCAACGCCAGCAGGGGCGCCAGCCATTCCTGGCCGGGCACTTGCAGCCACTGCACAGCCTCCGCGCCGAGCGCGGCCACGCCGGCGAACGCCAGCGGCCACCACGGCCTGGCGGCTTGCGGCGGCAGCGCCGCGGCCTGCTCCGACAGCGGCTCGGCCTTCATGCCGAGGCTCTCGATGGCCCGCACCACCGGCTCCAGGGAGTCCAGCGTATGGTGCACCGTCAGCACGCGCTGCATCAGGTTGAACTGCAGCGCGGCCACGCCGGCCATGCTGCCCAGCTTGTTGCGGATCAGGGTCTCTTCCGTGGGGCAATCCATCGCGTCGATGCGATAGCTGGCCGCGGCGGCGCCGACAGGAACGGCTACGGCAATCGGCGGCGCCACGCTGGCGCTGCCACAGCAAGCGGCGCCGCCCGCCTGAGCGTGCTGGTGGCCGCGATCGTGATCGTGGCCATGGTTGTGCTGGTGTGCTTGATCGTGCTTATGCGCGTGTTCGTGTGCATCAGAATGCCCATGACCGCAGCAAGATGGGTCACGGAGCGAAGCTTGGTCTGGCGTTGCGCTAGGCATGGCGGTTTTCCCTGCTTGTTTTTGCTTACCGCCCATTTAAGACCCTGAAGCGACTACAGGGTCAAGTGCTGTCTGCACATCGGCCGGTGCGGGCGCCTGAGGTCACCTTTGCGCCACGGTTTAAGCCATAGTCGCGCAAGGGTCATGCTTGCTGCCTATATAATCCGCCGCATGCGCCGTTTCCTGATCCTGCTTTTCGCCATCATGCTGCCCCTCCAGTTCGCCTGGGCCGGGGCTGCGGCGTATTGCAATCACGAAAGCACGCAACAGGGCAACGACACCGCCACGGCCAGCGCCAACTGGCATTTTGGCCACCATAGCCACGCCCATCAGGGCAAGCTCAGCCAGCACGGCAGCAACGACAGCAGCGACAGCAAGAGCGGCAAGGACAACATCAAGCTGCCCGACCTGGACTGCGCCGTGTGCCACTTTGCCAGCGCCCAGCTGGTCTTGCCGGACATGGCCACGAGCGCCTCGCACCACGGCGTAGCCATCAGCTACCGGGCGCTAGCCGCGTCCTACCTGTCTGCGCCCGGCGCCACCCCCGACCGCCCGCAGTGGCCGCTCGCCGCCTAAACGGCGAGACGACTCCCTTTACCTCCAGACTCTCGTCTCGCCGAACTTCCCTGGCTTCTTCCCGGTGAAATTCGATGAGAACACTTGTGATGCCGCTCGGGCTGGCGGCAGCTTTGCTCAGCCCTGCCGCGTTCGCCCAGAACGCGGCGACGACCCCATTGCCCGCCGCGCAAGCGGCGCAACAGATCCCCGAGCCCGTCGGCACGCTCACGCTGGACGATGCGCTCGCCCTCGCGGCCGGGCGCAACTTCACGCTCTCGGCCGCCAGCCATGAGCTCGATGCCGCCGACGGCGGCATCATGCAGGCCCGCACCATCCCCAACCCGGAAGTCGCGGTGCTCCTCGAGGACAACCGCCGCGACACCCGCACCACCACGGCCCAAGTCAACCTGCCGATCGAGCTCGGCGGCAAGCGCGCCGCGCGCATCGGCGCCGCGCAGAAGGCGCGCGAGCTGGCCCAATCGCAACTGGGCGCAACGCGCACCGACCTGCGCGCGGCCGTGGTTGGCGGCTTCTTCGCGGTGGTCATCGCGCAGGAGCGCGTCAAGCTGGCGCGTGGCTCGGCCGAGATCGCCGCCAAGGGCGCACAGGCGGCAATCCGCCGCGTAGCCGCCGGCAAGATCGCGCCACTAGAAGAGAGCAAGGCGCGCGTGGAGCAGGCCAATGCGGAACTCGAGGTCGCCGACGCCGAGGCGGCACTCGCGATGGCACGCCAGTCCCTGGCCGGCCTTTGGGGCAGCAGCGAAGCCCGCTTCCAGGAAGCCGCCGGCAACCTGGACACCCTGCCCGCGCGGCCCGACGGCGCCAGCCTCGCCCAAGCGCTGGACAGCGCGCCGGAACTGGCAAGCCAGCGGCTGGAACTGGAACGCAGGCAGGCCATCATCGGCGTGGAGCGCAGCCGCCAGTACCCCGACCTGACCGTCAGCCTGGGCAGCAAGCGCGACAACGGCTCAGACCGCGGCACCATGCCCGTGCTGGGCGTGTCGCTGCCGCTGCCGCTGTTCGACCGCAACCAGGGCAATCTCTACGCCGCGCTGCGCCAGGCCGACAAAGCGGCCGACGAGTACCGCGCCACGCAGGTGCGGCTCGCCAATGCGCTGCAGCAGGCCACGCGCCAACTGAGCGTATCGCGGAGCTCGGCCGACTCGCTAAAGGGCACCGTGCTACCGGCCGCCCAGCAGGCCTATGAGGCCGCCACGCGCGGCTTCGAAGCCGGCAAATTCAACTTCCTCGACGTGCTCGATGCGCAGCGCACCTGGTTCCAGGCGCGCATCCGCTATCTCGGCGTGGTCGCCAATGCCTATCAGGCAGCCACCACCATCGACCGCATTCTTGGCCGCTAGCACCAAAGGAATTCCATCATGGCAATCAGCAACAAGCAAAAAACGAGCATCGCCATCATCCTGGCGGGCGGCGCCATCGCAGCCGCGGGATTGATCTTCACTGGGCGCGGCAGCGCCGACGCCACGACCGAAGCTGCCCACGCAGCAGGCGCGCATAGCGAAGACGCGGCCCACGGCGACGGCGAGCATCACGGCGGGCCGGCCAGCGCGGCGCACGGCGACGCCGCCCGGCACACCGACGGGGAGCACCACGACACGCAAGAAAAAGAAGGCCACATCGAGATGACCCCGGCGCAGGTCCAGGCGGCCGGGCTCACGCTGCGCACGGCAGGACCAGCGCACATCGAGGGCACGGCATCCTTCCCCGGCGAGATCCGCTTCAACGAGGACCGCACGGCCCACGTGGTGCCGCGCGTAGCCGGCGTGGTGGAAGGCGTGTCCGCCAACCTGGGGCAACAGGTGAAGAAAGGCGATTTGCTGGCGGTGCTGGCTAGCACCGCGCTGTCCGACCAGCGCAGCGAACTGCTGGCCGCGCAAAAACGCCTGGAGCTGGCCGAATCCACCTTCCAGCGCGAGAAGAAGCTGTGGGAGGACAAGATCTCCGCCGAGCAGGACTACCTGGCCGCGCGCACCGCGCTGCAGGAAGCCCGCATCGCCACGCAAAACGCCATGCAAAAGCTAACCGCCATCGGTGCCAGCGGCAACGCAGGCAGCGCCAGGTCGCTCAACCGTTTCGAGCTGCGCGCGCCCTTCGACGGCACCGTGGTCGAAAAGCACCTGGCGCTGGGCGAAGCTGTGGCGGCCGACGCCAACGTGTTCGTCATCTCCGACCTCAGCACGGTATGGGCCGAGTTCGTGATCGCGCCCAAAGACCTGGATCGCGTGCGGGTTGGCGAGAAGGTGAAGATCGCCTCCACCGCCTTCGACGGCAAGGCAGAAGGCACGGTCTCGTATGTCGGCTCGCTGCTGGGCCAGCAAACGCGCACCGCCACCGCCCGCGTCACGCTGCCCAACCCCAAGACGGCCTGGCGTCCCGGCCTGTTCGTCACCGTGGGCGTGACCGACTCCAGCGCCGAGGTGCCGGTGGCGATCGAGGCCGAAGCCCTGCAAAGCAACGGCGATCAGCAGGTGGTATTCGCTGTCGTTCCAGGCGGCTTCCAGGCGCAGCCGGTCAAGACCGGCCGCAGCGACGGCAAGCTGGTGGAGATCACCGAAGGCCTGAAAGCCGGCACGCAATACGTGGCAGGCAACAGCTTCGTGATCAAGGCCGAGCTTGGCAAGGCCGGCGCCGAACATAGCCACTAAGCGGAGAATCCCTCATGTTTGAAAGACTGATCCGCTTTGCCATCGAGCAGCGGTGGCTGGTGCTGCTGGCGGTGGTCGCCATGGCGGCGCTCGGCATCTACAACTACAGCCGGCTGCCCATCGACGCCGTGCCCGACATCACCAACGTGCAGGTACAGGTCAACACCTCCGCGCCAGGCTATTCGCCGCTGGAAACCGAGCAGCGCGTTACCTACCCGATCGAGACCGCGATGTCCGGCCTGCCGGGCCTGGAGCAAACCCGCTCGCTGTCGCGCTATGGCTTGTCGCAGGTGACAGTGATCTTCAAGGACGGCACCGATATCTACTTCGCGCGCCAGCTGGTCAACCAGCGTATCCAGGAAGCCGCGCAGAACCTGCCCACAGGCGTTGCGCCACAGATGGGCCCGATCTCCACCGGGCTCGGCGAGATCTACCTGTGGACGGTGGAAGTCGAGGACGGCGCCAGGAAGGCCGATGGCACGCCCTACACGCCTACCGACCTGCGCGAGATCCAGGACTGGGTCATCAAGCCGCAGCTGCGCACGGTGCCCGGCGTCACCGAGATCAACTCCATCGGCGGCTTCGCCAAGGAGTACCTGGTGGCGCCCAGCCCGGAACGGATGGCCTCCTACGGCCTGAGCCTGCAGGACGTGGTGGTGGCGCTGGAGAAGAACAACGCCAACGTGGGCGCCGGCTATATCGAGCGGCGCGGCGAGCAATACCTGGTGCGCGCGCCGGGGCAGGTCAGGTCCGTCGACGATATCCGCGAGATCATCGTGGGCAGCGCGCAGGGCCAGCCCATCCGCATCCGCGACCTGGCGGACGTGGGCATCGGCCGCGAACTGCGCACCGGCGCGGCCACCGACAACGGGCGCGAAGTGGTGCTGGGCACCGTCTTCATGCTGATCGGCGAGAACAGCCGTGCCGTGTCGCAAGCGGTGGACCAGCGCATGGCCGCCATCAACCGCTCGCTGCCCGCCGGCGTCAAGGCCGTCACCGTGTACGACCGCACCGTGCTGGTGGACCGCGCCATCGCCACCGTCAAGAAGAACCTGGTCGAGGGCGCGATCCTGGTGATCGTGATCCTCTTCCTGTTCCTCGGCAACCTGCGCGCCGCCATCATCACCGCGCTGGTCATCCCGCTGTCCATGCTGTTTACCTTCACCGGCATGGTGACCTACAAGATCAGCGCCAACCTGATGAGCCTGGGCGCGCTGGACTTCGGCATCATCATCGACGGCGCCGTGGTGATCGTGGAGAACTGCGTGCGGCGCCTCGCCCATGCCCAGCAACAGCACGGCCGCCCGCTCACCCGCAGCGAGCGCTTCCACGAGGTCTTTGCGGCCTCGCGGGAAGCACGCCGCCCGCTGATCTTCGGCCAGCTCATCATCATGATCGTGTACATCCCGATCTTTGCGCTGACCGGCGTGGAAGGCAAGATGTTCCACCCCATGGCGATGACCGTGGTGCTGGCGCTGATCGGCGCGATGATCCTGTCGGTCACCTTCGTGCCGGCGGCCGTGGCGCTGTTTATCGGCGACAAGGTGGCCGAGAAGGAAAACCGCCTGATGCTGTGGGCCAAGCGCGCCTACGCGCCCATGCTCGGCAAGACCATCGCCAACACACCGGTGGTGCTGACCCTTGCCGCGGTGGCGGTGCTGTTGAGCGGCCTGGTGGCGACGCGGCTGGGCAGCGAGTTCATCCCCAATCTGAACGAAGGGGATTTCGCCGTGCAGGCGCTGCGCATTCCCGGCACCAGCCTCACCCAGTCGCTCGCCATGCAGCAGCAGATCGAGACGCGCCTCAAAGAGAAATTCCCCGAAATCGAGCGCGTCTTCGCTCGCACCGGCACTGCCGAGATCGCCTCGGACCCGATGCCGCCCAACGCCTCGGATGGCTACATCATGCTCAGGCCTCGGGCGAAGTGGCCCGATCCGTCCAAGACGCGCGAGCAGCTGCTGGCGGAAATGGAGGCCGAACTGGCAACCATCCCCGGCAACAAGTACGAGTTCTCGCAGCCGATCCAGCTGCGCTTCAACGAGCTGATCTCCGGGGTGCGCAGCGACGTGGCCGTGAAGATCTTCGGTGACGACAACGCCGTGCTGGAGGACACCGCGCAAAAGGTCGCCACCGTGCTGCGGGCCGTGCCCGGCGCAACCGAGGTCAAGGTCGAGCAGACCAGCGGCCTGCCAATGCTGACGGTGGACGTGGACCGCGCCCGCGCGGCCCGCTACGGCCTCAACATGATCGACGTGCAGGACACCGTGGCCATTGCCGTGGGCGGCAAGGACGCCGGCATCTTCTTCCAGGGCGACCGCCGCTTCAATATCGGCGTACGCCTGCCGGAAGGCATCCGTGGCGATGTGGAGGCGCTGCGCCGGCTGCCGATTCCCTTGCCGAAGGGAAATACGGCAGCCGCCAGCTATATCCCGCTGGGCGAAGTGGCCACACTAACGCTGGCCCCGGGGCCCAACCAGGTCTCGCGCGAGAACGGCAAGCGCCGCATCGTGGTCAGCGCCAACGTGCGCGGGCGCGACGTGGGTACCTTCGTGCCCGAGGCGATGGCGTCGCTGGATCGTCAGGTCAAGGTCCCGGCGGGCTATTGGGTCACCTGGGGTGGCACCTTCGAGCAGTTGCAATCGGCCGCCACGCGGCTGCAGATCGTGGTGCCCGTGGCGCTGCTGATGGTGTTCGTGCTGCTGTTTGCCATGTTCGGCAATGTGCGCGATGGCCTGCTGGTCTTCACCGGCATCCCCTTTGCGCTCACTGGCGGCATCCTGGCGCTGTGGCTGCGGGGCATTCCGCTGTCGATCTCGGCGGCGGTGGGCTTTATCGCATTGTCCGGCGTGGCGGTGCTCAACGGACTGGTGATGCTGTCCTTCATCCGCAGCCTGCGCGAAGAAGGCAAGCCGCTCGATGATGCCATCCATACCGGCGCGCTGACCCGGCTGCGTCCCGTGCTGATGACCGCGCTGGTGGCATCGCTGGGCTTTATCCCGATGGCGATTGCCACCGGGACCGGGGCCGAGGTACAGCGTCCGCTCGCCACGGTGGTGATAGGTGGCATCCTGTCTTCCACCGCGCTGACCCTGCTGGTGCTGCCGGTGCTGTACCGGCTGGCGCATCGGCGCGACAAGGATGAGGCTGGCGTGGAAGATGACGCAGGCAGCGAACGCCTGGCTGGCAGCTTGCCGGCGCCACCGGCATTGCCCAACGGCTAATCCTGGCGGCAGCAGGAGTGGCACGCCGCTCCTGCCATCAA
The DNA here is from genome assembly GCF_059421605.1 of Cupriavidus sp. GW821-FHT02F09. Lineage (NCBI taxonomy): Bacteria > Pseudomonadati > Pseudomonadota > Betaproteobacteria > Burkholderiales > Burkholderiaceae > Cupriavidus > Cupriavidus sp. GW821-FHT02F09. Next base: position 47,687 of record NZ_JBWKVH010000010.1, read on the forward strand.
GCACCGCTGCGCCATGGCATGGTGACGCGTTCACATGTGTGGCAATGCGTGGCAGCAAGCGGGCTCTTAACCTCTACCCGCCGGGTCTGCCGCGGACCGGGCATGTTGCATCGGAAACTTCAGCTCCGCCACCGTCTCGCCGGGCCGGCTGCGCATGCTCACGCTGCCCCCATGCAGCCGCATGATCGTATCCACGATGGCCAGCCCAAGCCCGGTCGAACCCGCCGAATTGCTGCGCGCGGGATCGCCTCGGTAAAAACGCCCGAACACATGCGGCAGCGCCTCGGCGGCAATGCCGGTGCCCCCGTTGCTCACCTGGATCCGGGTAGCGGCGGTGTCCGCCACGACCCGGATGTCCACGGCGCTGCCCGCGGGCGCGTGCCGCAAGGCGTTGTCGACGAGGTTGGTCACCGCGCGGCGCAGCAGCGTCTGGTCAGCGCGCACGGCGCCCTGGCCTGCAAGTTGCACCTTGATGTCGCGGTCCGCCGCCACGGCTTCGTAGTACTCGGCAACCTTGTCCAGCTCCGCGCGCGCGTCCAGCTCTCGCACCTTCATGGCCACCTGGGCATGATCCGCGCGCGCAAGGAACAGCATGTTCTCGATCATGCGGGCCAGCCGCTCGTATTCTTCCAGGTTGGATTCCAGCAGGTTCTCGTACTCCTGCACCGGGCGGCTATGGCCCAGCGTGACCTGGGTCTGGCCGATCAGGTTGCTGATGGGCGTACGAAAATCGTGCGCCAGGTCGGCAGAGAATTCGGAGAGCCGATGGAAGCCATCTTCCAGCCGTGCCAGCATATCGTTCAGCGCGGCGACAAGCGCGCGCACCTCGGTGGGCGCCTGGCCGGCATCGAGCCGCGTGGCGAGCCGGCTCATGGTGACGGCGGAAGCGTCCTGCGCCATGCGCCTGAGCGGGCGCAGGCCGCGCCTGGCCAGCAGGTATCCCAGCCCCGCCGCGACCGCCGCGCCGCATAGCGTTGCCCACAGCATCTGCGTCTGGTAGGCCTTCATCAGCGCCACGCGATACCCGGCATCACGCAGCACCACGATCTCGACCGCGCGCTCGGAATCCCCCAACTGCCCGAGCGCGGAGATGCCGCGCGAGGCGACGCCATTGCGGGGATACCAAGTATGCAGCTGGGATTTGTCGGGCGGTGTGGCCGCCGGCAGCACCGGCAATGCCGGCACCGGCTCATGGCGTGGGTTCAGGGTGACCAGCGGCTCGCCGCCGCTGCCGCGCACCAGCAGGATCAATCCTTCATGGCCCAGCGCGAGATCGGCGAAGCGATGCGTGTCGGCGCGAATCTCCGCCTCCGAGCCCACCTCGCGCAGCAGATGGCGCACCAGCAGCACTTCGCTGACCAGTTCGCTCTCGTCGCGATCCTGCAACTGGGCGGCAAGCGCGCTCGCCAGGTAGGTGCCAACGGCCACCAGGATGGCCACAGTGGCAGCGCCGTAGGCCAGCGCCAGCCGTGCCGTGAGCGATGCCGGCAGGCGGAGTACGGCGCGGATCAAGCGGCGGCCCCTGACATGGACCGGCTCACCGGGCTTCCTCTTCCAGCACGTAGCCCATGCCCCGGCGCGTGTGGATCAGCTTGGCGGGAAATGGGTCATCGACCTTGGCACGCAGCCGGCGGATGGAGACATCGACCACATTGGTGTTGCTGTCGAAATTCATGTCCCAGACGTGGGAGGCAATCAGCGAACGCGACAGCACTTCGCCGCTGCGGCGCGCCAGCAGTTGCAGCAGCGCGAACTCCTTGGAGGTCAGTTCCAGCTTCTGGCCGTCGCGCGTGACGCGGCGCTTGACGGTATCGATCTGCAGGTCCGCTACTTCGATCAGCTCGCTTTCACGCAGCGGGCCGCGCCGCAGGATGGTGCGGATGCGCATAACCAGCTCGGCGAAGGCGAAGGGCTTGACCATGTAGTCGTCCGCGCCCAGCTCCAGGCCCTTGAGCCGGTCGGAAAGCTCGTCGCGCGCGGTGAGGAACAGGACCGGCGTATCGCGCTCGCGCCGCAGTTCCTGGAGCACCTGCCAGCCATCCATGCCCGGCAGCATCACATCCAGCACGATGAGGTCGTACTCCTGCCCGCGTGCGTGGGCCAGGCCGTCCACGCCATCGCGCGCCAGGTCCACCACGAAACCGGATTCGCTCAGGCCCTTGCGCAGGTAGTCACCTGCCTTGGGCTCGTCTTCGACAATCAATATGCGCATAGTTATTCACTCCGGGCCATCAGCCGGCCCCGCTAGACCGACACGCTATACGAGGAAGCACCGCCGCAGCCGAAGATGTCAGCATTGTCATGTTGGCGTCACGCTACCGCACCTTTCGATGCAGGTACAATATCGGCTGCTCATTCCCCTGCCCCGATGAAACGCGTCCTTAGCTACTTCCTGTTATGCCTTGCCATGATCGCGCTGCCCGCACAGGGTGTCGCGGCGGCAGTCATGATGGTCTGCAGCGCGGCGCAATCTGTGCAATCGTGGCCTTCGGCGCAGGTGCCATCCGTCGTACTGCCGGCCGATTCGCCGGCCGTGGAATCGATGATGTTACGCCATGCGGCCATGAAGTCGCAGGCGGAAACCGCCCTTGGCAGCCATGCCGGCGCGCATTGCCATGACGCGGCGGACCCGGCCCAGCAGCGGGACGAGATGGTCAGTGAATCTGGCATGACCGGCATGACTGGCCAGCCAGCCCATCAAGACCATCAGGATCACCACGCCAGCCATGGCGCCAGTGGCGCCTGCAGCGCCTGCTCGGCCTGCGCGCTCGGGGCCATCATGCCCACCATCCTGCCTGAGCTCGCCCTGGCCAGCCATGGCCACGCCGCACCGGTAGCCGCCCTGGCCGCCTACGCCGGCTTCCTCCCCGCCCCCTCCGACCGCCCGCCCGCCGCACGCTGCTGACACCCGAGGTGCGTCCAGCGCACGCTCGCCCCCCGTTCGTCTTACCCCGCGCCGTCATTCGCGCATCCCACGAACACTGAGGTTGTCATGCATTTCGTCCGCATTCTTGCGGCGGCTTGCCTGGTGCTCGGGCCGACCTTGTCGTCGGCCCAGTCCAGCGCACCCGCCGCCGATCCACTCGATCCGCGCGCATCCGTGCCGCCGCTGCCGGCACCGAACGTGCTGGCGGGCTACGTGCCATTCCAGGCGCAAGCCATCGCCCCATGGCGCGAGTCCAACGCGCAGGTCACGCCGATGGCGGGCAAGGACGCAACGGGCGCCAATGCGCCCATGTCCATGCCCGCGTCGACACCAGCGGCCAAGCCCGCTGCCGCCGGCCACGGCCACCACCACTAAGGAGGCCACATGTCTTTCCCATTGCCAATCCGGCCGGGACTGGCCGCGGCGGCCTGCGCCCTGCTGCTGGCCGGCTGCGCCGGATTTTCCGCCGATGGTGGCTTCGGCACCGCGGCCACCGCCGCGCGCGAGCGCCTCGGCAAGGAGGCCATCTGGGTCCGCTCCGACCAGGACCGCGCCGCCGTCTACGAGCGCACCCAGGCCTTGCTGGCGCAGCCGCTCGACGCCGACAGCGCCGTGCAGATCGCGCTGCTCAACAATGCCGGCCTGCAGGCGGCCTTTGCGGACCTGGGCATTTCCGAGGCCGAGTATGTCCAGGCAACGCGCCTGCCCAATCCGGGATTCTCCTTCAGCCGCACGCGCCAGGGCGACGACCTCAAGATCGACCGCGCCATCTCTGTCGGCCTGATGAACCTGCTGGTGCTTCCGCTGGCGGCCCGCATCGAGCAGGACCGCTTTACCCAAACCCGGCTCGCCGTGGCCGACACTTTGCTGCGCCAGGCGCTGGAAACGCGCAAGGCCTTCGTCAACGCGGTGGCCGCGGAGCAATCGGCGCGCTATGCGGAGCAGGTCAAGAACGCCGCCGAAACAGGCGCGCTGTTCGCCCGCGACCTGGCGCGTGCAGGCAACGTCAGCGCGCTCGATCACGCGCGTGAGCAGGCCTTTTACGCCGAGGCCGCGACCCAGCTGGCCCGCACCCGGCAGCAGGCACTGGCCGCGCGCGAGCAGCTCACGCGCCGGCTTGGCCTGTGGGGCACCGGCGCGCAATACCGGCTCCCCGAACGCCTGCCGGACTTGCCGAAGGGGCGTCCCGCCGTGGCGGACCTGGAGGGCTATGCCATTGCCAGCCGCCTCGACCTGCAAGCCGGCAAGCTGCAACTGGATAGCCTGGCGCGCTCGCTTGGACTGACCCGCGCTACGCGCTTTATCAGCGTGCTGGACGTGAGCTACCTGCACAACTCGGAAACCGGCAAGCCGCGCGAGACCGGCTACGGCATCGATATCGAGATCCCGCTGTTTGACTGGGGCGGCGCCCGCGTGGCGCGTGCCGAAGCGGTCTACATGCAGGCCGCCAGCCGGCTCGCCGAGCGTGCCATCAATGCCCGCTCGGAAGTGCGCGAGACCTACGCCAGCTATCAGGCGCGCTACGACATCGCCCGGCATTACCGCGACGAGGTAGTGCCGCTGCGCAAGCGCATCTCCGACGAAGGCATGCTGCGCTACAACGGCATGCTGGTCAGCGTGTTCGAGCTGCTGGCCGACGCGCGCGAGCAGGTCGGCGCCGTCAACGGCTATCTCGATGCGCTGCGCGAATACTGGGTGGCCGAAACCGAGCTGCAAGGCGCGCTCGGCGGACGGCTGCCGGACGGCAGCGCATTGCCTGCGCCTGCATCCCCCACCCCGGCCTCGCCCGCCACGCCCAAAGGACAATGACCATGGTTACCCGAAGACAATTCCTGCATGGCTCCGGCGCCACCATGCTCGGCGCGGCGCTGGTGACGCGCGCCGGCGCCGCGGTGCTGCCCGAGGCCGCGCTGCAAGCCAGCCCCGCCACCCAGCCGCCGCTGGCGCCTGCCACTGGCCGCCCGTACAACCCGGTAGTGACCCTCAACGGCTGGACCCTGCCCTGGCGCATGCGCCAAGGCTGGAAGGAGTTCCACCTGGTGGCGGAGCCCGTCGAGCGCGAGTTCGCGCCCGGCATGAAGGCGCACCTGTGGGGCTACAACGGCCAGAGCCCCGGCCCCACCATCGAGTGCGTGGAAGGCGACAAGGTGCGGATTTTCGTCACCAACAAGCTGCCGGAACACACCACCGTGCACTGGCACGGCATCATCCTGCCGGCGGGCATGGACGGTGTCGGCGGCCTCTCACAGCCGCATATCCCGCCCGGCAAGACCTTTGTCTACGAGTTCGAGATGAAGCACGCCGGCACCTTCATGTACCACCCGCATTCCGACGAGATGGTGCAGATGGCAATGGGCATGATGGGTTTCCTTGTGGTGCATCCGAAAGACCCGGCGCAGATGCGGGTCGATCGCGATTTTGTGTTCCTGATCTCGGCCTACGACATCGACCCCGGCTCCTACACGCCGCGCGTGGCCGAGATGACGGATTTCAATATGTGGACTTGGAACAGCCGCGTGTTCCCGGGCATCGACAGCCTGCCGGTACGCCTGGGCGATCGCGTGCGGATACGCTTTGGCAACCTGACCATGACCAACCACCCGATCCACCTGCACGGGCACCGCTTCGAGGTGAGCGGCACGGACGGTGGCTGGGTGCCCCCGTCCGCGCGCTGGCCGGAGGTGACCACCGACGTGGCGGTGGGACAGATGCGCGCCATCGAATTCATCGCCGACAACCCCGGCGACTGGGCCTTCCACTGCCACAAGTCCCACCACACCATGAACGCGATGGGCCATCAGCTGCCGACCATGATCGGCGTCAAGCAAAAGGACCTGGCCAAGCGGATGAACGCGCTGGTACCGGAGTACATGGCGATGGGCGAGGCAGGCATGGCGGACATGGGCGGCATGGAGATGCCGTTGCCGGACAACACCTTGCCGATGATGACAGGACAGGGACCATTCGGGCCGATCGAAATGGGCGGCATGTTCACGGTGCTCAAGGTGCGCGCCGGACTTGGCCGCAACGACTACCGCGACCCCGGCTGGTATCGCCATCCCAAAGGCACGGTTGCCTTCGAATACGCCGGCACGCCAGGCGCCAGCCAATGACCACGCCAGCCAGAAAAAGGAAAGACAACATGCGAAACAGGAAATCCCGCGCCGCTACCGCCTGGATGGCGGTGGCCAGTGCCGTTGCCCTCGCCCTCCCGTGCGCCGGCGCCATCGCCGCCGGCAACCACGGCGGCCATCATGCCGGCGAGGCCGCCAGCGCCGCCAGCGCTATTGGCGAGCCTGGCGACGCGGCCAGCGTGAGCCGCACTATCCAGGTCAGCATGACCGACAACATGCGCTTCAGCCCGGCCAATATCCAGGTCAAAGCTGGCGAGACCGTCCGCTTCGTGGTGCGCAACGAAGGCAAGCTACGGCATGAGATGGTGCTCGGCACCGAAGCCGACCTGAAGGCGCACTACGCCGAGATGCTGAAGATGCCCGAGATGGAACACGCCGACCCGAACGCCGTCACGCTCGAAGCCAGCCAGCGCGGCGACATGGTGTGGCGCTTTACGCGCAGTGGCCGGGTGGACTTTGCCTGCCTGCAGCCCGGCCACTATGACGCCGGCATGCGCGGCAAGGTCAGCGTGCGCTAAGCGATTTCGCGGCGCGGCGACACCGCGCCCTGTATGCAATACCAGCCAACCAGGAAGGAATGCAAATGAACCCCAGCAAGAACCTGCTCGCGCTGCTGCCGCTACTGGCAGCCTTCGCCACCTTGCCGGCCCAGGCCGCCACCAATGCCGGCAATGCTCTCGCCCCGGCCAGCGCGGCGCAAGCCGAGGCTGTGCCAATGACCGATGGGGAAATCCGCAAGGTAGATGCCGCGGCTGGCAAGCTGACCATCAAGCATGGCCCCATCACCAACCTGGATATGGGCGCCATGACGATGATCTTCCGCGTGCAAGACCCGGCCCTGCTGGGTCAGGTCAAGGAAGGCGACCAGGTGAGGTTCAGCGTGATCCGGGCCAACGGCGCGCTGACGGTAACCGCGCTGGTGGTGCAGCCGCCAGGGAAGTAAGAGGATGTTTTTCCGACGTTTATCCGACCCGGAAGAAATCGACCGTCTGCCCCGCGTTGACTGCCCGCTGTAGCCACTCCGGACGCTCGCCGGTACCGTCCCAACTCTGGCCCATGGCGTTGCGGTAAAGCGCCCGGGCTGGCTTTTCCGGGTCGGGGGCTGCCGCCGGCGCAGCAGCCGGGGGCGCAACGGCCAGCGTGGCCCTTGGCACTGCCTGAGCCGGTGCCGGCGGAGCCGGGGGGACAGCGAAACAGCCCGCTTCGAGTAAATCGTCGAGCGTGAGGCCGTGGCGATCCATCTGCTCACGGACCCACGTCGCCGCGGCTAGTTTGGCTTCATCAGACTCTGACATGACTTTCGTAATTGACTTTGCCGCCGGACAGATGGCCGGCAAAGCGGAGGAAGGGGGGGCAATCCAGCGGGTCAAGCCGCCTGTGAGGCAAGATTTTACAGGGTCTTGCGTCTTTGCTGGCGCAGACATTTCCTAAGCGTTAATGCCAGTTGCCGCGCGGCCCCTGGCACTCCCTCCGATCCCGCCAACGCACCGCAAGGTGCACACTCCGTCTCTCGGCGCCCGCCCGCATGCCAAAGCAGCGGCGACACTAGGCCAGGCAGGCGGCATTGACAATGCCGGCCGCCAGCGATACCACCCCCATCAGCGCACCCATGCCGCGATTATCCGCGGTGATTTCCTCGCTGACGCCGCGCAGCGCCCGCGCCACCAGCACATAGGCCAGCACCTGCACCACGAAGGCGCCAAAGCCCCACAGCACGAACATCGAGAAGGCGGCATTGTGCTGGATGCTGGCCGAGAGCGTCAGCGAAAACCCTAGCACCGCGCCGCCCAGCGACAAGGCCGCCGCCACATTGCCCTGGCGTATCAGTTCGAACTCGCGGTGCGGCGTGATCCGCGTGTATACGAGCAGAAACAGCCCCAGCATGGCGAAGCTCGAGAGAATATAGATCAGGTAGGCGTAGACCGGTTGTAGGGGCAATGTCATGTGGATTCCTGGTTGGGTTGGGTTGGACCGGATTTGGAGCGAATCTGAAAGGGTGCGATGCGGCCTTAGCCGCCGCCGGAGCGCCCAGACCCGCCAAAGCGGCTGGTAAAGCCGCCGCGCGAGGACACGGCAGGCGCCCGGCTGACAGCGGCCGCGCGCATCGACATGCCGCCGCTCGCGCCACGCCCGAGACTGCCGCGGCTCAGCGTGGCCTCCTCGACCATCGTCGCATGCGGCGTGCCCGGCGCCTGGCTCACGCGGGTCAGGTTGCCGTTGCTGTCATAGACACCCATGGGCCGCGAGTTGCCGCTCGACATGTCGCGCCGGGTCTGCGTGCCGTCTGGGTGGTAGACGGTGCCGGACTCGGTGTAGTACGGGCCGTACCAGCGGGCCATGCCGCCGTGATATCCGCCGTAGTAGCCGCCGCCATGGCCACCGCTGCTCGTGCCGGCGCTGCTGCCGTCGCTACCACCCGTATCCGCCAGGCTGGAGGCGTAGATGTTGTCGAGCGGCACGCCCTCGCAATCCTCGGGCGCATTCCAGTCGGCCACGCAATCGGCTTGCGAGGCATAGCTTGCGCGCCGCACGGTTACGGCTTCGTCATCGCCATCGTCGCTGCATGAGCCAATCACCGCCACGCCGGCCGCCAGCGCGCAAGCGCCGATCAGCCACAGCGCCGGCGAGCGGGACTTGCGTCGGAGCGCGGGCTGGCCTGACCATGCGGACTGGCTGGAGCCGCTTGCCCGCGGCTGGTAGGAGCTGCCGTACTTTGACGGCTGGCCGCCCTTCTTGCCTTTCTTCTTGGCCATTGCGCTGCGTTTCTCCTTTCTTCGGATTAGCCGTGCTGAAAATAATGCGGGACGAAGAAGCTGGTGTTCTTGGCGATCGGTCCCAGTTCCTCGCGCACGCACAGGCCACTGGGCACGTCGTCGACCAGCCATACGCCGAGCGTGGTGTAGCGATCGTCAAAGCGCTGCGCGCTCGCGTAAGCCTGGTAGATGAAGCCTTCCTCGCCGTACTCGCCGGGATTCTCGAAACGCCCCTGCGGGGTCACCAGCGCCACGCTCTCGCCCTCGCGCGACAGGAACGGCTTCCTGGCGTAAGAACGCCCGGCAAAGGTGGCTTCGCGAAACGAGGCCTCGAGCAGATTCGGATGGCCGGGGAACAGGTCCCACAGGATCGGCAGGATGGCCTTGTTGGAGAGCACGGCCTTCCAGGGTGGCTCCACCCATCGCACCGCACTGCCCGCCAGCTCCGTGCGATAGTCGGAAGTGGCCATCCATTCCCACGGGTAGAGCTTGAAGACCAGCTCCATCGGCTGGTCGTCGCCGTCGTAGAAGCCGCCGCGCCCATCGGAGCCAACCTGCTCCAGGTCGGTGAGCTTGACCGACCACCCTGCCTGCAGCGCCGTGTCCATCAGGTACTCGACATTGCAGACATCCTCCTGGCTGTCAAACATGCAGGCAAAATGCAGGACCTTGGCGTCGCGATAGTGGCGGCGCAGCCATTGCCAGCGCGACACCAGCGCTTCATGCAGGCCGTTGAACTGGTCGGCATCCGGGCGCACCGCCTCCTTCCAGAACCATTGCGCCAGGCTCGATTCGATCAGCGAGGTGGGCGTATCGGCGTTGAACTCGTACATCTTGGGTACGCCAAGCGCATCCATGGTCATGTCGAAGCGGCCGAACAGCGTCGGCTCGTCGCGGTCCCAGGAGGTGCGGATCAACTCGGCAAAATCCGGGGCAATGGCGAGCCGCGCAAACAGGTTGTGGTCAATCACGTGCTGCACGGCTTCCAGGCAGCGCTGGTTCAGATCGAGCGCGGCGGCATACAGCGCCTCGATCTCATGCGCCTCGAACTCGTAGGCGACGTCTTCGCGCCAGTAGAAGAACGTGTTGCGATCCACCTGGCGCGGCAGGTTTTGCTCGTCGAGCGAGTGGAAGTGAAAACCGATGCGCTCAAGCTGCTGCGGCCAGTCGGCACGCGGGGTCTGGGCAATGCGTTTCATGGCAGGGCGATCTCCGCGGCGCTCGGCGTTGGCGCCGGCGCGGATGCGGTAATGAGGAATTCGTCGAAGGCCAGCGAGCGACGGCCCGGCCTGGGCGTCCAGTCGGTGAAGCGCGTGACGAGAGGCGCCCACCAGCCGGCTGCGTGCTCCAGCACCGCGTGGTGATCCATGGCATCGGACTCGGTCACACCGCGCGCCGGATTGGCCTGCGCCCAGCGCATCCCGGCGACGATGCTGGAGGCCACCTGCAGGCTGGTGGCGGAGTTGTGCGGCGCCAGCGCGCGTGCCCGGTGGATGTCGAGCTGCGAGCCGTGCCACACCGCACCATGGCGCCCGCTCATCAGCAGCACGCCAAGCTCATCCACGCCATCGACGATCTCGTCCTTGAGGATGCGGTGGCTGGTAATGCGGCTGGCGTCGCGCTCGCCCAGCCACTGCATGGATGCCATCGTGGCGCGGGTGGGACGGTAGGCGTAGTAGGCCGTGGGCCGGTAATGCGGCTCGCCGGGCGTGGCACAGCTGAAATACTCGGCAATCGAGATCGATTCGTTGTGCGTGATCAGGTAGGCATCGAACGGACCGTGCAGCGCGGACCAGGAGCGCACACGGGTGCGGTGCCCGGGCCGGTCCAGCACGATCGCCGCATCGCTGCCGTAGCCATGGCGCCGGCCACCGGCAGGCAGCGCGGGCTCGTGGCTGCCCCAGCCCAGTTCGGCGTCCTGCAGGCATTCCGTGATGAAGCCGTCGGCCGACCAGGTATTGGCGAATTCGCCGTGCGCCGGATAGCCCGGGGCGCACTGGCTGTCGTGCTCCGCCACCTGGATCACGCGCACGTCGAGCCGGCGCGCGAGCCGGGCCCAGCCAGCCTGGCCCTGCGGTGGGGTGTCCGGCACGCCGGCGTGCCGCGCGAGTTTCAGCAAGGCCGCCTTGACCAGTAGCGAGACCAGCCCGGGATTGGCGCCATGAGCAACCAGCGCGGTGGACATCCGCTCGCGGCCGCGGGCAAATGCCAGCATCTCGCTGCGCAGAGCGTAGTTGCTCAGATGGGATGAGGCAGCGCCGTCTTCGTAGTCCCATGGTTCGATGCCGCTATCCAGGTAGAGCGCATGGTGTGCCTGCGCCAGCGCGATCAGGTCGCGGCTGCACACGGCGGGCGCCAGGTTAAGCAGGCAGGTTTGCGCCCCCAGCAGCGGACTCAGCACCCGCGCAAAGTTGTCCGGCGCTACCGTGGCATGCAGCGGCGTGGCCCGGTATTGCCGGGCCAGCGCCAGGCGGTGGGCGTCCATGGCCCGGTCGACAACCGTAACCGCCGCTTCCGGGTGCGCCTGCGCCAGCAAGGGCAGGATGGCCTGGCCGATGCAGCCAAAACCGACAATGACGATATGCTCGATGCGCTTGCTAGACATGATGACAAACAACGTGCCGGGCCAACACGCGGGCTGGGCCGGCAAAATTCAAAGAAAAATGAGGACGAAGGCGATGGACCCGCTCAGGGCACCCACCAGTACCGCGTGATGTGAAAGAAGATCGGCGCGGCGAACACCACCGAATCCAGCCTGTCCAGCATACCGCCGTGGCCCTGGATCATCTGGCCCCAGTCCTTGATGTTGCGGTCGCGCTTGATGGCCGACATCACCAGCCCGCCCAGGAAGCCCATCAAGGCAATCACCAGCGCGATCAGCCCCGCCTTCCAGGGCGAGCCGTACGGCGTGATCCACCAGAGCGAGGCGCCCAGCGCGGTGGCGCTGGCCACGCCGCCGACAAAGCCTTCCACGGTCTTGGACGGCGACAGCAGCGGCGCGATCTTGGTCTTGCCTAGCAGCTTGCCCCACACGTACTGCAGCACGTCGCTGCCCTGCACCACGATCACCAGGAATGCGATCAACAGCAGGTTGCGATCCTCGAAGCCCGGAATCGGCAAGGTCAGCAACGCCGGCACATGCGATACGCAGAACACGCAGATCATCACCGCCCACTGCACCCCCGCGCAACGCTCGAGAAAGCGCGTGGTCTCCGCAGACAGCGCTGAAAGTATGGGCAGGATCAGGAAAGCGTAGACCGGGATGAAGATGGAAAACAACCCATACCAGCCGGTGTACACCAGCACGTATTGCAACGGCAGGAAGACGAAGAAGGCGGCGACGATGGCGCGATGGTCCCCCCGCCGCGTGGTGGTGATGGTGATGAACTCGCGCAAGGCGAAGAACGACAGCAGGTAGAACAACACGATGATGGCGGTGCGCCCCATCACGAACGCTACCCCTAGCACGCCGATCATCCACCACCATGCCGATACGCGCGCGGCAAGGTTGTCGATGACCGCGTGCGGGCCGCCCCCGGCCACGCGCCAGCGCAGCAGCGCGGTCACCGTGGAAGCCAGCACGAGTACGCCCAGCACGCCGCCAAACAGCAGCCAGGTCTCATGCATCATGGTCAGGTGAGGAAAGGTCATGGGTTCTTAGTCCAGCGCGGGCGCCAGCGTCAGCAGGCCGTCCCGGCAGCGCGCCAGGAAATCATCCTTGGCTTCTTCCGCGCCCAGGGTCAGCGGCTTGCCGAAAGTCACGGTGCACAGCAGCGGCACCGGCACGATCTCGCCCTTGGGCATCACGCGGTTGAGGTTGTCGATCCACACGGGCACGAACTCGATCTCTGTGCAAACCTTCGCCAGGTGGTAGATGCCGCTCTTGAAGGGCAGGAGCCGTTCGTCGGTGGTATTGCGCGTGCCCTCGGGAAACAGGATCAGCGAGTCGCCTTTGCGCACCGCCTGCTGCATCAGGGCCACGGGATCGCTGCCCGGCTCGCTGCGGGTGCGATCGATCAGCAGCGCGTTGAATACATCCTTGCCGATAAAGCGGCGCAACGCCGACTTGTTCCAGTAATCCGCGCCGGCCACGGGCCGCGTGAGCGAGCGCAGCTCCGGCGGCAGGCAGCCCCAGATCAGCACGAAGTCGCCGTGGCTGCTGTGATTGGCAAAATAGATACGCTGCGCCGCGGCGGGCATGCAGCCGTTCCAACGCGCCTGCATACCGGTCAGCAAGCGCGCGAACAGGATGATGGCGCGCGCCACCAGTCTGGAAATCCACATCGTGTGTTATCTCAGCAGCAGTAGCAGCAAGGCCACCAGCAATTGCAGGGCAGCGAGTCCCGCGGCCCAGTGGAGAAAGCGCAAAGCGCCGCGAGCGCGCTGCACCAGGGATCGCCCGCCGGCCTCGGGACCCGCCCATCCGAGCAGCCCCAGCGCCTGGTCCAGCGAGGCCAGCGTCGAGACTGGATCGGCGATACGCAAGGCTTCGGCAAGCGCCGCAAACAAGCGGCGGTCGATTGCCACGCGGATCAGCAGCCACAGCTGGACAGCGCCGAGCAACGCCGCCACGATGCCAAGCACCAGATAGACCTGCCCCGCCGGCGACAAGGTACCGGCCAGCAGCAGATTGATGAGTGCCAGCACCAACCCGGCCCAGAGCACGCGGCCGGCGCCATCGAGGCCACCCACCGCAGCCTGCGCCATCCAGTGCCCGGCGGCAGCATCCAGGTGATGGTCGTCATGCATCGGAACGGACATGGCCTGCTCCCCCAGAAGACTGTGCGGCCGCCTGCCGGCGGCGGATGAATTGCGACAGCGCCGCCACGCTATCCGGGCCCAGCACCACGGCCGGGCGCCCCTTGCGCAGCAGGGCCAGCGCCTGCCCGGCATCGCGCGCGCCGGCGTGGCCCGCGAGCCAGGCGGCGGCCACCAGCGCGCTGCGCGAATAACCAAGCGCGCAGCATACAAGCACCTTGCGGCCATCGCGATGCCATGATTCAAGCACGGCCACCGCTTCGTCCAGTTGCGCCGGCGCGGGCACCGTCAGGTCCAGCACCGGCACGCAGCGGTACCAGGCGGCATCCGCCAGCCGCGGCAACTCGGCGGTCAGGTCGAGCACGGCATCGGCCCCGAGGCGGCGCAATTCGGCGCCGCCGGGGAAGCGGCCGACCCAGAGGCCGGGCACAATCTGGCTGGCGCCGGGCTGGCGGCGCGTCCACCAGCGTGAGTTGGCCAGCGCGCCCAGCAGGTAGGGCGCCAGCACCCAGCGCGCGGCCATCGGCATGGTGCCGTCGTGCCGCTTCTGGAACATGGCCGGAACGCCCTGCCGGTAGATCGCCGCGACGCAAGCCAGCGACAGGGCCAACCAGCCCAGCAGCAAGGCGGCCAGGGCCGAGGCGGGCAACAACGCCAGCGCTACCGCCCCGACGGACAGTGCGCCCACTGCGTAGCGCCCGGCCAGTTGCCGCGTTCGCACGCGGGCAGCGGGCACCGCATTGCCCTGCCCCATCCCGAAGGGAAACAGGAAAACGCAGAACCAGCCCACCAGCCAGCCGGTGGGCACGTCGATGACATGGTGCTGGTACGTGGTCAGCACCGACACACCGATCAGCGCGGTCCAGCCGTGCAGCAGCCAGCGCCAGGCCCCGCGCGCGTGCACGGCATAGGCCACCCACAGGATCACCAGCAGGCTGATGTGCAGTGACGGCGCCTGGTTGAACGGCTTGTCGAAGCCGCCCAGCAACGTGAAGAGGTGGCCGGGCACGCCGTCGGCCTGCGGGCGATCAAAGGCGAATCGCAGCGGAAAGGCAATGAAGCAGGCAACCGAGATCAGTTGCGCCGCCAGCAAGCGCTTGGCATGGACGAGCAGGTCGGCACGCGTGCGCCAGAGGAAAAAGGACAGGCCGTAGAGCAGGTCGATCGACCAGTACGGCACGATGCTCCAGGGCACAAAGGGAATATGCCGCTCCCATTCAAAATAGAAGAACGGGACGTCGGCACGCTGGCTCGCCAGCCAGTTGGCCAGCCCATAGGACGAGAAAAACAAGGCGCCCATGCCGGCCAGCAGGACCAGGGCAAGGCCCCAGGGGCGAGCCTCGGCAGCGCCCGGCTCCCCTGCGGCCATGTCCGCGGCCCCGTCTTCGGCCTGCTGGCGCAGCATCACGCGACCCTGCGCGCCAGGCTGACTGTGAAGATGCCCCACGGGTCGATGCGCTGCGCGATCTTCTCGAAGCCGGCTTGCCGGACCAGTTCATCCATCTCCGCTTGCGAGCGGCGCCGCATCACCCAGGCCGAGCCTGCGCGATGGCTGGTGAGCGCCCGCGCAATGAACTCGAGCTGCGGATGCCAGGGCTGCCCGGTATAGACCAGGTAGCCGCCCGGCGCCACCGCCCGCGACAGGCCGCCAAGCGAACGAGACACCATGCCGTTGTCGCCGAACAGCTCATACAGGCCTGAGACGATGGCCAGCGTGGGGGCCGGATCGAGCGCGGCGAGATCGTCGCCGTCGAAGGCGTCGCCCTTCTCGAAGCGGGCAATATCGGACAGGCCCTTGCTGCGGATCAGCGCGCGGCCCTGTTGCACGTTGATATCGCTGTAGTCGCGCAGCAGGATGCTCTGCACCTGTTGCGCGGCCGCTCCGTTGATGCCCTTGGCTGCCAGCGCCTCCAGCACGTAGCGGCCATGGCCCGCGGCGATATCGACGATGCGCACCGGCACGCCGGCGGCGCGCAGGCTGCCGATGGCAACGCCAAGCAGCTCCTCGATGTTCACCTTGCGCTGGCGGATGCCCCGCCAGCCAATCGCGTCCAGGTAGTTGCGGTCGACCATCGAGCCGACGCCAAACCGCCCCTGCGCCTTGTTGCAGTAGACGTAGTCGAGCGTGGAGCCAGAATCGAAACCGGTCTTGTGCCCGAGCCGCACCCCGTCGGACAGCAGGCCGCCGAACTTCAGGCCGGCGCGCGTGAGGCCCCAGTAAATGCCTGCCGGGCTGGCCGCGGACAGCGGCTGCGCCAGCCGGTCGGACTCATCCTTGAAGGCGCCGCCGCGATCGGCGTTCAGCAAGGAGACCGGCGCCGATGGCGTCTCGAATTCGCGCACGATAAAGCGCCGCGCCGCCGCCACGGCCTGCGCGCGGTCGCGCTCGCCCAAGGTGTCGTGGTAGAAGCCGTCCAGCACGATGCGCTCCTTGACGCTGGAGCCCAGCCGCTCATAGAACGCATCCTGCGGGCCGCGATGCACCACCCAGTCCGCGCCGGAGATCAGCAACTGCGTGGGCACGGTGATGGCGGCCGCATCGGCCACGATGCGATCAGCCGTCTCGTAGAGATCCAGCAGGATATTGACGGCAATCGGGCGCGTAATCAGCGGATCTTGCTGGTAACTGGCGACCCGGTCGGGATCGTGCGTGAGAAACCTGGCCTTGACGTAGCTGTTGACGAAGAACTTGCCCCGCAGCTTGTGCATGAGCTTGAGGCCCGGCCGCGCCAGCGGCACGTAGAGCTTGACCTTGAACGCCGGCGAAGCCAGCACAAGGGCGCGGATCCGCGGCGCGTAGTCGTGCACCCACGTTGACGCCAGGACAGCGCCAACGCTCTGCGCGACCACGGCAATGCGCTCTACCGGAATGCCGTGCTCGGTGGCGATGTGGTCGATGAACGTCTGGATATCGCGCACCGACGTGGCCAGGCTGGGGCTATAGCCGCGCTCGCCCGGCGAACGGCCATGGCCGCGCGCGTCCCAGGCGAAGAAGGCGTGGCCGGGCAAGCCCAGTTCGTCCACCAGGTGGGCGATGCGGCCCGAATGCTCGTGCCCGCGGTGAAACAGCACTACGGCGCCCTGCGGCGCCTGGCCTGTGGCAGGCGCCGCAGGCCAGTGGCGATAGAACAGCGACTGGCCATCGTGGGTTTCGAACTGTGACTCAATAGCGGTACGGCCGGTTTGACTATCCACGTAGTATCACTCCACGGGTTGGGAAGACGATTTGGCGTGCGGGGCTGCCTGGGCACGGGCCTGGCGTGCCTGCTCGCCCTCGGCCATGCCGCGGCGCACCCGGTTGGCGATGGTCAGCAACGACAGCAGCGACAACAGCACCCACAGCCAGTGGGCGGCATGCGCCAGGCTCAGCCCGAGGCCGGCCCATAAGCCCAGCGCGCCAAGTACCAGGGCCCGATCGCTCTTGCCCAGGGGGCCGTCGTAGCGGCGGCTGGCACCGGCCAGCGGCCCGATCAGGCCAGCGCACTCGACGATGACGGCCAGCAGCGCGAACACCATGATCTCGCCAGCGCCAAACGGCGCAACGAGGGCGAACGGCAGGATCAGCGCAATATCGGAGACGATGTCCCCAAGTTCGTTGAGATAGGCGCCCAGCAAGCTCTGCTGCCCGTGCTCGCGGGCCAGCATGCCGTCGATGGCGTTGAGCGCCATGCGCACGAACAGCCATAGCGGCATCAGCAGGAAGACGCCCGGCAGCCAGGCCAGCGCGGCCACCAGCGCCCCCACCACCAGTGACCCGCCAGCCGCCGCCAGCGTGACCTGGTTGGCGGTGACGCCGCGCGCGGCGAGGCGCTTCACCAATGGCCGCAGAAGGGCCTGGAACTTCGGTTTGATCTGGTAAAGCGTCATGTTTCACGACCTTTTCAGGCCTAATGTCATCTTCGGTCGTCATTTTCGGCCATGGTATCCGCGCCCGCGGCCACTGGCCATGCCGGACCCGTTGCCCAGCCTCCCTGCAGCCGCCTTTGACGCGCGGATGGTGTGCTGCACGCCCGACAATCGGGCAAGCATAGCTTGATTGCGCGTTTTCGCCAATCACTAAGAACTTATGAGATTTTTGGCACATTTTCGACACAGTTTGGGTGTGCCGAGCCAAGTTGCTACCCGCCAGGATTAGCGAGTCACGCCAGTTGGCAAAAGTTGGGGCGCAACGGGGAGAAATTGCGCGAACTTCGAAGGCGTTGGAACTTGTGGATATCACGTGGCGGCGGACAAGGAGTGCCGCCGAGGCAACGCCCGCCGCATGACAGCATTGTCATGTGCCGGTCATGTTGTCGTGGGTGCCTGTTTCTTAGACTGCCAGCACGGTCGATCGAAAGAGATTGCCCGCCCCTCGAATCCTCGGAGAAAAACAATGCGTACACTCAAGCAAGCCCTGCTCGCCACTGCGCTGGCCGCCACCCTTGGCGGTGTCGCCAGCCTCGCCAGCGCCGCCCCGCGCAGCGTGGACCCGTATCTCGATGGCGCGGCCACCGGCCAGGCGCGAGACATTTACACCCAGGGCGCCAACAAGCTCGGCCCGCGCGACCCGTTCACCGACGGCGCACGCAGCGGCACGCGGGACCCGTTCACCGACGGCGCGCGCAACGGCACCCGCGACTCGTTCAGCGACGGCGCATAAGCATCGGCGCCGAGCGCCGCCGATCAGCGGATCTCGCTGTAGATTTGCCTGGCTTCGTTGGCCGAAGCTAGCGGGCGCCCAAGCGTGCGCGCGCCTTCGGCCGCCTGCCCGACAAGTGCCGCGTTGCCTGGCGCGGTGCTGCCGTCGCGCAGCTTCAGGTTGTTCTCGAAGCCCACCCGCACGTGCCCGCCAAACGCAGCGGCCGTGGTCACGCAGGCATTCTCCTCGCGCCCGAAGGCGCAGATTGCCCACGGCAGCGCGCCGTCATAGACCTGCAGGAACGGCAGCAGGTCGCGCGGCGACGATACCTGCCCCGCCGAATACCGGCCCAGCACAAACAGCACCGACCACGCACCCGGCGGCACCAGCCCGCGCGCGCGCAGCGCTTGCCAGCGCGCCACGTCGGCTGCGTCGTACAGGATGATCTGCGTCAACACCCGCTCGCGTGCCAGCCAGGCCAGGAAATCGGCCAGCTCGGCCTCGGCAATGTCCGGCACGGCGATCTCGCGCAGCCCGATGGAAACTGCCTCCGGGCGCAGCTCGCGCACCATGGCGATCTGCTCGGCCGCGCGGTAGATGCCGGCGGCTTCGCTGGTCACCTGGACCAGCAAGGCATCGCCCACTTCTTTCTTCACCACGGCAAGCGCTTCGCGATAAATCTGTGGATCCAGCGAATGACGGCCGTCGGGCTGGCGCACGTGCATGTGCATCATGGCCGCGCCGGCTTCCAGGCAGGCCCGCGCGTCCGCCGCCAGTGCCGCCGCGGTCAGCGGCACGGCCTGGTGGTCCTTGGCGGTCTTGTAGGCGCCGTTGGGCGCGACGGTAATGATCAGCGGCGAATCCGCCAGCAAGGTGTGTTCACTCATAGTGCGCTCTGGTCGACCTGGTCGATCTAATCGATTTAGTAAATCTGGTGGATCTGGCGAGGTTCAGGGTTCGATCTTGGGCAGCTCGGGCGCGATCAGGTCGAGCCCCGCGCGCAGCAGCCGATCATAGCGCTCACGTTCCGCGGCGATGGTCTGCGGCGTCCACTGGTAAAAGCCTTCACCGCTCTTCATGCCGTGGCGGCCGTCCGCCGCGCGCTCGGTCAGACACCTGGCCGGCTCCGCCGCGTTGTTGAACGTGGGATACATGGTAGCCCCGGCCGCCGCGTGCACGTCGATGCCAGCGTGGTCGCGCTGCATGACCGGCCCGGCGGCCAGGAAACGAAAGCCGAAGCCAAAGCGGACCGCCGCATCCACATCCTCGGGCGAGGCGATGCCGCGGTCGATCAGGTCGAAGGCTTCGCGCGACAGCGCGTGCTGCAGGCGGTTGGCGAGGAAACCCGGCAAGTCCTTCTTCACCTTGACCGGCACCATGCCGCAACGCCGCATGAAAGCGATCAAGGCGTCGGCGCCGGCCTCGGCGCTGCCCTCGCCCAGCACCACCTCCACCAGCGGCACCAGGTGCGCGGGCATGAAGAAATGCAGGCCGAGCATGCGCTCGCGGGTGGGCAGGCCCGCGCCGATGGCGCTGATCGGGAAACTCGAGCTATTGCTGGCGAGGATGGCATCCGGGCGCGCACGCTGGGCCAGGTCGGCGAACAGCGCACGCTTGATGTCGAGCCGCTCGGGGATGCACTCGATCACCAGGTCGACCGTGCTCCAGTCGACCGTGTCGAGCCCTGCGGCTACCGTCAATCCCGCCAGGCCAACCTCGGCCGCAGGGCCAATCGCGGCGAGATTGGCGGCTACCCTTGCGGCGACTGCCTGCGCGCGCGGCGCATCCGGCTCCACGACGGTGGTGCGGCAGTGCGCACGGGTGAGCACCACGGCCACGTCGGCGCCCATGGTGCCGCCGCCTACCACCACGGCGTGTGCGGTGCCAGGTGCGGCTAGCGAAAAGTGGGCGGCGTCGGGCATGGCGTTCCTTTGAACTGTCTGGTGTTGTCGTTGGGCGGCTGAACCCGTGTTTGCCATGAAAATATGGCGAAAACATCGCCTGCGCCACGTCATGGCCCGGGTTCAGCGGGATTGACCATGAGTGTAGACAAGCCGCTTTGATTGATGAATCAGATTTTCTGGATAGAATGATCGACAATCAAGATCAATCCGCCGTCCATGCCGTGAAAATCAACCTGTCGATGCGCGATGTCGAGACCACCCTGGTGCTTGGCCGCACCCTGAACTTCCGCCAGGCAGCGGGGCAGTTGCACCTGTCACAATCGGCGCTGTCCACCCAGATCCTGCGCATCGAGGAATCCCTCGGCGTGCGGCTGTTCGATCGCACCACCCGCACCGTGCGGCTGACCGCGGCAGGCGAAGTCTTCATGCAGCAGGCTGCGATCCTGCAGGCCGCCTTCCGGGACGCCATCGACGCCGTGAGCGGCATTGCCAGCGCCGAGCGCGGCCATGTTGCGGTGGCCGCCCTGCCCTCGCTGGCCGCCCGCCTGCTGCCGCGCGTGCTGATGGCCTACCGGCGGGAGCATCCCAAGGTCACGCTCAAGGTCTTCGATACGCTCTCCGGCCCGGCCTTCGACCTGGTGCGTGCGGGCGAGGTGGATTTCGCGCTGACCGCGGCCGACCCGCAGCAGGCGGACCTGCACTACGACCCCATGATGTCCGACCGCTTCGTGTTGCTGATTCCCAGCGAGCACCCGCTGGCCCACGGCAAGGGGCCGGTGCGCTGGGCCGATACGGTGGACGCCGGCCATGTTTCCATGACGCACCCCAGCAGCGTGCGCCAGTACGCCGAATGGGCCTTCCTGCAGAACCGTATCCGCTTCCAGCCGGTGTTCGAGGCCGAGCACCTGGCCACCATCGCGGCCATGGTCGAATGCGGCTTCGGCGTGGCGGCGCTGCCTGAGATTGCGGCCGGCACGGTGCGCCAGGCCGGCATTGTCGAGCGCTTGCTCACCGCGCCGGTGACGGAGCGCTCGATCGGGCTGGTGACGGCACGCAACCGCAGCCTGTCGCCCGCGGCGGCGGCGCTGGTCGGCGTGCTGCGCGCCCACCTGGCCCAAGCCGACGGCGGTGTTGCCGATCCGGCATGAGCGAGCGGGGACGGGATCGCGAAAAGCGGTGGGCAAAGCGGTGGGCAAAGCGCACAAGGCTTGAAAGCGCGCGCGATATCGCGGTATGTTCGGAGCCGGCAGCCACCTAAGCGCAAGGATCCCTTAGTGACACAGTCGTCGCCCACAGTACACACAATACAACCCGGGCCCTCCCGCGCCCGGCAACGGAGGCGCGCTTGAATATCGTCGTCGACGTGCTCATCCTGGCGGGCGCGCTGCTGGCCATCGTGGCGGTGGTGCAGGTCGCCGCCGCCAAGCTGGCACTGCCTGAGTCCACGCTGCTCTCGGCCATCGGCATCGCTATCGGCGCGGGCTATGTAGCCGTCGACGCCGCCTACCCGCAGTTCGCCTTGCATTTCCTCCATCCCCTGATCGACCCGGCGCTCCCGCCCGAGGCCTATCTGTGGATCTTCCTCCCGCCTTTGCTGTTCCACGCCGCGCTGACCGCCGATGTGCGCAGCATGTTGCCGGACGCCGCGCCGATCCTGCTGCTGGCCATCGTCGCGGTGATCGTGGCCACGGGCGTGATCGGGCTGGTCACCACGCTGGTCAGCGGCGCCAGCCTGGTGGTGTGCCTGCTGCTGGGCGCGGTGGTAGCCACCACCGACCCGGCCGCCGTGATCGCCATCTTCCGCGATGTCGGCGCGCCCGGCCGGCTGATCCGGCTGGTGGAAGGCGAGAGCCTGCTCAACGACGCCGCCGCCATTGCCATTGCCGGCGTGCTGGTGGCCATGCTGACCGGCCATGGCGCCGAGGCCACGCTGGCCGCTGGCGCGCGGGAACTGGCCTGGTCATTCGTGGGCGGCGTGGTGTGCGGCGCGATCGCCGGACGCCTGCTGGCCGACCTGCTGCCGCGCCTGGCCGGGCTGGCCATGGCCGAGGGCGCGCTGACGCTGGCGCTGCCCTATCCGCTCTACCTGCTCGCCGACCAGTTGCTCGGCGTGTCCGGGGTGGTGGCCGTGGTATGCGCCGGCCTGATGGTGAGCGCGCTCGGGCCCACCCGGCTGAGCCCGCGCAACTGGAACCACATGCGCATGATCTGGGAGCAGTACGCCGGCATCACGGGGGCCGTCGTGTTCTTGCTGGCGGCGGTGCGCGTGCCGTCCTTGCTGGCCGGGGTGACCGTGCATCACGGCTTGCTGCTGCTGGCACTCGTAGTGGCCGCGCTGGGAGCGCGCCTGCTCACGCTGTTCGGCTTGCTGCCACTGCTCTCCTGGCTGAAGGTCAGCGCGCCGATCAGCAATGCCTACAAGCTGGCCATTGCGTGGGGCGGCCTGCGCGGCGCGGTGACGCTGGTGCTGGCGCTGGGCATCGCGGAGAACGAGGCGCTGCCGTACGAGGCACGGCACTTCATCGCCATCCTGGCCACCGGATTCGTGCTGGTCAGCCTGCTGCTCAACGGCACCACCCTGCGCGGGCTCATCCACCGGCTCGGGCTGGACCAGCTCACCGCCCAGGACCGGGCATTGCAGCAGCAGGCCATCCAGCTCTCCACCGAGGAGGTCGAAACCACGCTCAACCACATCGCGCAGACCTTCGACCTGCCTCCCGCGGCGGCGCGCGAGGTGGCGCAGCGCTACCGGCGCGACATCGAGCTGGGCGCGCTGGAGTTCGATTTCGACGCCGCGCTATCCGAGCGCGACCGCGTCACCATTGGCCTGGTCACGCTGGCCACGCGCGAGCGCGAACTGATCCCGGAGTACGGCGACGGTGTGATCTCGGTAGCCAACCTCGACGCCATGATGCGCAACACCACGCTGATGATCGACGCCGCGCGCGAGCATGGCCGCCTGGGCTACAACCGCGCCGCCCGGCATATCCTGGATTACCAGCGCGGCTACCGCGTGGCGCTCTTCCTGCACCAGCGCCTGTCGATCGACCGGCCGCTGGCCCACGCGCTGGCCGACCGCTTCGAGCTGCTGGTCTGCCGCCAGACGGTGCTGGAGCGGCTGCGCCAGTACAACCGCTCGCTGCTCACGCCGGTGTTCGGCGCGCGCATGGCGACCTTGCTGGACGGCGTGCTGGAGGAGCGCGTCAAATCGGCCGGAGGTGGCCTGGATGAGATGCGCGCGCAATTCGGCGGCTACACGGTGGCGCTGGAGAAGCGCCTGCTGATGCTGTTTGCCCTGCGCAAGGGCCAGCGTTCGCTGGAGGCCATGCGCGAGGAGAAGGTCATTTCCAGCCAAGCCTACAACCAGATAGCGCGAGTGATCCAGCGCGCGTGGCGGGCCAACCTGGCGCGTCCGCCACTGCGCAGCGCGCTGTCCGCGCAACCGATGCCAGCTCCGGAGTCTGCGTCCCGCGAATGAGGGGCACCGTGCTTCGCGCAAGTTATCGCGCCAGGCGGCGCTGCCAGCGCGATCAGGGTGAATCCGCCTGGACGGCCGGTTCCGGCTGGTACCGGACCGTGTTGTTGCGTCCGTTGCGCTTGGCCTGATAGAGCGCGATATCCGACTTTTTCAGCACCTCGCCAACCTCCTCCGCCGAAGAAGGAAAATGCGCGACGCCAAGCGAAACCGTCACGACCCCACCGGTGGGGTTAGGCGTCTTTTCCACAGCCTCGCGCAAACGCTCCGCAATCAGGAACGCATTGTCCGCGGTCGTGCCGGGCAGCAAGATAACGAACTCCTCCCCGCCGTTGCGGCATGTCATGTCGCCGCCCCGGGAGCCGGCCCGCATCAGGCTAGCGATATGCGCCAGCACCTCGTCACCGACATCGTGCCCGTAGCGGTCATTGATCGACTTGAAGTGGTCCACGTCGAGCGTGATGACGGCAAAGGACTGCCCGCCAAGCGCGTACAGGCTGAGCGCATTGCCCAGCCCGCGCCGATTGCGCAGCCCCGTCAGTGCGTCGGTGATGGATTCATGGTTGAGCCGGTCCAGCTTGCTGCTGGTCAGGCTCATGCCCCGCAGCAGCGCCTTCTTGAGACGATCCGCTTCGACATACCTGGCCTGGATCCGCTCGATCCGCTCCATCCCGTCGGGCGTGGTCCCCATCCGGGCATCATCGGCCAATTGCCCCAGCGGCCGCGAGATCCAGCGGGAAAACCACAAGATAAAGACCAGCGACAGAAGCAGGATGGGAATGCTGTTGCCGAATGTCACCAGCACCAGGTCATTCAGATCGGCTAGCGTGGCTTGCGTGGATCTTTGCGCCACGATGCCCCACCCGGTGGACGCGACCGGCGCATAGCCTGCAAGCATCTCGACACCGTACTGGTTCATTATCTGCTGCGCGCCCGCTGCGCCGCTGGTTACCGCCAGCACGACCGAATTCTTGAAGATCGACTTGCCAACATGGGTGTCGTCCGGGTGAAAAATCACGGTGCCCTTACGGTCCACCACATAGACATAAGAGCTATCCCGATAATAATGGCTATCGAGAATCTCATGCAGCAGGTTCTTGGCATTCAGATAAATCGTACCCCCGACATAACCAAGCAGCCGCCCCTCCGCATTAATGATGGGATGGGAAATAAAGATAATCAGCCGCCCGCTGGAAGTTGTAAAGGGCTCGCTGATCGCCGGGGTGCGGGTGGTCAGGAGCGTGTGCCCCCAATCGGACCTCACGCTCTGTCCGGCCCGGCGCAAGGCCGCTGGCGACACGGATAGCACCATGCCGTCCTGGCGGACGATGGCCACCGAGTTCAGGCTCCTGGTCTGCAAGCGCAAGCGCTCGGCCTCCTCGTTCACACGGGCCGGATTGTCCATGGCCGCAGCTAGCAAACTGGCGCTGTATGCCAGTTGCTGCATGGTGCTTTCAAGATGGGCTCCCGTGGACTCAGCCAGCTTGGCCGCATAGACACGGTTGGCTTCCAGCGTATTCCGGATCAGCAGGTCGCGCTGCACGCGGTAACTGGAGTACAGCGCATTGGCCATGGTCAGCAGGACCGATCCCAGGGCCAGGAGCAGGATCAGACCACCTAGCCCTATTTTGGGCGAGCGCTCCGGAAGCGGCTTACACGGTTGCGCTGACATCTCTTTTGCAGGCCGACAATCTTCAGAATCTTCAGAAGGGACCGATTTTAGCACGGTCCGCTGGCTAATATTCCTGCCACAACGCGCAAATGCCAGCCCTCGCGGTTAAGATTGGGAAAGGGATTTCAAGTTTCCCCTCGACTGGCGTATTGATTTTCCCCAATATTTCCATTAACCATGCCCGGGAGACAAATAATGTAATGTTAATGTACTAAGCAGGCCCTCCGGCACGCTCTCGTTCTGCTGCGAGGTAAGCGTCGCGCGAGGGCAGCAGATGGCTACGGCATAGCGCGACAAGATCCTCGCGCCGGCCCTCGCGCAGGGCCTCGATCATGGCCCAGTGTTCCTGTCTGGCACGCTCGCGATAGCCCGCTGCAGCCAGCGACCCAAAGCGGATCGGATGGGCGCGGCGCGCGTATTCCTCGATGGCCTGCCGCAGCACCGCATTGTCGACCAGGGCGAACAACTCCCGGTGAAAGCGCTGGTTGATGCGGAACACCGCACGCGCATCGCCCGCGGCCACCGCAACGTCGTGCTCCTGCTGCACGGCCACCAGCGCCTGCAACCGCACCGCGGGCACCGGCAGCGCGATCAGGCCGGCGGCGTGCGTTTCCAGCACGTCGCGCAGTGCGTACAGCTCCATCACCTCGCGCGCCGGAAAGGCGCGCACCACTGCGCCAACGTTGCGCTTGCGCTCGACCACGCCCATGCCTTCCAGCGTGACGAGCAGCTGGCGCACCACATGGCGCTTCAGGTTGAAACGCGCCATCAGGTCGTCTTCGACCAGCCGCTCGCGCGGACTTAGCAAGCCAAAGACGATGTCTTCCTCAAGGATCGCGGCGGCGGCCAGCATGGCTTGGGCACCGCCGGCGGTATCGTCCTGCATGCTATGCGCCGCTTGTGCGCGCGTTCCTGCACGGGTTGGTCGATCCATGACAGGACTCTCAGGACTTGCGCGGCACGGTTTCGCTGGTCCGCGCGGCACGCAGGAAATCGAAGTCCACGCCCTGGTCGGCCTGCGTCACCGTGGCCAGGAACAGCTTGCGATAGCCGCGCTCGGCGGTAGGCCGCACCACTTCGTGTTCGGCCGCGCGGCGGGCCAGTTCCGCGTCGTCGATCAGCAGGGAAATTTCGCGCCGCGCCACCGACAGGCGGATGCGGTCGCCGTTGCGCACGTGCGCCAGCGGGCCGCCGATGGCGGCTTCCGGCGTCACGTGCAACACGATGGTGCCAGCCGCGGTCCCGCTCATCCGGCCGTCCGAGATGCGCACCATGTCCTTCACGCCGGCACGCGCCAGCTTCCTGGGAATCGGCATATAGCCGGCCTCGGGCATGCCGGGCGCGCCGGTCGGCCCGATGCGCTTGAGCACCAGGATATCGTCGGCTTTCACGTCCAGCGCGTCGTCGTCGATGCGCAGCGCCATGTCCTCGGCATCTTCGAACACCACGGCGCGTCCTTCATGCTCCATCAGCACAGGATCGGCGGCGGATTGCTTGATGATGGCGCCGCCCGGAGCCAGGTTGCCGCGCAGCACGGCCAGGCCACCCACCGGATAGATCGGCGCGTCGAACGGGCGAATCACCTCCTGCGCGAACGGCGCGGGCGCGGCGTCGAGCTCCTCGCCCAGCGTGCGGCCCGACACCGTCAGCGTGTCCAGGTGCAGCAGCGGGCGCAGCTCGCGCAGCAGCGCGGGCATGCCGCCTGCCGCGTGGAAGTCTTCCATGTAGTGCTGGCCGGAGGGCTTCAGGTCCACCAGCACGGGGGTCTCGCGGCTCATGCGGTCCAGCCCGGCCAGGTCAATGTCGATGCCCAGGCGCCCGGCGATGGCGGTCAGGTGCACGATGCCGTTGGTGGAGCCACCGATAGCCAGCAACACGCGGATGGCGTTCTCGATCGCGCGGCCGGTGAGGATGCGGTCCGGCGTCAGGCCGCAGCGGGCCATGGCCACGGCAGTGGTGCCAGTGCGCTCGGCCACCCGCACGCGGTCGGCGGTGACCGCCGGGGCCGACGCACCGCCGGCCACCATCATGCCGAGCGCTTCGGTCAGGCAGGCCATGGTGCTGGCCGTGCCCATCACCGAGCAGGTGCCCACGCTGGCAACCAGTTGGTTATTCACGTCAGCAATCTCGGGCGCATCGATCTCCTCGGCGCGGTAGCGGCCCCAGTAGCGGCGGCAATCGGTGCAGGCGCCCACGCGCTCGCCGCGATGCGAGCCGGTGAGCATGGAGCCGGTGACCAGCTGGATCGCCGGCACGCCGGCCGAGGCCGCGCCCATCAACTGCGCGGGCACGGTCTTGTCGCAGCCTCCGATCAGCACCACGGCGTCCATGGGCTGCGCGCGGATCATTTCCTCGGTGTCCATCGACATGAGGTTGCGCAGGTACATGCTGGTAGGCGCCGAGAAGCTCTCATGCACGGAGATGGTGGGAAAGTCCACCGGCAGGCCGCCCGCCAGCATGACGCCGCGCTTGACGGCTTCCACCAGTTGCGGCGCGTTGCCGTGGCAGGGGTTGTAGCTGCTGTTGGTGTTGACGATACCGATCACCGGGCGCGACAACGCGTCGTCGGTATAGCCCGCGCCCTTGATAAAGGCCTTGCGCAGGAACAGCGAGAAGCCTTTGTCGCCATAGTTGGTCAGGCCCTTGCCCAAGCCGCTCTCGGCGTCTTGCGCTGGCTCGAAGGGGTCCTGGCCGGCCTGTGCCGAAGCGGAAGGGTCCTTGCGGGAATCGTGGGAGCCGGCCATGCACATCTCCAATAATATTATTGATAATCGAGGCAGGCATCATATCTGGCCTTGCCACTCAGCCGCAATGGAAAATTCAGCCCTGCACCTTTAATTGAAGATTCAGATCAGTCGATAGAAAACTTCTGATTCTTCTATCAAGCGACGCCCCCTACACTCTGCCGTAGCGACGAGCCGGGCGTCCCGCGCCGCACAGCCTTGCTGTGCCTTCCCATCCATACCAACCCGGCGCAGGAGATTCCCCTATGACCGGCATTCGACGCCACGCGCGAACGCGCGTTTCCGCGCCCAGGCGCCATCTGATTCTCTGCGCGCTAGCGGGCGCCATGCTGGCAGGCACAGCCGCCTTGCCTGGCCTGGCCGCTGCCGCCGACTATCCCACCAAGCCGATCCGCCTGGTCGTGCCCTACCCGCCGGGTGGCGCCACCGACGTCATCGGCCGCACCCTGGCGCAGCACCTGTCCACCGCGTTGGGCCAGCAGGTCGTGGTCGACAACCGGGCCGGCGCCGCCGGCAATATCGGCGCGGAGCTGGTCGCCAAGTCGCCGGCCGACGGCTATACCCTGCTGATGGGTGCTTTAACCAGCCACGCGATCAACGCGGCGCTGTACAAGAACCGCGTCTCCTACGACATCGAGAAGAGCTTTGCGCCGGTGGCCATCGTGGGTACCGTGCCGCTTGTGTTCGTGGTCAATCCCAGCGTCAAGGCCAACAGCCTGCCGCAGTTGATCGCGCTGGCAAAAACCACCCCTGGCGCGATCACCTTTGCCTCCGCCGGCAACGGCTCGCCCCAGCATCTGGCCGGCGAGATGTTCAAGCGCATGGCCGGCGTGGACATGCTGCACGTGCCTTACAAAGGCAGCGGCCCCGCCATGACCGACCTGATCGGCGGGCAGGTGCTCAGCATGGTCGAGACCGTGCCGGCGGCGCAGTCCTACGTGAAGGGTGGCAAGATCCGCGCGCTGGCCGTTACCACCAGCGAGCGCGTAGCGGCGCTGCCCGACGTGCCAACTGCCAATGAAGCGGGCCTGAAGGACTTCGAGGTCAACTCCATGTTCGGCATCGTGGCCCCGGCCGGCACCCCGGCACCAGTGGTGGACCGGCTCAACGCCGAGCTCAAGAAGATCCTGGCCGAGCCCGACGTGAAGGCCTCCCTGCTCAAGCAGGGCGCCATCGCCACCTGGACCACGCCAGCGCAGACCCAGGCCCGCATCAAGTCCGAGCTGGCGAAGTGGACCGCGGTGATCCGGGAAGCGGGCGTCAAGCCAGAGTAAGCCGCCCCGCAGCCGGATCCCGGAACGCAGGTTGCCCGCCCCGCCCTGATGTGACGGGGTGGGCGCCTGCCGTCGCGCGCCTTGACACCCTGACGATTGCGCCTATGATGACTAGCGCAATGCTGCGGCGCAGCAAGTGACGATTGCCACCGGCGAAATCCCTTCGGACGCGTTGCCTCGTCATGATCTATCGGAGACGCTCATGGCTACCCTATCTCACGCTGAACACGTCGAGGCGCCTCTGCCTTACCCCGTCATCGATTTTGGCCTGGCAAGCCCCTGGGCGCAGGTGGCGCAGAAGATCGGCGCGCTGAACCTGCAAACGGCAAAGACGCTGATTGCCGAAGGCACCGACTACTTGCGCGAGGCGGCCGCGCAACCGTTCAGCTTCACCACGTTCCGGCCCGAGCTGGCCGACGTGATGGCGCAGCACATTGCCGCCTACACCCACAGCCTGATCGAGATCGTGTTTGGCGCGAACGCCGATTTTTCCGACAACGTCCAACGCCATTTCGCTACGATCGGCGGCCAGGATCCGTTTCAATGGTGCCTGATGGGCCGGGATTTCCTGCCGGAGTACGGCAGCGGGCTGCCCACCATGGGCGCGGCGATGACGGGATGGGTCGCGGCCTACCTGCCAGGCGGCAAGCTGCTGCCGGAAGCAACCGTCGAAAACGCGCCGCGCAAGACTGCGCTGCTGGCGGCACCGGCCGACGTGGTGGAGGCGGTCGCGGAGCCGATTGTGGAGCCAGTCGTGGAGCCGGCCAAGCCAGCCGAATAAACCCGGCTCAGGTGACCCTTGCCGGTCACGTCCGCCAGTAGCAACTGCGGTGCCCGCCTTGAGCGGGTGGCGCGAACTGGTGTGGCGAAGTTTCAATGGCAACCGGCCTGAAGTGGGATTCCCCGGCTGCGTCGTCCTACGCGCGTAGCAAGAAAGCGCTGATCCGATGCGTCTGAATCAGCGCTTGCACAGCGCGCTTGGCTAGGTCATTGGCAGGCGGTGCCGGGCACAGGCTTGCCCGAATTGGTCATGCCCTGGCAGGCGTCGCCGACAATGGTGTCGGAATCGAAGGCGGCGTTGTTATATGGCTTGAGCCTGCCCGCTACCGTGCAGCAAAAGCGCGGCTCGCCCGGGACGGGCGTTGCCGGCGGCGCGCTCTTCGCCATGCGGGAGGACGCAGGCACCTGACTGGCGGCGGGGGTCGGCGCGGGAGCAATACGAGAGACTGGCGGCTTGGCGGGCTGGTCGACGCTCTGTTCGTCGTCATCTGGAGACACGCACTGGCCCTTCTGGCAGATCCGCTCCCCTTTGCACTGCATGTCGTATTGGCAACCCGCTGCGTATGCGTGCAGCGGCGAAGCCATCGCCAACGTGGTGGCGAACAGCAAGCCCAGCGTTCTCATGTTTCCTCCTACTCGACTGCCAGCTCGAATCGTACGAACCGCCCGCGCCGGATCGTATGTTCCGGCACTGGCGAGCGCCAGGCACCGCGCTGTTTTGCACGGGATACCCGACTCCGGCGTCAACCGCCACGTCAGCCGAAGCGATCCACCGCCACCTCTAGCATAGGCATCGGGACCCGACACAGGGAACCCCGCCATGCAAGCGTGTGAGCGCCGCACCACCAAGGGCGGCGACGACAAAAGAGCGCTGCGCGCCGTGCCCGGCCAGGGCGTGCAAACGCCCGTGTGAACCCGCTTGCGACCTGCGCCCGCACACTTCAAGTCCTTGTATGATTGCCGCTGGATTCATTGCACTACCCTGCCCCACACCATCCGACCCTTCCAGAGGCAAGTCGAATGATGTTTCGCACCGTTGAGTCAGAGTTGCTGAACAAGCCGGTGCCGGCGCCGGTGCAAGCGGAGTTTGCCCAGCATGAATTCGAGAGGCTGCAGCGCTTTTGCCTCATGACCTTCGCGGCCAGCGTGGGGATCTGGCTCGTGTTCGATCTGCTGGTCAGCTTCAAGGGAGGCCAGGGTTTCACGATCAACTCGATCCTCCACCTTGCCCTGTTGTCGGCGCTGACCACGGCCGTGCCCTTCGTGCGGCGCGCGCAACAATTCCAGATCCTCAACTTTGCCTTTGTGCTGGCCTTCTGCGTGGGTGCCCGCCTGGTGCTGGACGGCACGCCGGACGACACCCGTCCGATCTGGTCCATGCTGGTGGCGGCCAGCGTGCTGTTCTGCGCCTCCACGCTGCCACTGAGCCCCAGGGCGTTTTTCGGCGTCATCGCGCTGGCCTGGGTCCTGCTCTTTCCCATGATGGCGGCGCAGGACCTGCTGGAACTCAAGGGCATCCTGGCCGTCTGCTACGCGCTCTATTTCACCGGCATCACGGTGTACACATTCATCACGCTGCGGCGCGCGAAGCTGCAGAACTTTGTCATGGCGAAGACCCTGCTGCAGCAGGCTTATGTGGACGCGCTGACTGAGATTCCCAACCGCCGGGCCTTCATGCTCAACGTTGGCAGCCTGGTGCCGCGCGCCACCGCGGAGCAAGACCACTACCTGGCGATGGTGGACATCGACGACTTCAAGACGGTCAATGACCGCTACGGCCACGACATTGGCGACGCAGTGCTCAAGCACGTGGCCGCGGGGATCAAGCTGGTGATGGGGGACTGCCAGTATGCGCGCCTGGGCGGAGAGGAATTCGGCATTTATCTCAAGGGGATGACGCGCGCCGAGGCGGAAATCCGCATCGGCATGCTGTGCCGCAGCATCCGGGATGCGCCATCGGAGCCCCCTGTGACCATCAGCATTGGCGTCACCCGCATGGTCAGCGGCGACACGCTCACCAAGGCGCTCATCAAAGCCGATGAAGCGCTCTATGATTCAAAGAGAGCCGGCAAGGACAAGTACACGTTCCACCAGGAGCCCCGTCAGCCCGAAGGATCGCCATGACCCATATCAACCTGCTTTGCGCTGCCTGGCTGGCATCCGCCTGCCTTGCCGGCACGGCGCTGGCTCAGTCAAGCACCGTGGTTATCAACCAGAGCGGCATTTCTGCCTCGGGCACGTCCGGGAGCAGTGTCGTCATCGTCAATGGCCAGGTAGTGGCTTCCCATGACGCCATTAAGGGAGGCGGCCCCGAGAAGACCGAGCAGCGCATGGTTGGCGCGTTCTCCAGCGTGCAGCTCAATGCCCCGGCCGATGTGGTGTTCTCGGTTGCGCTCGCGTACTCCGTTTCCATCACCGGGCCCGCGGACATCCTGCCGCTGGTGCTCACCAGCCTGGACAACGGCAGGCTGACGATCGGCCTGAGCGCGCCAGTCGTGCTCGCGGCACCGCTCAAGGTGGCCATTACCGGGCCCTCGCTCCAGGCGGTCAGCATTCCCGGCGCCGGCACCCTGCGTGCGTCCGGCCTGCACGAAGCATCCATCGACCTGCGCCTGTCCGGTTCCGGCTCAATCGTTGCCGAGGGTACCGTGGGCAGCGTGCGCGCCGCGATCTCCGGCTCCGGCGAGGTGGATGCCAGCGCCTTGCGCGCGCAGAGGCTTGACGCGCAGGTCAGCGGCTCGGGCCGCATCCTCGGCTACGCGTCGGATGCGGCCAGCGTGGCGCTGACGGGCTCCGGCGACATCATCGTTGCCGGCAAGCCGCACCAGCGCGCCGTCAGCCGGACCGGTTCCGGCCAGGTATCTTTCGAATAGCCAGCCGCGCCGGACCTACCAGGCGGCCAGCCCGTCCACCGCCTGCTGGGTGATCGCAACGCCATGCCGTACCGTGGCGTCGCGCCACGGCTGGGCCACCGGGATGAAGGCGTCGAGCATGTCGGCACGCAAGTGCGCATAACGCGCCGTGCCACGCTCGGCCTTGAACCGCAGCCACTGGTCCAGCCGCAGGGCATGGCCCATATTGGCGCCCCGGGTACCGAACTCGACCACCGCCCCCACCAGCGGCCGCCCACCAAGGAAGCGCTCGATGCCGTGAAACACCAGGCCGGTGTAAGCGGGACGCGCCAGGCCATGCGGACGCACGCCAAGCACGCGTTGCTCGCCCCACCAGCTGGCCGCGCGGGCCTGCTGCTCGCTGCCGTCCGGGTTGAAGCACAGGAAGAACGGCTCGCCGTACTCGCCGATGCCGGTATGCCAGTCGATCAGCCCGATCCGCTCGGCGCTCGCCAGGTGCTCCCGCACAATCGCCTCCAGCGTCAGGTTTGACCACTCCCGGTGGTGGCCACCAAACACCAGGCCATCCGGATGGCTGTACTGCCCACGAGCGCGCGTGTCGAACAGGGCATCGGCACCGTGCGTGGCCCCGTAGGCGCGCGCCGCTGCATCCGCGGCGGCAATGCTATCCCAGCTCCATGCCTGCGGGATCAGGTCGGCGTGCAGTTCCGCATAGCCGGGGTTGGCCGGCACCGGCTGCGTCGCATCGAACAAGTGAGCGGCAAAGTTGCGGTTCAGGTCGACATTGTTCTCGGTGGTGCGGGTGCCATGCGCAAAACCGTAGGGGTTCAGCCCGTGCACCAGCAGCACGCCCAGGCCTGCCGGCAACCGGCTGGCCGGCCCGCTCGCCAGCCACGCTACCTGGGCCGCCGAGCCGGCGTAGCCTTCCTGCCCGTGGGTGCCGCTGATCAGCACCAGCTGGCGCGGCGCGCGCGCGTCGCCAAGGTGCGCGACGTCAATGGCCAGCGGCTCGCCGGCCGGGCCGGTTGCATGGGGGTGCGGGTAGACGCTGAGCGCAGCGCCCACGGCATCGGCCGCCGCGCGGAACTTGTCGCGGGCGCCGGTGTAGTCCAGCGCGTAGAAATCCGTGAAATCCATCGGGATACCGTCCGCGCTTATTCAGTAAAGGCAAGGGTGACGCCCGCCGCCTCGGCAGGCGGCACCACCAGCAGGCCGTCAATCTCCTCGACGCCGCGGATCTCGCCTGCCGCCAGTGCGGCGCGCGCTGTTGCCAGCGCTGTGGTGCGCAGCACCAGCGCCACCATGCGGTCGCGGCCATCAATCAGCGGTGGCACGCTCGCGCCGAAGCGCCGCGCCGCCGCCTCCGGCGTCAGCACCACCACCGACGCACCGCCGGCGCGCAGCAGCTCGCCGTGCGCACCCCTGCCCACGTGCTCGGCGCCGAACAAGCGCGACAGCAGGCCGATGGTGCGCGCCGGGTCCGCGGCCGCGATCACGTATTGCGCCACGCCGGTCACGCCGTTGGGATGGGCCTGCCAGTGCCCGCGCCAGACCAGTTCCGGCGTGAAGTGGTGGCAGAAGTAGAGGCGCCCGTTTGGCACCAGGTGCGCGGCCAGCCGCACCGTGCGAAAGCGCGCTTCGCCGGTGGCGCCGGGCAGCTCGACCGGGCGCGTGAACTCACGCGGCGGCCCTTCCACTTCCAGCCCGCGCGCCAGGATCTCCCGGTGCAGGCCGGTGGAGTCGGCGCTCTTGAAGACGAGCCCGGTCAGGCCAGCCGGCTCGGCCAGCAAGTCCGCGCGGCCGGTCACCGCCTTGCCTGCTTCGAAGCCGAGCAGCTCCAGGTAATCCGTATCGAAAATCGCGAGGTGGTTGCTGGACCCGAGCGAATGATGGCCGCGCGGCGTCAGTTGGAAACCCAGGCGGCGATAGCGGCTGGCGGCGTCGTCCAGGCCTTCGTGGACATTGACGACGACATGGTCGAGCAGCGGGATCAGGTTTGGCATGAGAGGGGTTCCGTTGGAATAACCGAGCGATGGGCGAGCGTACGCGAGCACGGCGCGATCCCCAACTGCGCGTTTCGTCTTTGCATATGCGCGCCGCGCGCGCCCGCCGGCTGCGCAGCGCGCCGCGCAGCCAACGTCTTTGCATAGACGAAAAGCGCGTTTCCCTCGCGCAGCGGCGCCCCCTACACTCGCTGGCTGTCCAGCCTTCGTGCTCCCTGCTTCCTGCATTCCTTCGGTTATTGTGGAACCCCTGCCATGTCCCTGACGCGACGCGACTTCCTGATTCAATCCGGTGCCCTTGCCGCTGGCGCCTCCCTCCCGGGCACGCTGCTGGCACAGGCTGCCGACACGCCGCGCAAGGGCGGCGTGCTGACGGTCCTGCTGGGCGGCGAGCAGCGCATCCTCAACCCCGCGCTGCGCGCGTCCACTGGCGTCTACGTGGTGTCCAGCAAGATCATCGAGTCGCTGGTGGACTTGGACGCCAGCGGCAAGCCCGCTCCCGTGCTGGCCACCAGTTGGAGCAGCTCACCGGACGGTAAGACCATCACCTTCAAGCTGCGCGAGGGCGTGACCTGGCATGACGGCAAGCCCTTCACCTCGGCCGACGTGCAGTACAACGCGATGGCGCTGTGGAAGAAGCACCTGAACTACGGCACCGCGCTGCACCTGTACCTCGATGCCGTCGAT
The DNA here is from genome assembly GCF_059421605.1 of Cupriavidus sp. GW821-FHT02F09. NCBI lineage: Bacteria > Pseudomonadati > Pseudomonadota > Betaproteobacteria > Burkholderiales > Burkholderiaceae > Cupriavidus > Cupriavidus sp. GW821-FHT02F09. The sequence continues at coordinate 83,267 of NZ_JBWKVH010000010.1, forward strand.
ACGCCCAACGCACAGACCGCGGTATTCCGCTATTCGCGCCCGATGCCGATCGAGCTGCTGCTGCGCGCGCTGTGCGACCTTGGCTACGTGGTGCCGCGCCACAAGTTCGAAGGCACCAACGTGCTGGAGAACCCCGCCAACACCGCGCCGATTGGCACGGGGCCGTTTCGCTTCACCCAGTACGAACGGGGCCAGTTCGTGATCGCCGAGCGCAATGCCGCATATTGGCGCAAGACCGCGCCGTACCTGGACCGCGTGGTGTGGCGCATCATCACCGACAAGTCCGCCGCGGCTGCCGCGCTCGAAACCGGCGAGGCGCAGCTGACCACCTATTCGCATGTCGGCCTGGCGGATCTTGAGCGATTCAAGAAGGATGGGCGCTTCAAGGTGTCCACCAAGGGGCTGGAGGCCAACTCCTACAACAACACGCTGGAGTTCAACGTGCGCCGCAAGGAGCTGTCGGACGTGCGCGTGCGCCGCGCCATCGCGCACGCTATCGATGTCGACTTCTTCATCAAGAACTTCCTGTACGGCACCGCCAAGCCGGCCACCGGCCCGATTCCCTCGACCTCGTCGTTCTATCCGGGTGGCAAGCAGCCCTACCCGTTCGACCGCAAGCGCGCCGAAGCCCTGCTCGACGAAGCCGGCTTCAAGCGTGGCGCCGACGGCAACCGCTTCACGCTCAAGCTGGTGCCGATCCAGAACGGCGAGGACGTGCCACTGTTCGCCACTTACGTGCAGCAGTCGCTGGCGCAGGTGGGCATCAAGGTCACCGTGCAGCAACTCGACATCGCCGGTGCGTTGTCGACCGTGTACCGCGACTGGAATTTCGACCTTGCCACCGGCTGGCACCAGTACCGCGGCGACCCCGCTGTCTCGACTACCGTCTGGTACCGCTCCGGCAGCCCCAAGGGCGCGCCCTGGACCAACCAGTACGGCTGGCAGTCCGCCAAGGTCGACAAGCTGATCGACGACGCCGGCTCGGAGATCAACCCGGCCAAGCGCAAGGCGCTCTATGCCGAGTGGGTCAAGGAGGTCAACGACGAGCTGCCGGTCTGGATGGTGACCGAGCGCGAGTTCTACTCGATCACCAGCAAGCGCGTGCACAACGACCACAACACGCCGCGCTGGCCGTCCAGCAGCTGGTACGACACCTGGCTGTCGGCCTGAGCCGGCCATGCGCATCTTGTCACTTGCCCTGCGCAGGCTGGCAGCCAGCCTGCCCTCGCTGCTGCTGATCCTGTGCGGCCTGTTCCTGCTGCTGCAATTCGCCCCGGGAGACACCGTCGATGCCCTGGTCGCCGAAATGGGGGGAGCGGATGCCGCCGTCATCGGCCAGCTGCGGCAGTTCTACGGGCTCGACGCCTCCACCACGGTGCAGCTTGGCCGCTACCTGTGGCGTCTGGTGCATCTGGACCTGGGCTACTCCGCCATCTATGGCAAACCGGTGGCCACCGTCATCCTGGAGCGCCTGCCCGTCACGCTGCTGCTGATGGGCTGCGCGCAGGTGCTGGCCGCCGTGTGCGGCATTGCGCTGGGCGTGGCTGCGGCGCATCGGGTGGATCGCTGGCCGGATACGCTGGTGTCCATGCTCGGGCTGGTGTTCTATGCCACGCCGTCGTTCTGGTTCGGGCTGATGGGCATCGTGGTGCTCGCCATCCACCTGGGGTGGCTGCCGCCCGGTGGCTACCAGGACGTCGCCGCGGGTTACACGGGCCTGGCACGCCTGGCCGACATCGCCTGGCACCTGGTACTGCCCACCGTGACCCTGGCGCTGATCTACCTGGCTATCTACCTGCGCATCATGCGCGCGTCGATGCTGGAGGTGCTCACGCTGGACTTCGTGCGCAGCGCGCGCGCCAAGGGCCTGTCCGAGTATGCCGTGCTGGTGCGCCATGTGCTGCGCAACGCGCTGCTGCCGCTGCTCACGCTGGCCGGGCTGCAGTTCGGCACCATGCTGGGGGGCTCGGTGGTGATCGAAAGCGTGTTCGCGCTGCCGGGGCTGGGCCGGCTGGCCTATGACTCGGTGGTCCAGCGCGACCTGAACACCCTGCTCGGCATCGTCTTCGTCAGCGCGCTGCTGGTGATCGCCATCAATTTCATCGTCGACATGCTGTATGCGCTGCTCGACCCCCGCATCCTTCACGAACGCAAGGCATGAAGCTGCTCCGACGTTACCTGCGCAACCCGGCTGCGGCCTTCGGCCTGCTGGTGTTGCTGGCGGTCATTGCCATGGCGGCCTGCGCCTCGGCCGTGTTTCCCGCCGATCCCCTTTCCCTTGCCGGCCGCCCGTTGCAATGGCCGCTGGAGGATCCGCATTTCTGGCTAGGCACCGACCAGACCGGGCGCGACATCGCCGCCCAGATCTTTCACGGCGCGCGCGTCTCGTTGCTGATCGGCTTCGTGGCCACGATGATTGCTGTGTCCATCGGCATCCTGACCGGCGCGTTCGCGGGCTACTACGGCGGCTGGGCCGACAACCTGCTGATGCGGCTGACCGAAGGCTTCCAGACGCTGCCCAGCTTCTTGCTGCTGCTGGTGCTGGTGTCGGTGTTCGGCTCCGGCATCACCACTGTGACGCTGGCCATCGGGGTGGTGTCCTGGCCTGCCACCGCGCGGCTGACGCGCGCCGAGTTCCTGACCCTGCGCAACCGCGACTTCGTCCACTCCTGCCGCGCGCTGGGCGTGCGCGACCTGCAGATCATCTTTCGCGAGATCCTGCCTAACGCGCTGCCGCCGGTGGTGGTGTACGCCAGCGTGGTGATGGCGCTGGCCATCCTGCTGGAAAGCGCGCTGGCCTTTCTCAACCTGTCGGACCCGAACGTGGCCTCATGGGGCAACCTGATCGGAGGCGGGCGCAGCGTGCTGCGTTCGCAGTGGTATGTCTCGGCCATTCCCGGCGTCGCCATCCTGCTCACCGTGCTGGCTGTATCGCTGGTGGGACAGGGCCTGAACGACGCACTCAACCCCAGGCTGAAACGCGCATGAGCGGACCGTTGCCCTTCCTTCTCAGTATCGACGCGCTCAGCGTCGCCTTGCCCGCCGGCGCCGACCGCCCGCTCGCGCTGGATGGCGTCTCGCTGGCGCTGGCGCCGGGCGAAATCCTGTGCGTGGTTGGCGAAAGCGGCTCCGGCAAGTCCATGACCGCCGGCGCCGTGCTTGGGCTGCTGCCCGATGGCGTGCGCCGCAGCGCCGGGCGCATCCTGTTTGAAGGCCGCGAGCTGACGACGCTGTCCGAGGCGGATCTGCGGCGCATACGCGGCGCCCGCATCGGCATGATCTTCCAGGAACCGATGACGGCGCTCAATCCGCTACGCACCATCGGCGACCAGATCGGCGAGGTGTTCCGCACCCACACCCGGTTGCCCAAGGCGGAAGTCGCGCGCAAGGTGCGCAGCCTGCTGGAAGACGTGCAGATCCCGCAGCCGCTTGCCGCCGCTGGCGCCTATCCGCATGAGCTGTCCGGCGGGCAGCGCCAGCGCGCCATGATTGCCATGGCGCTGGCGCTCGAGCCCAGCTTGCTGATTGCCGATGAGCCCACCACCGCGCTCGACGTCACCACCCAGGCCCAGATCCTGCGGCTGATCCGCGAATTGCAGCAACGCAAGGGCACGGCGGTGCTGTTCATCACACACGACTTCGGCGTGGTGGCGGAGATTGCCGACCGCATCGCGGTCATGCGCCAAGGCGAGGTGGTGGAGACCGGGCCGGCCGCCGAGATCCTGGCGCGGCCGCAACATCCCTACACCCAAGCGCTTCTGGCCGCCGTGCCCGCGCTGGAGCCACCGCCGCCGCGCGTGCAGACGGGTGACACGCTGCTCGCCATCGACGGCATCGGCAAAACCTACCGCGGCGGCGGCTGGCTCGGCCGGGGACGGCGCCAGGTGCAGGCGCTCGACCAGGTATCGCTCGCGCTGCCGCGCGGCGGCGCGCTTGGCATCGTGGGCGAGAGCGGCTCCGGCAAGAGCACGCTTGCGCGTTGCCTCGTGGGCCTGCTCGACCCGGATCGCGGCAGCCTGCGGCTCGATGGCGCCGATCTGCTGGCCAGCGGCTCGGGCCAGCGCCGGCAGCGCGCCCGGCGCATCCAGATGGTGTTCCAGGACCCGTTTGGATCGCTCAACCCGCGCCGCCGCGTGGGCGAGCTGGTCGCGCAGGGGCCGCTGATCCACGGAGAACATCCGCTGCGGGCACGCCTTCGCGCCGCCGAGCTGTTCGAACTGGTAGGGCTGGATCCCAGCGCGCTCGACCGTTATCCGCACGAGTTCTCCGGCGGCCAGCGCCAGCGCATCGGCCTGGCCCGGGCGCTGGCCCTGTCGCCCGACGTGCTGGTGGCGGACGAGCCGGTGTCCGCGCTGGATGTCTCCGTGCAGGCACAGGTGCTGGCGCTGCTTGACGAACTGCGCGCGCGCACCGGCTTGTCGCTGATCCTGATCACGCACGATTTGCGCGTGGCGGCCCAGGTCTGCGACCGGGTGGCGGTCATGAAGGACGGGCGCGTGGTGGAAGAAGCGGATACCGCCACGCTGTTCGGCGCGCCCCGCCATCCGTACACGCAGGCCTTGCTGGCAGCCGTGCCGGGCAGGCGGGCGGTGGGCCGGGCAAGCGCAGCGGTGAGCGAGCGCAGCGTGCGCTGAGGCTTGTTGAGCGCCTCGCCGCCCTCGACATGCGCGTGCGCGCAACAATTTCCCGCGGCAACGCTTGTTGACGTTGCAGTGCAAGAATGGCAGCATTCCCGGCTTCGGTGGGCTGCCCACCTGCCCAACCACTCGCCCGCCGCCAACGCGGGCTTCGGAGTATTCAAGTCATGCGCGTTGCATTTATCGGCCTGGGTGTCATGGGCTATCACATAGCGGGCCATCTGGCCGCCAAGGGCCATCAGGTCACCGTCTACAACCGCACGGCTGCCAAAGCCGAGCAGTGGGTCGCCGCGTTCGGCGGCAAGTCGGCCGCCACGCCGGCGCTGGCCGCGCAAGACGCCGAAGTGGTCTGCTCCTGCGTGGGCAACGACGATGACCTGCGCTCGGTCCTCACTGGCAAGGACGGCGCCTACAGCAACGCACCGGCAGGCTGCGTGTTCGTGGACCACACCACCGCCAGCGCCAATGTGGCGCGCGAATTGTATGCCGCGGCTAATGAGCAGGGCCTGCACTTTGTCGACGCGCCCGTCTCGGGCGGCGAAGTCGGCGCGCAAAAGGGCATCCTGACCATCATGTGCGGCGCCGACGAGGCCGTGTTCGGTCGCGTCGAGGCAGTGCTGGGCGCCTATGGGCGCGCCGTCACCCGCATTGGTGGCTCCGGCGCGGGCCAGCTGGCCAAGATGGTCAACCAGATCTGCATCGCCGGCCTGCTGCAGGGCCTGTCCGAAGCCATCGCCTTTGGCGAGCGCGCGGGACTGGACATGAAGGTAGTGCTGGATGTGATCAGCAAGGGCGCCGCCGGCTCCTGGCAGCTGGAAAACCGCGGCCCCACCATGATCGAAGACAAGTTCGATTTCGGCTTCGCGGTGGACTGGATGCGCAAGGATCTGGGCCTGTGCCTGGACGAGGCGCGCCGCAACGGCGCCAGCCTGCCGGTCACCGCCGTGGTAGACCAGTTCTACGCCGACCTGCAGCAAGACGGCTGCGGCCGTGCCGATACCTCCTCGCTGATCAAGCGCCTGCGTTGATCCTGCGCTGACCGAATGGCTGCCGGGCACGTGTGCTGCCCGCGCCGCCGGCCGTTCTGCCGCCCTTTTCCCAGTTACCCCCTTTCCTGACGCCGCGCTCGCGGCGTCATCCAATTCCTACATCCGTATCAGAGGCCATCCCGCTGGGCCGGACTGCGTGCCCGGCTATCTTGTAAGCATGGCAGGCGCGCCCGTTAGCGCCGTCAGCAGCATCATTCACGTAGGAGACCACTATGTTGAGACTGGCAAGCGCGCTCATCGCGAGCGCAGCGCTTCTGTTCGGATTGAACGGTTGTACCGCTACCGGCGCCGTGGCTGGCGGTGTGGCGGGTCATGAACTGTCGCACGGCAGCACCGCGGGCACCATCGGCGGTGCGGTGGCAGGCGGCGTCATCGGTCACGAACTGGGCAAGTAAACAACAGTTAACAACAGTTAACAACGAGATCAGCGACGACCCAGAATGCGAACCAAAACACGAACGAGATAGCGCGCGCCTCGCGCTGATCCACCCGTCAAGGAGCCAATCATGGCCATCGGTACGATCCTGCTTATCCTTCTTATCCTGCTGCTGGTCGGCGCACTGCCCACGTGGCCGTACAGCACGGGATGGGGCTACTACCCCAGCGGCGGCCTAGGCCTGGTCGTGCTGATCGTCGTGATCCTGGTGGTCATGGGCCGGCTGTAGCGCAAGCTGACTTCCTAAGATAAAAAAAACGCGCCGCATCTTCATGCGGCGCGTGTTTTTTATTATTTTCATCGCTGAAAGAATGGCAGCGCCGCCGCACGGATTGGCGGGCAATGCATCAAGAGCGAGTTCAATACGACTTCGGCAAACCCAGCACGCGCTCGGCGATATGGCACATGATGAGCTGCGCGCTGACCGGGGCAATGCGCGGGATATACGACTCGCGCAGGTAACGCTCCACCTGGTACTCACGCGCATAGCCCATGCCGCCCAACGTCAGGACCGCGGTCTGGCAGGCCTGGTGCGCGGCCTCCGCCGCGAGGTACTTGGCGGTATTGGCCTCGGCCCCGCAGGGCTTGCCGTTGTCGTACAGCCAGGCCGCCTTCCACACCATCATGTCGGCGGCCTCCAGCGCCATCCACGCTTGCGCCAGCGGATGCTGGATGCCCTGGTTCTGGCCAATCGGGCGCCCGAACACGGTGCGCTCCTTGGCATAGCGCGTTGCCGCTTCCAGTGCGACACGGCCAAGGCCGACGGCTTCGGCGGCAATCAGGATGCGCTCGGGGTTGAGGCCATGCAGGATGTACTCGAACCCGCGCCCTTCTTCCCCGATGCGGTCGGCCACCGGCACCGTCAGCCCGTCGATAAAGAGCATGTTCGAGTCCACCGCGGCGCGCCCCATCTTGTGGATCTCGCGCACCTCGATGTGCTTGCGGTCCAGCGCCGTGTAGAACAGGCTCAGGCCCTGCGTCGGCTTGGCCACCTTGTCCAGCGGCGTGGTGCGGGCCAGCAGCAGCATGCGGTCGGCCACCTGCGCGGTGGAGATCCAGATCTTGCGGCCGTCCACGCGATAGCTGGCGCCATCCGCCGACAGCACGGCCTGGGTCTTGAGATGGGTGGTGTCCAGCCCGGCGTCGGGTTCCGTCACGGCGAAGCAGGCCTTCTCGGTCCCGGCGATCAGCGGCGCCAGCGCCGCCTCCTTCTGCCGGTCGTTGCCGAACACCACCACCGGGTTGAGTCCAAACACATTCATATGGATGGCCGACGCGCCGGAAAAACCCGCGCCGGACGCCGACACCGTCTGCATGATCAGCGCCGCCTCGGTAATGCCCAGGCCGGCGCCACCGTACGCTTCCGGCATCGCGATGCCGAGCCAGCCCGCCTGCGCCATGGCCTGGTGGAAGGCATGGGGAAACTTGCCTTCGTCGTCCAGCCCCGACCAGTAGTCGGCGCCGAAGTCACTGCATAGCTGCGTCACCGCTTCGACGATGGCGCGCTGCTCGGGGGTTCTTTCAAAGTTCATGCCTACCTCATTCCGGCTGGATGCCTGCGTCCTTGACCAGCTTGGTCCACTTGACCAGCTCGCCGGCCACGAAGCCGGAGAACTGCTTGGGCGATTGCCCGAATGCCTCAAAGCCCAGCGCCTCGAAGCGCGGGGCGACTTCCTTGCTCGCGGCGATGCGCGACAGCTCGCGGTTGAGCCGCTCGACCACCTCCGCGGGCGCCTTCGCTGGCGCGAACACGCCATTCCAGGACGTAATATCGAAGCCTTTGAGCTCAGGCGTGTCGGCCAGGGGCGGCAGCTCCGGCAGCAGCCGGCTGCGCTGCGCGGTGGTCACCGCCAGTGCCCGCAGCTTGCCCGCCTTCACGTTGGCAATGCCGGCCGCCACGTCGACAAACATCATCGGCACCTGCCCCGCGATCACATCGGTCATGGCCGGCGGCGTGCTCTTGTACGGCACGTGCAGCAGGTCCAGCCCGGCCATGCGCCCGAGCGTGGCGCCCGACACGATGCCGGTGCTGTTGCCGCTGGCGTAAGACATGCCCGGATGCGTGCGCGCGTAGGCGATCAGGTCCGCCACGGTCTTGACCGGCAATTTCGGGTTGACCACCAGCATGAACGGCAGGTTGCCCATGCGCGCCACCGGCGTGAAGTCGCGGATCGGGTCATACGGCAGCTTCTTCATCAGCGAAGGATTGGCCGAATGGGTCGTGTTGGTGGTCATGAACAGCGTGTAGCCGTCCGGTGCGGCCTGCGCGACGATCTCGGCGGCAATCGCGCCATTTGCACCGGGGCGGTTGTCCACCACCACATTGGTCTTGAGCGCGTCGCCGAGTTCCTTGGCGGTGATGCGGGCCACCGCGTCGGTGCCGCTGCCGGCGGCGAACGGCACCACCATGCGGATCGGCTTGCTGGGATAAGCGTCGGCCGCCGCCACGAACGGCGCCGCGGCGAGGCTCAGCAATGGCAGCGCGGCGCGCAGCAGCGTGATGAGGCTTGGCATAGTCTTGTCTCCTGTTTTTTGGCTAGCTATCTCGTTGTCGTGGATTAGCCTTGTCAGCTTTGTCAGCTTTGTCGTTGCGATGCCCGCGGGCACCATGCCGCCTCACCGCGCGGTCTTCTCTTTGTAGTTCGTGTCCTTGACGAGCTTGGCCCAGCGCGCAGCGTCGTCGGCAATGATGGTGGCAAACTGCTCGGGCGTGCTGCCGACGGCTTCATAGTCGATGGCGGCAAGGCGTTCCCTGATATCCGGCATCGCGACGATCCGCACGATTTCCTGGTTCAGACGCGTGACGATTTCCTTCGGCGTGCCTGCCGGCGCCAGCAGCCCGGCCCAGGAATTGAAGTTCATGCCCTGGATCCCGGCCTCCTGCATGGTCGGCACATCGGGCAGGGCCGGCGAGCGCTTGGGCGACAGCACGGCCAGCGGGCGCAGCCTGCCGGCCCGGATCATCGCCATCGAGTTGAAGGGATCGATGGTCATGTCGACCTCGCCCGCCACCACGGCCTGCATCTGCGGGCCGGTGCCCCGGTACGACACACTGACCACGTCCGGGGTGCCGGCGGTGGATTTGAATGTCTCCCCGATCAGCTCGATCATGCTGCTGCCGGCCGACAAGCTCAGCGGACGGCTCTTGGCGCGGGCCAGCCCGACGAACTCCTGCACGGTCTTGGCCGGCACCGACGGGTGGACCACCATCACAAAGCCGATGCTGCTGATCAGGCTGATCGGCGCAAAGCTCTTCAGTGGCTCGTAACCTGCCTTGTACAGCACGGGGCTGAGCGTCTGCGCGCCAGCGGTGTTGAGCAGCAGCGTATAGCCGTCGGGGGCGGCACGCGCGACCATATCGGTGCCGATGATGCCATTGGCGCCGGGGCGGTTCTCAACCACCACCGGCTGCTTCAAGGCCTCCGCCAGCTTCTGCGACACCAGCCGCGCCACCACGTCGGAGGCGCCGCCCGGCGCAAAAGGCACCACCATGCGGATCGGCTTGGTGGGATAGGTGCTGCTCCACGCCAATGCGGGCATGGCGCTCCAGATGGCGGCGCAAACGAGCAAACGGCGTCGGGAAGACAGTGTCATCGGAATCTCCTACCAGGCTTGAACAACAAACGTCGTATCGGGTATCGGGTGCGGGCACCCAGGCGAAATGGCAGCGTTCTGCGGCGTTCAGCAGAACTCGGCAGCAGTCCTCAGGCGGGACGGATCACGCGCTCCGGGGATTCCTCGTAAGGCGGGGCGTAGATCACCAGCAGTTTCACGGGCTCGTCGCTGATTACCGTGAACACATGCATGGCCTCGGCCGGGAAGAAGCAGCAATCGCCGGGGCCAAGCTCGCGCGATTGCCCGTTCACCTCGGCGCGCGCCCTGCCCTCCAGCACATAGCAGACCTGCTCGATGCCGGGATGCGCGTGCGGCAAGGCACCTTTGCCGCGCTCGATGGTGCCGTGAATGACTTCTAGCTGGGTGGCGCCGACGTTCTCGCGGCCGATGATGCGGCGGTTCAGCGTGCCGACGTGATTGGCCGGGTGGTAGCCGGGCACGTCTTCGGCACGGACAAAGTAGATCGGTGAGGACGACGAGGGGGTCATTGCAGTCTCCATGCCGGCTACGCCGCGACCCCATGAGGGCGGCTGTGATACCCGGCTGTTTTTCATGTTTGTGAAAGTTATTTTATCCCCATGAAAATAACCATGTCCAGCAGAGCCATACCCTGTAACGGATTCCGTACCACGATGCTCCGGTATACCGTCATAAACACAATCTACAGATAAATATTTAAACAAAATATTTCTTGAGAAATATTCTAGTGCGCCGGAATGGGTGTTCGGCAGGAACGATCGACTAAGATAAGTGCTTCTCTTCCGACCAATCCGGGCCTGCCCCACTCATGACCGCCAACGACAACAAAGCGCCGCCGATGAACGTGAAGACGGCGTTGCGCGTGCTCGAGATCATCGAAACCTTCGCGCGCGAGCGGCGCGCGCTGTCGCTATCGGAGCTGGCCCGGTTGCTGGCGGTGCCGGCATCGAGCTGCCTGGCGCTGATCCGCACCCTGACTTCGCTGGGTTACCTGTACGAGACCGGCCGCCGCCAAGGCTATTACCCCACGGGCCGCCTGCTGGCCATGGCGCAGCAGATCGCGCGGCACGACCCGGTGCTGGACCGGGTGCACGGCACCATGAACGAGCTGCGTGCGGCCACCGGCGAGACCGTGGTGATCGGCAAGCTGCATGAAGGCCGGTGGGTGGTGTACCTGGACGTGCTCGAATCCCCGCATGCGATCCGCTATATCGCCACCGCAGGCGAGCGGCGAGAACTCCATGCGAACTCGATCGGCAAGGCCTTGCTGTCCGTCATGCCCGAGGACGAGCGCAGCGCGCTGATCGCGCAGCTCAGCTTCGAGCGCTTCACGCCACGCACGGTAGCCAACGCGGCGCAGCTGGAAGCCGAGCTGAAGAAGTCCGCCGAGCAAGGCTGCTTCATCAACCTGGGCGAGTCGCTGCCCGACGTTGGCGCGCTGGCCTGGCCGGTGCGGCTGTCGGGAGAATGCTACGGCATTTCCATTGCCGGGCCGGCGTACCGCATCGAGCCCGCGCTGACGCGGTTCTCGGCCATCCTCAGGACGGCCTGCTCCGCGCTCGAGCGCGACGAGCGCAGCCGGTTCGCGCAATAGCCATCTGCCTGCTCGTCGTCAATTCGCCGCCAAACCGCCCTCAACTCCCGGCCGACGCTTCCGGCATGCCGCATTCGCGCAGCAGGTCGCGCAGTTCGTTGATGACCGGGAACACCTCCTGGTTCCAGTCGGCGCCCTGCTCGTCGTGCGCCGCCTGCTCACTCTCGACAATCCAGCGGTCCTCCTTGAAGATCCGCTCCGTAAACCACACCAGCAGCGGCCAGGCCAGATCCAGTATGCCGGGAATGCCGGGCTTCTTGATCGACAGCAGCCCGAACGTGCGGTTGGTGCGCTGCTCGGCGTCGAGCGGCACGTAGACGATCCACAGGTCCATCACCAGCGTGGCATCCGAAGTGCGGATCTGCAGGGTCTGGTAGGGATACAGGGTGCGGACCGTCATCACGTCCTTGCCGCCTTGCCCGCCCTTGCTGCCCTTGTTGCCGCCGCCGAACACCAGCGCTTCGCCCACCGGCTGCTTGCCTTGCTCGCGAGCGAAGGTGTAGTCCACCTCGACCCATCCGTCGCCGCGCCGGCGGCCCAGCGAGCTGGCGCGCATCTGCCCCATCTGCCGCCGGTGCAGGAACTGATGGTTCATGTCCATCAGGTTCTCGTGCATGAACGAGTAATGGCATTTGACCTCGCGGCCAAAACGCCGCGTCTTGTACGCCTTGTTGGCCACCGAGCCCAGGCTGGGCAACGGGGTTTCGTCGGCCAGCACCGCGCTGCCGGGGAACACGAAGATCAGCCCTTCCACCTCGCGGCAGGGGTAGGAGCGCACGCCGTTGGGCAAGCGCTCGCGGCCCAGGTAAGGCACGTCGATGCAGCGGCCGGTGCAATCATAGGTCCAGCCGTGATAGCAGCAACGGATCGATTCGCCCTCGACCACGCCCGCGTGCAGCGGCACCTGCCGGTGCGCGCAACGATCCTCGAGCGCGAACACCGCGCCGGACGCCGTGCGCACCAGCACGATCGGCTCTCCGGCAAAGCGCACGCCATGCGCCTTGCCGCGCTTGACCTCGCGCGACCAGGCCAGGGGATACCAGTGATCGGGATGAATGGTGACGCGGCGCAGGTCGCGCAGCGGGACTTCGGTAGGGCTATCGCTATCGTTGGCACTGCTATCTAGCAACGGAACTGCATGCATGGGGGACTTCTCCTTGCAAGACTGGTATCTCGATTAGCCGACTGCATGGGCGGGAGGACGAAACCAAGGGCTAAGTCTAACCGAAGGCTTGCCAAGAGATGTGTTGCCCGCCGCGGGGTAATGACGGGTATCCGGGCTTACCCCGACACAGGCCGAACGTACCGGTAGTGGCGTGGATAGCGCCCTCGATGACGTGATGCTCAGGGCGCATCCGCCGCTGGCGCCAGGCACCAGTAGCGCAGGCCCGCAGGCACGGTATCCGACAACGAGATAGCGGGCGCGGCGTGGATCGCCAGCACAGCGTCGCCGTGGCGCCAGCTGCAAGCATTGGCGGTGGCCAGGCTGGCCGCCGGCGACACCGCCACCGCCTGCCCGAGCATGGTCTGGAACAAGCCCCCGCCGCCACGCTTGAGCCAGGCTTCCTTCAAGGTCCAGAGCTGGAAGAAGGCCTCGCGTTGCGCCGCCGGATCGCCGCCCGGGCGCAATGCCGGCAAGGCGGCGCGTTCGGCTTCGCTGCTGACTGCGAGCACCAGCGCGTCCAGCCCCTTGCGCGGCAGCACGCGCTCGATGTCCAGGCCGAGCGGTTCCAGCCCGACGGCACAGGCAGCGTAGTCGCCGGAATGGGAGAGGGAGAGAAAAGCGGACACAGGCCCAATGGCCTGCGGCGGGCTGTCCGGCGCGGCGCTCAGCGTCCAGTCCTGCCAGCCGCCGCCGTAAGCTTGCGCCAGCAATTGGCGCGCAATCCAGCGCCCAGCCACGAACTGGGCGGCGCGCTGGCCGGCCTGCAGGGCGTCCAGGCGCCGCGCTTCGTCCGCGCCCAGCCATTGCCTGGCGGGCGGAACCTGTCCCGCCAGGCCAGCTACCGACGCAACGCGAACGTGGATCGGGGAGGCCGGCATGGCGTGGCGCGCGGCCTTACTTGCCCGCCACCTTGGCGTACGTGCCCTTGAGCGCCACACCGGCCACCACCGCGCCGGCATGGCATTCGTACTCGGTCGGGCTGGCGACCGAGTCCTTCTTGTAGTAGCTCACCACGTCGACCACGGCATTGGCGCCGAGCGTCTTGGCCTTGTCCTGGAACGCGATCAGCGCGGACAGCGCGGCCCAGCGGCAGGCGTCTTCATCGCTCTTGCCGAAGCTGTTGGTCTTGCGGTTGGACACATCGCTCTCCTTGGTCTCAAGGACCTTGGGCTTCTTCTGCCCCGCCAGGAAGAACTTGACCGAGCCATCGAGCTTTTCCTGGGCTTCCGACATATCCAGCACTTCCTGGAACGGCAGCATGTACTTGGTATCGCGCGCCGCGGCGGGCGTGGACAACAGCATGGCGGCCGAGGCGGTAGCGGCCAGGATGGAGAGAGCGTGCTTCATTGACCTTCCTTTCTTGGTGTTGTTGGTGTTGTTGATTTTATTGATGAGGAAAATGCGCGGTAGTACTGGCAGATCAACGCCAGCGGCGGAACACCAGCGACGTGTTGATGCCGCCAAAGGCAAAATTGTTGCTCATCGCATGATCGATGTCGAGCCGCCTGCCCTCGCCCATGATGTAGTCAAGGCAGGCACAGCGCGGGTCTGGGTTGGACAGGTTGATGGTGGGCGCAAACCAGCCGTCGCGCATCATCTCGACCGTCATCCATGCCTCGAGCGCGCCGCAGGCGCCTAGCGTATGGCCCATATAGCTTTTCAGCGAACTCACCGGCACCGCGTCACCCAGCACCTCGCGGGTGGCATGGGACTCGGCGATATCGCCCTGGTCCGTGGCAGTGCCGTGGGCATTGACGTAGCCGATCGCCGAGGCCGGCAGGCCGGCATCCTCCAGCGCCAGGCGCATGGCCTGCGCCATCGTGTCCGCCTTGGGCTGGGTCACGTGGGCGCCGTCGCTGTTGGTGCCAAAGCCGACAATCTCGGCCAGGATGCGCGCGCCGCGCGCCAGCGCGTGCTCCAGCTCCTCCAGCACCAGTGTGCCGGCACCCTCGCCCAGCACCAGGCCGTCGCGCTCGCTGTCGAACGGGCGCGGCGTGCCATGCGGCGCATCGTTGCAGGTGCTGGTGGCGAACAGGGTATCGAACACGGCGGCCTCGGTGGGATCCAGTTCCTCGGCGCCGCCCGCCAGCATGGCCACCTGCCGGCCGCTGCGGATGGTTTCGTAAGCGTAGCCGATGCCCTGGCTGCCCGAGGTGCAGGCACTGGAGGTGGTGAGGATGCGCCCGGTAATGCCGAAGAACACGCCGATGTTCACCGCCGTGGTATGCGGCATCATGCGGATGTAGGTGGTAGCGCTGACGTCCTCGGTGGTGCGATCCATCATCATGCGGCCAAAATCGGCCACGGCCGACGGCGTGCCGGTGGACGAGCCATAGGCTATGCCAAGCTTGCCGCTCGCGACCAGCGGATCGCCAAGCAGCCCCGCATCGCGCAAGGCGGCCTCGCTGGCCAGCACCGACATCACCGCCACGCGGCCCATGGCGCGCGTGACCTTGCGGGTGTAATGCGCCGGCAGCGTGAACGGCGGCACAGGTGCCGCAAGCTGCGTGTTGAGGCCCTTGTAGACGGCCCACTCCGGCATCTGCACGACCGCGTTGCGGCCGCTGGCCAGGCGCTCGCGCACGCTCGCCCAGTCGTTGCCCAGCGAGCAGACTGCGCCGGCTCCGGTAATGACGACTCGCTTCATCCGAACATCCCCCCGTTGACCGAAATCACCTGCCGGGTGATATAGCCCGCATCGGCGGACATCAGGAACGCCACGGTGGCGGCCACCTCGTCCGGGGTACCCGTGCGGCGTGCCGGGATCATGCGCAAGGCTTCCTCCAGCACGTGTTCCTCCACCATCTCCGTATCGATCAGGCCAGGGGCCACGCAATTGACGGTAATGGCGCGCTTGGCCAGCTCGATGGCCAGCGCCTTGGTCGCGCCGATCACGCCGGCCTTGGCCGCGCTGTAGTTGGTCTGGCCCCGGTTACCCACCAGCCCCGACACCGAGGACAGCGTGACGATGCGGCCCGGCTTGCGCCGCTGCACCATGGGCATCACCACCGGGTTGAGCACGTTGTAGAAGGCGTCCAGGTTGGTGTGGATCACCTCGTCCCACTCTGCCCCGGTCATGGCCGGGAACGCCGCATCGCGCGCGATGCCCGCGTTGCAGACCACGCCGTAGTAGCAACCGTGGGCTTCGATATCGGCCAGCAGCGCGGCCGCGGCCTGTTCCCGCTGGCTGACGTCGAAACAAAGCACGCGCGCGGTGCGGCCCAGGGCACGGATCGCATCGGCCACCGATTCGGCTTCATCGCGCCGGGCACGGCAATGCACCACCACATCGTAGCCCTCGCGCGCCATGCGCAGCGCGATGGCGCGGCCAATGCCGCGCGAAGACCCTGTGACGAGCACGGTTCGGTTCGTCATGGTTGTTGTCCTTGCAAGAAAGCCTGCGCGTCGGCAGGCTGGAAAACGGAAACGTTGGCGCGCGCCACTTCGTGCTCGCCCAGCGACAGCGAGCAGGCAAACATGCCGAGCCCGTTGTCGCCGACCAGCTCGGCGCGCACTTGTATGGTCAGCACGCTGCCCACCGGGAACGCCGGCACATCGCATTCGTAGCGCCGTGAGCCGAGCAGGAAGCCGATGCCAGGCGCCCGCCCGGCGCGCCAGTCCTGCGCGCCGGCCCAGGCGGCGATGGTCTGCGCCATGTACTCGATGCCGACCCAGCCCGGCATGCCGGACTCATCGACAAACAGCTGGGTGGCGCGCACCGTGGTGCGCGCTGCCGCGTGTTCCTCATCGGCGCGCAACAGTTCATCCAGCAAGCGCATCCCGCCGGCGTGCGGCAGCACCTCGGCGATTGCCGGCAACGCGGCAAGGGACGTCGTGGTCATGGTCAGCCGGCTCCCAGTATCACGGCGCTGTTGCTACCGCCGAAAGCGAAGGAATTGCTCATCACGTAGCGCGGCGCGCGGCCCAGCGTTTCGCCGGGGGCCACCACGCGCAGCGCCGGCAAGGCCGGATCGGGCACGCCATCCCACCAGTGCGGGGGCAGGCGGCCGTCCGGATTGTCGACCAGCGTCAGCCACATCAGCGCGGCCTCGATGGCACCGGCCGCGCCGAGCGCGTGCCCGGTCATCGGCTTGGTCGAGCTGAGCGGCAGATCGGCGCCGAACACCGCGGCGCATGCCAGCGCTTCCATGGCGTCGTTCTGCGGCGTGGCGGTGCCGTGCAGGTTAAGGTAATCGATGTCCGCAGGCGCAAGCCCGGCGCGCTCCAGCGCCTGCAGCATGGCGGCCCGGGCACCGGCGCCGCTGGGGTCCGGCGCCGACATGTGATGCGCGTCGGAGGTCTCGCCGCAGCCGGCCAGGCGCACCGGCCCCGGCTCGGCGGACAGCAGGAACAAGCCGGCGCCTTCGCCCAGGTTGATGCCGCAACGGTTGGCCGACAGCGGGTTGCAGCGTGACGCCGAGACGGAATCCAGTGCACTGAAGCCGGCGACGGTGAAGGAGCACAGGGTGTCCGCGCCGCCCGCGATCACCACGTCCGCCATGCCGCTGCGCAGCAGGCGCGCGGCAGCCCCTAGCGCCTTGGCGCTCGACGAGCAGGCGGTGGACAGCGTGTAGGCCACGCCAGTCACGCCCAGCACGCCGGCCAGGAACTGCGCCGGCGAACCCAGCTCCTGCTGCCCGTAGTGGAAACCCTCCGGCCACGCGCCGGTGGCAGCGCGCGCGCGCACGGCCACGCCGCCCTCGGCAATGCCGGAGGTACTGGTGCCCAGCACCACCGCCACCCGCGCCGGGCCAACCCGGGCAATGGCGGCCTGCGCCTGCGCAATGAACTGGAGCGCGGCGTGATACAGCAGCGCATTGTTGCGGGTACGGTGCACCTGTGGCGTGTCGTCCGGCAGGCTGAGCGCGGCGTTGACCGTGCCGAGCTGCAGCGGGCGGCCCGGGCTGTAAAGCTCGGTCACCTCGCCGCCCTGCGGGGCGTCGCCGCGCCAGAGCGCCGCGCGCACCGCATCCGCGCCGTCGCCCAGCGCGCAGGTCATGCCCAGTGCATTAATAAAGACATTCATTTCGTCCCTCCTTGCCCTGCCGGCGGCAGGGTGCGGATGGTCAGCCGATAGCCATCGCGGTATTGCTCGAACTCGATCGTTTGCGGGTCCGGATAGCGCACCTGCGCCACCACCTCGCCACCCGCGCGCAGCACGCGCCGGCCGGCCTCGACCTCCAGGCGCCAGCCCGCCGGCAAGGCCGCGGCAATCGCCTCGACCGGCCACAACGACAACTGCATTTCACTCAGGATACGCTCCGGCACCAGCTCGGCCGGCGCCCAGGGCGAGCGCACCACGCGCAGGTCCTGCCCATCCCAGTCGAGCCGCGCCAGCACCTGCCCGCCGGCCAGCGCGGCCAGCCGCGTGTGGGTGGCATCGGCTTCCAGCAAGGCCTGGATCTCGCGGCGCTCCTCCCCGCGCGGGGTGCGGTACACCACGGTGATCTGCTGCTGCAGCGCCAGCTCGCGGCCCAGCGATGCCGGCGGCAGGCGCAGCAACGGCACGGGCTGCTGCTCGGCGGGCAGGGTGGGCGAGGCAGGCGGCGAAGCGGAACCTGCCCCCGCTCCCGGGCCGGCGCAGCCCGCTAACAGCAAGGCACACGCGGCAACACCCAGCAGCATCCGCGCCGGCACGGCGCCAATGGAGGGATGCCTGGCGATCAGGCTTCGCAAAGCTGCTCCAGCACGCCAAGGCGGCGCCGCGACTCGGTGACGAACGGGTTGGTGCGGTCCCAGGCATAGCCCGCCAGGATGGCCGAAATCATGCGGCGGATTTCCGGCGTGGCATCGGGATGGAAAATCAGCTTCTGGAAGCGGCCTTCGTACCACGCTTCCACAAAGGTGCGGAAGCAATCCACGCCGTCCTTGAGCGGGCGGCCGTAGTCGGCCTGCCAGTCCACCGTCTCGCCATTCAACTGGCGCGCCAGGCAGGCCGTGGCCAGGCTGGCGGACTTGAAGGCAATGGTGACGCCAGACGAGAACACCGGGTCGAGGAATTCGCCCGCATTGCCCAGCAACGCATAGCCCTTGCCCCACAGCGATTTCACGTTGGCCGAGTAGCCGACGATCTGTCGGGCCGGGGTGTCCCAGCCGGCGTTGGCCAACAGCTTGGCAAGGCCGGGCTCCTCGCCCACCAGCGCCTGCAGCCGCTCGGTCTCGGTCCCTTTGTACTGGTCGAGGAAGCGCTTTTCCGCCACCACGCCCTGCGAGCAGCGGCCGTCCGAGAACGGAATGGTCCAGTACCAGACATCGACATGCTCCGGATGCACGCTGACGCGGATCTTGTTGCGATCGAAGGTGCCCAGCGGGATGCGGTCTTCCACGTGGGTGAAGATGGCGCTGCGCACGGGGAAGTGCGACGGCGACTCCAGGTCCAGCAGGCGCGGCAGTACGCGGCCGAAACCCGAGGCATCCAGCAGGAAACGCGCCCGCACCTGGTACGCCTTGCCATCCGGGTCGCGCACGGTGACGCAAGGCTGCTCGCCCTCCAGGTCGACGGCGCTCACCTGGTGCTTGAAACGGACCTCGGCGCCCTGCTTCTGCGCCTCGCGGATCAGCACGTCGTCGAAGCGCGCGCGCTGGACCTGGTAGGTGGTACCCCAGCCGGCGGAGAACTTGTCGCGGAAATCGAAATCCGTATAGCGGTCGCCACGCACGAAGGCAGCGCCGTTCTTGTACTGGAAGCCGGCTTCGACCACCGCCTGCAGCATGCCCGCCTCTTCGATGTAGGCCATGCTCTGCGGCAGCAGGCTTTCCCCGATCGAGAAGCGCGGAAAGGTCTCTTTCTCGATCACCAGCACATCAATGCCGCGCTTGCGTAAAAGGCCCGCCGCCACGGAGCCCGCCGGGCCGGCGCCGATGATAAGGACATCCACCTGTTCGGTATTCATTTGCAACCCTGTTTGACTCGTTGATCTTGTTGGTTTTATTTGTCTTGCTATTTGTCTTGCTGCGACTTCAACATGAAGCTAGTGCGCATGCCCATGCGGCGCGTGGGGCCGGAACCATGGCGACAGCACCCATACCGCCCCCACGCCGGACAGCATGGTCATGCCAAAGGCATGCAGCGCCGGCGTGGACGACAGCGCCAGCAGGCCAAAGGCCAGCAGCGTGCTGGCCGCGCCAAGCACGATCGCCGTCCATGACTCGCCATCGCCGGGATGCTCCAGCAGGAAGATGCCGTAGTCCACGCCCACGCCAAGCAGCAACGCCAGCGCAAGCACGGAGAACAGCTGCAGCGGCACATGCAGCCAGCCCAGCAGCGCCACGCTGAATACCCCCGCCAGCAAGGTCGGCACCAGCGCCCGCCACGAGGCCCTGCCATAGCGCCATGCCAGCAACAGCGCCACGCCCAGCGCGCCGGCGCCCAGCAGCCAGGTCATCAGCACGCGGTAATGCTTGAGCAGCGAGGACAGGTCGGCCACGCGGTCCACCCACTCGACGCCCGGCACCATGGCCGCCGCCGCCTCGATCAGCGCAATGGTGGTGGGCTTGTCCAGCCCGCGCAGCAGCATGACGCTGGCGTAGCCCTGGCCCTCGCGATCCAGCCAGAGGTGACGCAACGTCTCGGAAACCGGGCTCGCCAGCCACGCCGGCAACGTCAGCACGCGGTCAGGCGCAGCGGCATTGGGCGTGCCCACGGTGCCGCCCACCGCGCGCGCCACGCGCTCGCGCACGGCGGCCTCCAGGCCGTCCGTCAGCGTGGCATCGGCATGCTGGCGGGACGCCGATGGCACCCAATCGGAGATGGCCAGGAAGCCCTCCAGCTCGCCGCGCGCCACCACGCCCGCCAGCGCCGCCTTGACCGCTTCCTCGCGCGCCAGCACCTGGTCCGGCGAGTCGCCGCGCACCAGCAGGAACTGGGCGGGGCTAGGTGTGCCCAGCAAGCGCCCGGCGGTGCGCTGCGCCTCGATCAGCGCCGGCGGCGAGCTTTGCAGCTGGCGCACGTCATCCGCCACCTTGACCTGCCATAGCCCCGGCACGATGAACAAGGCCAGGGCGCCCAGCAGCAGCATCGAAGCGCGATCCATGCCCACGCGCGGCCAGCGGGCCAGGCTGGCGGTCAGCCAACTCGACAGGCGCGTCTGGCGCAGCTGGCCGCGATCGAGCAGCGGGAACCAGAACACCACGGTCAGAAAAGCCGCCACCAGCCCCACGGCCGAGAACAGCGCCATTTGCCGCAGCCCCGGGAACGGCGCGATGCCCAGCGCCAGGTAGGCCACCACGCTGGTCGACAGCGCCAGCGCCATGCCCGGCAGCAGCCTGCGCATCACCTGCGGCGGCGACAGGCCAGGGCTGGCCTGCCGCGACACGAAATAGTGAATGCCGAAGTCCTCGGCCACGCCCACCAGGCTGGCCCCGAACACCAGGGTGATCAGGTGGACGCGGTCAAACACCAGCGCGGTGGCGGACACCGCGGCAGCCGTGCCGATCAGCAGCGACAGCCCCACCAAGATGATCGGGCGCAGCGAACGGAAGGCCAGCCAGACCAGCAGCAAGACCGCCGCCAGCGAGCCCCAGCCGATCACGTTCATCTCCAGGTTGGCCTGGGATGCGGCGGCTTCCGCGTGCAAGGGAATGCCGGCGGCCACCACGTGCACGCCGTCGTCGCCCTGCGCGGCGGCGCGCTCGCCCAGCCGCAGCACATCGCCGTAGTCCGTATTGCCGCTTACCGAGAACGCAGGCTTGGTGATGCGATACGTCAGCAGCACCCACTCCTTGCCCTCGGCGCTGAGCGCCGCGCGGCCATCACGCTCATGCACGCGCGTGATGGCCGCGCGCGACAGCCACCAGTCCTGCCAGAGCCCGATCGGGTCAGCCGCCCAGTCGGTCAGGCGCGGGCCGGTGGAAAGCTGGTAGAGCCGGGTCAGCGCCTGCTGGGACAGTACATCGGGATCCGCCTGGCGCAGCATGGCGCGCTGGCTGTCGGTAAGCAGGCGGTCGCGGTAAGGCCGGTAGAAGGCCAGCGCGGCGTCGAGGTCGAAACTGGCGATGCGGTCCACTGGCTGCAGCAAGCTCGCCTGCGGTTTCGCGGCCGTGCTGAAGCGATCGGCGGCGGCACGGGCGCGGGCCCAGTCGGGCGCGCCGACCAGCACCACGATCTCGCGCGAGACGCCGTCGGCCAGCCGGCGCAGCACGCGGTCGGCGGTGGCGGTGCGCTGGCTGGTGGGCAGCAAGGCCATCACATCGGTGTCGAGCCGCGAGGCGCGCCAGAACTGCAACTGGTGCGCCGTCAGCGCGATCACCAGCAACAGCCACGCCACGGCCAGCACCCGCTCCAGGGTGCTGAGCCCGTGCGCGGGCTTGCCAGTGGCCGGGGCGGCCTTAGCCACCTTTGCCGCCTTACTCAAAGCGCTTCTCCTCATCCGCACCGAGTTTGGCGGCCGCACTCGGGTCGATCATCTTGACGGTGGTGCTGTCGCCGCTGCCTTCTTCCAGGCGCACGTTGCGCACAAAGCGATCCCCGGCCAGCTCGATGCGGGTGAATACGCGCCGCATGCCGGCATCGGTCGGCGTCAGCGTCAGCGTCCAGCCGCTCTTGCCAACCAGCTCGCCGGCCACCTCGAAACGTGTGGACAACGCGCGCAGGTCGCCGCGCAGCACGGCAATCACCGATTCGCCCACGACCCGCATGGCGGGCTGGGCGTCTGCCTGCAACTGTTGCTGCACGCGGCCATCGGCACCGCGCATGACCAGCCGGTCCGGCGTGACCAGCAGGCTGGACGCAAACGGCTCACGCGTGCTCCACACCACGCCACGCTCGCGCGCGAGCACGAAGTCGCCGCGTGAGACCAGCGGATTGGCAAAGCCGGACAGGCGGCGGATCTGCTCGAAGCGTCCGTGGATGACCGGGGCATCGGACAAGCGCGCAGCCACCGAGGCCAGCAAATCCGGCGCGGCCGCGGCGGCAAGGCCCGGGCCAGCCAGCACGGCGCAGCACAGCGCCCGCAACAGGCGGCGGCGCATCATGCCTGGCGCTCCGGCTGCGCCCCGTCTTGCACGCCAAGGCACGCCAGCAGGACCGGCGGGCAGACATACTGCATCTCGCCATTGGCCATGTCCACCGCCACCTGGATGGTGTAGCCCTTGGTCAGGCGCCGGCCGCTGGCGGCATCGCGGACCACGTACTCGATCTTGAGCCGGTTCTCCCACTCGACGATGGTGGCGCGGACGATGAACGACTGGCCATAGGTAAGCGGCCCGACATACTTGACGCGCATGTCCACCACCGGCCACGCATAGCCCGAGTCTCGCATGGCGGGGTAGTCGTAGTGGTAGCGCGCCAGCAGCGCGCAGCGCGCCTGCTCGAAATATCGCACGTAGTTGCCGTGCCAGACCACGTTCATCGGGTCGAGGTCGTGGAAGGCCGCGCTGAGCGTGATCTCAAAGCTGAAGTCCTGGGAGGCTTGGGGCATAAGGTTGGGTATCGCGATATCCGGATTCAGGTCAGCTTTCAATGGGCGCTGCGCTGGCGCGCGCCGCGTCCGGCACGGCGCCGCCCTGCCCCCAGAAATCGTAAAAGTTGAACCAGTCGTAGGGCGACTCCACCAGCAGTTGCGAAAGCCATTGCGCATAGCCGGCCGCATGCTCGGTCAGGATCGCGTCGCGCCGCGCGCGCGGCAGGTGCACTTCGCGGGCCAGTTCGGTAAAACGCAGCAGGTGGCCCTTGCCCGAACGCACGCAGCCCATGGCGAACAGCGGGCATTCCAGCAACGCCGCCAGCACATAAGGCCCCACGGGAAAGCGCGCGGGCGCGCCCAGGAACGGCACCGTCACGGCGCGGCCGCCATGCACCGGAACCCGGTCGCCCGCAATCGCCACGAACTCGCCCGCGCGGACCTTCTCGGCCAGCAGCAAGGCGGTGGCCGGCGAAATATCGTCGACCTGGAACAGCTGCAGCCCGGAGCGCGGGTCCAGCCGCGACAGGATGCGGTTGAACTGCGCCGCGTGCGCGGTATGCACCAGCACCGTCAGGCGCAGGCCGGCGCGCTGGTTGGCCAGCACCCGGCACAGCTCCAGGCAGCCCATGTGGGCGGTCACGATGATGCCGCCCTGCCCGCTGGCGATCTGCGCCAGCATCACCTCGGCGCCTTCGCGCCGCACCGCGCCGTAGCGGTAGCCGCCGCCGATGGCAAGCAGCTTGTCCAGCAGCGTGTCGGCAAACGAGAACAGGTGGCGCAGGCTATGGCGCAGCCCCGGCATCATGCCCGCCGGGCCGACCGCGCCCGTGGCGGCCTGGATGCGGCGCAGATAGTCGAGCGACGCATGGCGCGCCAGCGGCTTGGCAAGCCAGTAGTAGGTCACCACCGGGTACAGCACCGCGCGGAACAGCACGCGGCCGCACAGGCGATACAGCCAGTACAGGCTCCACACGCCCCATACGCAAGTGGATTCGCGGATCTGGCTCCAGTGACGGGCCATGCGTCCGGGTTGCGTCGCTTGGGTGCCTTGGGTGGCTTGGGGCGTGCTCATGCCGGCCGCACCTTGCGCCACAGCAGTACCGGCAAGCGCTTGAGCATGCCGAAGAAGAGCCGTGTATGCATGGAAGAGATCAGCACGTTGTCGCGCCAGACCTGGAAATGGGAAACGCCGTCGGTGGGATACGTCACGCGCGTGGGTACGTTGACGATGCGCACGCCGCGCCAGACCAGGTGCACCAGCACCTCGGTATCGAACTGCATGCGCCGGCCCAGCTTGACCTGGCGCACCAGCGGGAGCACGTGTGCGAGAGGATAGACGCGCAGGCCGCACATCGAATCGCGCACGGCGAACGACAGCGTGTTGATCCAGACCCAGACGTGGGTCAGGTAGCGCGCCAGCAGCCGCACGCGCGGCACCGATTCGTCGTAGACCGGGCAGCCGCAGATCATGGCGTGCTGGCTGGCCTGCGCCAGCGCCAGGAACTGGGGGATGCAGCCGGCATCATGCTGCCCGTCGGCATCGATCTGCAGCGCATGCGTAAATCCCATGCGCGCGGCCTCCTCGAAGCCCGCCATGATGGCCCCGCCCTTGCCCTGGTTCTGCGCCAGGCGGATCAGCTGGACCCGGTCGGCATGGCTTGCGGCAAGCTCGCGCAGCACACGCTCGCAGGCCGGGCTGCTGCCGTCGTCCACCAGCAGGCACGGCAACGGATGCGCGAGAATGGCCTGCACCATCGCGCCGATGGCACGTTCGTGGTTGTAGACCGGGACGAGCGCCACGGGCTTAAACATCCGCCTCTCCAAAGATGATGCGCCCGCTGGCGTGCGGGCCGCGCGCCGAGCTCAGGCGAAAGGCCAGCGCGCCGCGCTCGGGCTGCCACGCCAGCGTCATTTGCACCAGGGTGCCGGGCGTGATCACGGCCTGGAACTTCAGAATCTCCATCCGGCGAAAACGCGCGCGCGGCGGCACCGGCAGGCGCTCGGGCGCCAGCGCCATCACCCAGTCGACCTGCGCCACGCCCGGCACGATGGGGCTGCCCGGGAAATGCCCGTCGAACACGGCCAGGTCCTCGCTGACCTCCAGCTCGGCGGCGGCCGACAGCGCATCCTCCGCGGCCTGCCAGCGCACGGCCGGCAGCACGCGGCGGAACACGTCGCGCAGCATGGCTTGCGTGGTCTTGCCCTGCGCGTTGCAGGGCAGCGCCTCGGCAAAGCTCCAGCGCCGTGGCAAGGCCACCGCGTCCACGGCATCCGCAAGGCGGGCGCGCAGCGCGGCAAGCAGGGCCGCGCGGCCCTGCCCGGCCAGCATGGCCGCGCCGCTCTCGCTGGGCACCACCACGGCGCCAAGGCGCGTGCCGACATCCAGCTCCAGCAACACCACGCGCGCCTCGCGCACCAGCGGCGACGCGGCCAGCGCCTGCTCGACCTGGGTCAGCGATACGCGCTTTTCCTCGATCTTGACGATGCGGTCGGCGCGGCCCGCCAGGGTGAAGCCGCCATCCGCGGCGGGCAGCACATGGTCCGCGCACAGAAACCAGCCGTCGTCCGGAAGGTGCGCGGAGCGCACCGCCAGGAAGCCATCCTGCAAGCGCCATTGCACGCCCGGCAGCGGAGTCCAGCGGTCTTCGTGGCGGGCACGCTGCCGCCAGGCGATGCCGCCGGTTTCCGAGCTCCCGAACACTTCGATGGGCGCTTGTCCCAGATGGCGCAACGCATCGGTCGCGGCCTCCGGCGGCAAAGGCCCGCCGGACGAGAACACGGCGCGCAGCACGCCGCGGGCGGCAGACCAGTCGAGCGCTTGCGGCATGCGCCGCAGGTGCGCCGGGCTGGTGACCAGCAGCGCCGGGGCATCACCGCAAGCGCGCACGATTTCCTCATGGAACGCGAGACGATCCGCCGGCATGGCGCGCGCCGCCGCGAGCGGCCACAACACGCAGAACAGCAGGCCGTAGATATGCTGGTGCGACACCGTTGCCAGCACCCTCACCTGCGCCGGCAGCTCCGCGCCGAACGCGGCCTGCAGCGCCTGCACTTCCGCGTCGAGCTGCGACAGGTGCTTGACGATGGCGCCGGGCACGCCGGTGGAACCCGAGGTGAACATCGTCACCAGCGTGTCGCTTGGCGCCAGCGCAGGCCAGTCCATGCTGCCGTTGGCCGGCTCGATCGATGCTTGCGGCCACAGGCCATCGGGCAACTCGCCGGCGCAGCGATCGGCGCGCTCGCGCAATGCCGCCAGCGTTTCGGCGCGCGTGTCGCCGGGCAGCACCACGTGCTTGCCCGCGTGCCAGGCGCCGAACAGCGCCGCCGCGAACTCGGAGGTCGATTCGATGTAGAGCGCCCAGGACTTCCCCGGCGCGGCGGTAAACGCTTGCCGCCAGGCGGCCACGCGCCGCACGAACTCCGGTGCAGTGGTCGCGCCGGCCGCGCCATGCGCGACCACGTGCGAGCGCTGCGCCAGCGCCGCCATCAACCCGCTTACGCCCAGCCACTCAGCCATGCCGCCCCCTTGCCATCACACGCTGGCGCACCAGCCATTCGCCGGCGAACATGGCGCCGATCAATCCGTAGGCGATGCCGCCGTTGTAAAGCGCCCAGATGCGGTCGCTGGCCAGCACGGCGGTCAGTGCGGCTACCGTGCCGTTGCACACGAAGAACACGCACCAGGCTTGCGTCACGCGGCGCGTGTACGCAACGCCCGACGGCGGCAAGTCCGGCTCGCGCAGCCGCGCCAGCCGCTCCACCAGGCTGGGCGGGTGCCGCAGGCTCCAGCCGAACAAGCCCAGCATCGCGGCATTGACCAGCACGGGATACAGCTTGAGGGGCAGCGCGTGATTGGACGCGGCCACGATCGCGGCCAGCACGGCGGCGGCCACGGCAAGCAGGCGCCA
Organism: Cupriavidus sp. GW821-FHT02F09; assembly: GCF_059421605.1. Lineage (NCBI taxonomy): Bacteria > Pseudomonadati > Pseudomonadota > Betaproteobacteria > Burkholderiales > Burkholderiaceae > Cupriavidus > Cupriavidus sp. GW821-FHT02F09. The sequence goes on from NZ_JBWKVH010000010.1 coordinate 110,053, forward strand.
GCCGGCCTGGCGGCTGGTCAGGGCGCGCAGCAGCGCCAGTGCCACCAGCGCCAGCGCCATCACGCGCGGCGACCAATGCTGCAGGCCAAAGTAGATCGCCACCGGATAGCACAGCGTCAACACGCCGAGCAGCAATTTGCGCACGGGCATGCGCGCTCAGGCCGTGGCGGGCGAGTCGATCAGCAAGGCCAGCGCCTGCACCACGTCCTGCACGGTGCGCACGGCCTTGAACTGCTCCGGCTTGATCGGCTTGTTCAGCATCGGCTTGAGCTTCACCAGCAGGTCGACCGCGTCGATGCTGTCGATGTCCAGGTCGTCGTAGAGACGGGCTTCGGGACGAATGCGGGCCGGGTCGATCTCGAAGGTTTCCTCGAGCACCGCGGCCACCCGCGCAAAGATTTCGTCATGGGTCATGATGGGCTTCCCCCTGTTCGGCTATGACCGGCCGTGGTTGCCGGCCTGGCAAGTGGTATGTGGATCCTTGGTGTGTCGTGGGCGGGTTCAGGCAGAAGCCTGGCCAGCACGCTGAGATGCGACGAACGTGGCCAGCGCTGTCACGCTGGCAAAGCGCGCACGCATGTCTTCCTTGTCGCCGTTCATGGTCACGCCGTAGCGCTTTTGCAGCGCCAGCCCGAGTTCGAGCGCATCGATCGAATCCAGGCCCAGCCCTTCGATGAACAACGGTGCGTCGGCGTCGATATCGTCCACGCCGATATCCTCCAGCGACAACGATGAAATGATCAGTTCCTTGATTTCTTGCTCAAGCGCCTTCACGGCGGACCTCCCTGGAAAAAAACTCGGATAGCGATTGGGTCAGGTGCCGTACCGCCAGCGCGTCGTCCAGTCCGGACGGCACCATCTGGGCGACACTGACATCCTCTCGCACGTCAATGATGTAACGAGGCCTGCGGGCCGGCACGCGGTACCACTTCTCACCCTTGGTGAGCGTGGGCGGCTCGCACCGGATCACCACAGGCGTCAGCGCAAAGCCGCCGCGCACCGCGACATTGGCCGCACCCCGTTGCAGGCGCAGCGGGCCATGCAACGGCGTGCGCGTGCCCTCGGGGAAGATGACGAGATTATTGCCCGTGCGCAGCGAGGCAATGCAGTCATCCACCATGCCCGCGCCGGAGTCATTGCAGACGTAACCGGTGGCGCGCACCGGGCCACGGGTAAACGGGTTGCGGGCCAGGCCGGAGCGCACCACGCAATCGGCCTGGCGCGTCAGCGCGATCAGAAAGACGACATCGATCAGCGACGGATGGTTGGCCACGATCAGCAAGCCCTGGCGGCGCAGCCGCTCAGGATGCAGCACCTCGTAGCGGATCACCCCGACCGAGCGCATCAGCCACAGGAAAAGCCGGAATGCGTAATGCACCACGTTCTTGCAGACCCGCTGCCGGCGCGCCGAAGACCACAGCAAGACGGCAAGCAACGGGAACACCAGCACCCGCAGCACGAGCCCGCCGACGCCGAAGCTGGAAAAGCACAGCCCGGTCGCGCAGACGCGCCAGGCCCGGTCCAGGCGCTCAACCATGTCGTTGCCACCTCCAGCCGGCACGCTCGCCGGCGTGGCGCAACTCGGCGTCGCCGGAGAGCATGAAGCGCAGCACCTCCAGCCCATGCGGCAGCGTCACGCCGGCGCCGGCCGGCAGGGTCTCCCCCACCACCTCAAGGCTGAGCACCGGTTGCCCCGCCTGCGGCATGCCGACCCGCCACGCCCACCCGAACAGGCACTCCGGTTCGTCCGCGAAGACGGCATAGGCCTCGGGCAGCGGCGCCTCGTAATGCACCAGCAAGACTTCCGGGGCGCCGTCGGCCAGCAAACCGCACGCTTCCACCACCGCCGCTTCCACCGTATCGCGGCCCGCGGCCAGGGCTTGCAGGTTGCCCGGATCGCCCCGGTCGATCGAATACAGCGCGCCGATGGCGTTATGCACGGACAGGCCGAAGGCTGTGGGCGACAAGGGCTCGCCGTCGGCAAGGTCGCCAAGCATTTGCAGCGGGCGCAGGGTGTCACCGTGGCGCGATGCAAAGATGACGGGAATGCCGTCCACGCCCGGCTGGCAGGCATAGGCGGGATGCAAGGCAGCGCGGCCCAGCGCGGTGATCCTGCGGCGCAGCATCGGGGCCATGGCGGCCAGCGTGGGCAATGCGTCGCCTTTGGGCAGCCAGGGCGCGCGGCTCCAGGCCTGCCAGGCTTGCTGCGTTTCTAGTTGTGCTGCACATGCCGCCCATGCGCGAATACCAAATTCCATTGCCGTGCCGTTCGCGTAGGGTGGATGAAAAGGCGGGTCGCTGCCGGCCCGCGGGTGATGCACGCCGGCGCCAGCAGACACGCAGGCGTTTCGCACACATCACGAATCACGCCCGTTGCCGAATTTTGTGGGCAGATACCGCCTGTTTGCCCTGATTTTCCGCTCGATTGCTACTTGAATACTTTTTTTGCACTGACTCCGGGGCCGCTGCCGTGGCGGACATGGCTGCCTGCTGGCAAATGACGTTGCCCGTCAGCGAGTCGGTATTAAATCGGTGTTAAATAGGTGTTAACGACCGAAAACCCGCAAAACTGACCCCAGGCGACCCATCGGCATCAGCCGCGGGACAATCAAAACATCATTTTTGGCAGGAATGCCGAACTTTGACTCGCCCTTTTTGTCAGGGCCGAATTCTCGCACAAAGGCGCGGCAACAGGGGATGCAAGAAGGTTAAGAAGGTTGTCAATTGTAACGGCGCGCGCCTGCCGGCCATGCGGTGGCGTAGCCATGCCTGTCAAGGCCGGGAGGGAAACGGGGGGATGAGAGCGGGAGGGAGTGTGAGCGGGTTATCCCCCGCCCGGCGTAGCGCGGCGGGGGCCCGTGGCAAAACGAGCGTGATGCGGCTTACAGCGCGGGCAGGATCTTCCCTGCCACCTCGCCAAAGCCGACGCGATAGCCGTCGCCCTGGCACCAGCCGGCCATGACCACTTCGTCGCCATCTTCCAGGAAACCGCGCTTGCTGCCGTCCGCCAGCGTCAAGGGCTCGGCGCCGTTACGGGTCAGTTCCAGCAGGCTGCCATAGGAATCCGGCGTGGTGCCGCTGATGGTGCCGGAGCCCATCAGGTCGCCCACACGGACATTGCAGCCGGACACGGTGTGGTGCGCCAGTTGCTGGACCATGGTCCAGTACATGGCCTTGAAGTTGGTGCGGCAGACGGTGGTGGCTTGCTCCGCGCCTTCGGGGCGCAGCGAGACTTCCAGTGCGATGTCATAGGCATTGCGCTCGGGCTGCTGCAGATACGCCAGCGGCTCGGGCGATTGCACCGGATTGTCGCGGCGGAACGGCTCGAGCGCGTCCATGGTGACCACCCATGGGGAGATCGAGGTGCCAAAGCCCTTGCTGTTGAATGGGCCCAGCGGCACGTACTCCCACTGCTGGATATCGCGCGCGCTCCAGTCGTTGAGGATCACCATGCCGAACATGTGTCCGGCGGCCGCAGCGGTGCTGACCGGCTCGCCCAGGGTCGACGGCTTGCCGACGATGAAGGCCATTTCCAGTTCGTAGTCGAGCTTCTGGCAAGCCGTAAAGACCGGGCGCGGCGCGTTCGGCGGCTTGATCTGCCCCTTCGGGCGGCGCAGTTCCGTGCCGCTCACCACCACAGAGCTGGCGCGGCCGTTGTAGCCGATGGGAATCTCCAGCCAGTTGGGCAGCAGCGCATTGTCCGGATCGCGGAACATGCGGCCGACGTTGGTGGCGTGCTCGCGCGAGGAGTAGAAATCGGTGTAGCCGGGGATGTCCACCGGCAGGTGCAAGGTAGCCCAGGCCATCGGCACCAGGGCCTGCTCATGCAGGGCCGACTTGGGATGCAAGGTGGTGTCGTCCGCCGCCAGCATGGACGTCAGGCGCTGGCGGGTTTCAGTCCATGCCGGCTTGCCGAGCGCGATGAAGGCGTTGAGCGTGGCGCCGCTAAACACGCCTTTGACGGAGGCAGGCAGCAGGCCCGCCTCGTCCAGCACGGACAGGTCGAGAATGAAGTCGCCGATGGCGACGCCTACGCGCGGGCCCTGCCCGTTCGGGGAAAAGATGCCGTAGGGCAGGTTCTGCAGCGGGAAATGCGTAACGCCATCATTGGCGGATTCGATCCAACTCTGCTGGACAGTGGTCATCGGGGGCTCCGGAGGGCAATGACAAGGGTGCCGGCGACATGCGCCGCGCGGGCACCCTGGATTCATGATGGTCGGCCGGGTGAAACCGGTCTTGGGACTTGAGGATCAGCGCTCGCTGGGGTTGAAATGCTTCTTCAGGCCTTGCCAGCACCTGTAGTAATCGTCCTGCAACTGCGCCGACTCCGCTGCATACGGCGTCGGCCGGATCACGGCCGGCGTCTCGAACATGAACGCCATGGTATCGCCGATGCGATGCGGCTGCGAGGTATCCGCGGCGGTGGCCTTGGCAAACGTCTCGGCATCCGGGCCGTGGCCGCTCATGCAATTGTGCAGGCTGGCGCCGCCAGGCGAGAAGCCATCGGCCTTGGCATCGTAGACACCCTCGATCAGGCCCATGAACTCACTGGCGATGTTGCGGTGGAACCAGGGCGGGCGGAAGGTGTTCTGCATCGCCAGCCAGCGCGGGCCAAAGATGACGAAATCGATGCTGTCCACGCCCGGGGTGTCGGACGGGCTTTGCAGCACCAGGAAGATCGAGGGGTCCGGGTGATCGAAGCTGATCGAGCCAATGGTGTTGAAGCGGCGCAGGTCGTACTTGTACGGCGCGTAATTGCCATGCCAGGCCACCACATCCAGCGGCGAGTGCCCGATCGCGGCGCGCCACAGGTTGCCCTGGAACTTCGCCACCAGCTCGAAATCGCCCTCACGATCCTCATACCAAGCATGCGGCGTGAGGAAGTCGCGCGGATTGGCCAGGCCATTGGAGCCGATGACGCCCAGGTCGGGCAGGCGGAACAAGGCGCCATAGTTTTCGCAGATATAGCCGCGCGCCTCGCCATCCGGCAGCTCCACGCGAAAACGCACGCCGCGCGGGATCACCACAATCTCCTGCGGCTCGACGTCCAGCAGGCCCATCTCGGTCGCCAGGCGCAGCCTGCCCTGCTGCGGCACGATCAGCATCTCGCCGTCTGCATTGTAGAAGAAGCGATCCGTCATCGACCGGTTGGCCAGGTACAGATGGATCCCGCAACCCGACATGGCCTCCGGGCCGCCGTTGCCGGCCATGGTGATGATGCCGTCGACAAAGTCGGTGGGCTCCTTGGCCATCGCCGGCGGGCTCCAGCGCATCTGGTTGGGCGATGGCGGCACCGCATCGAAATGACTGACGATGCGCGACTGCTCGACCCGCGTGAACGGCTCATGCATCGCCGCCGGGCGAATGCGATAGCACCAGCTGCGCCGGTTGTGCGCGCGCGGCGCGGTAAACGCCGTACCGGAAATCTGCTCGGCATACAGCCCATACGGCGCGCGCTGGGGCGAGTTCTGCCCCACCGGCAACGCACCGGGCAGTGCCTCGGTGGCGAACTCGTTGGCAAAACCGGATTGGTAGCCGGGCGTGCCGTGGTCGGGCGCCTGCCCTTTCACGTTCACAAGGTTCAATGGCGTCTGCGTCATATCTTGGGTCTTCCTCTTACGCTTGCGATTTCGCTTTCGATGAATCGAGCACGCCCGCGCGGGCTAGCTCCATGGCTTCCTGCAGAACAGCAAGATCGCCGATGTGATTGGCCAGCAGCAGGATCAGTTGCGCGTTGGCGGCCTGGCTCTGCGCGTCGGAGAGATCGCGATGCATGTCGATCAGCGCCTCGTAGAAGTCGTCCGGACGGGCAAGGTTGGGTTCGGTACTCAGCGGCATTGGCTTGTCTCCCTACTCAGGCCACTGCCGCAGCGGGCATAGTGGACGAGTGATCACACTGGCGGTGTCTTTCGAACGCCGGATCGTGAATTTCACAATCCGTAATTGATTTACTATATCGTAATCTCAGGCCTCGGACGTGTCAAACCAGTATCGGCCCTTATTTCTCCGCGGACGGCGAAAACCGGCGGACACCACGTTTGTAGGTTAGGCGCGAAGGACAGGGTGAGACAAAGACGTGACGCCAGACGGCGCACAAGCGCAGGCAGCCCGAGCAATGTCAGGCGGAGAAGAGAAACAAGTACGACAGGGAGAAAGCGACAGGCTCGACAGGCAAACGCACGACCCGGCCTCGGCGCGGGGCCGAGGTCGTCAAAGACAGACGGATGCCGCCAGGCGCGGCATCCGGCCATCCATGTAAAGCAGGCAAAACCCCAGCAGCAGGCACGTGGGGGCGTGCCCGCTGCTGGTATGACAAGCGCGCGCCAATCCGGCCGCAGACCCGGCCGGAACCAGCGCGAGTGCTCAGGCTGGCTTGTGACCTTCGCCCGGGCTCGACGCGAAGCCTGTGCTGACCGGGGTGGCCGGTGCAGGGCTTGCGGCGGTAGGCGTTGCGGCAGGCGCCTGCCCGGCCATGGAAGCGGCCGTGACGCCGCCATTGCGGCTGGCAATAAACGCGTTGACGTCGGCAGCAAGATGCTGGGGTGCCAGCACCACTTCCAGGCCAAGCGCCTCGCAAGCCGCTAGGAAAGTCGACATGCGGGGGTCGGCCTGACCCGATTCTGCCCGCAAGTAAGCTTCCCGGGAGATCCCGGCCTTACGGGCGACGTCTTCCTGCTTGAGCTTTCGCGCTCGGCGCAACGCCCGCAGTTGCCGGAACGGTTCGCTAGCGCCTCTAGGCACGGCTGTACTGTTCATGTCGGTCTCCAGTCACCAATGAAAAAAAAGTGCGCGGACGTGCATTCGAGTATAGAGCACGCAAAGCGTTCCGTATGTAATCAGGGCAACACTTTGTGCAGATTTCTTGTTGGCACCCTGCGCAGGCTAATCCTAGCCTGTCAATAGGTCCGATACAGCACAATTATCTGCCTCCGTGGTGACATAACGGGCGGCAGTGAAATAGGTTGACGAAAACGCACAAGCGCGAAGTTGACAATACGACCGGTCGTGCTATTCTTTCGACATGCAGAAAGGACAACTTACCCGCGCAGCCATCATCGAGCAGGCCCTGGACACCGCCGCCCAGATCGGGTTCGAGCAGTTGTCGCTCGCCACATTGGCCGCCGACACCAGCATGTCCAAGAGCGGGCTCTATGCGCACTTCAAGTCAAAAGAAGCCTTGCAGCAAGCAGTTTTGGCGCTCGCCCTGGAGCGCTTTTCGGACGTCGTCTTCAGGCCGGCCATGCGCCTGCCGCGCGGCACGCGTCGGGTGCAAGCTCTCTTCGAAGGGTACATGCTCTGGCTCGGTGGATCCGTCAATAAAGGCCGCTGCCTGTTCATGGCGCTAGGCCAGGAATACCGCGACCGCCCCGGTGCCGTCAGGGATCAGGTGGTGCAATCGCTGAAAGACTGGCATAGCCTCATCGCCAGGGCCGTGACCGACGCGATCGAGGAAGGCGATCTTTCGCCGGCACAAGACGCGCGGCAGTTCGCCTTCGAGATGGTCGGCATCGGCATGTCCTTTCAACAGTCTTACAAGCTGCTGGGCCGCGAAGACGCCGAGACCATGGCCCGCCGGGCGTTCGAGGCATTGCTCCGCCGGGCCGAGCTTGCGCAGCCCGTGCGCAAGTAGCCAAGGACGAGGAGGCACCTGCGCGAGGCGCCTCCCGCAAGACAGATCGGGATAAATTTCAAGACGGCAGGATGTCGTCTTTTTTTGAAATAAAAAATAGCACGACTGGTCGGTCTTGCCGGAGGGGTATCGCCTCTCCCCGATGCCCCGGCCAGGAATGCCAGAAGTCTTCGCTAGAGGTGACCGCCGTGACGCAAGCGATTTACTCATCCACCAAAACCCGCCAGGCCGCGCCGATATCCGGGGCGCCAATGCGCTTGGGGCGCCTTGGCTGGCAATTGGCCGAGCTACTTTATCCGGCCGGCGTAGCGCGCGCGCTCGAGCACGCATGGTTCCGTCCGCCCCATGGCAACGGCCCGGATGGCGCTGGCCGTGAACTGCTTGACCGTGCGCGCGCGGACTGGGCGCTCGTGACCGGCCAGGGAGCGAGCCGGCGCGTGCGCGTCTATCGATGGGGCAATACCGGGCCGACCGTCTTGCTGGCCCACGGCTGGGGTGGCCATGCCGCCCAGTGGCAACCGCTGGTTGCACCGCTGCTGGCGGCTGGCATGCGCGTGGTCGCCTTTGACGCGCTCTCGCACGGCGGCTCCGACGCGGGTGCACGCGGCGCGGGCCAGACTTCTGTTGTGGAAATGTCACATTCGCTGTTGGCCACGGCGTGGCACGCCGGCCCGGTCCACGCGGTGATTGCGCATTCGCTCGGCAGCGCCGCGCTGGCGCTGGCCGTGCGCGAAGGCTTGCATCTGCAGGCTGCCGTGATGATCGGCCCGCCGGCCGACATGCACACTGCCGCCGCGGCATTGGCCTGGCGGCTCGGCATTGGGCCCGGCGCACTGGCCCGCATGCAGCGCAACAGCGAGCGCTGGCTGGGCATGCCGTGGTCTGCCTTCAACGTCCCGGCCATCGGGCGCGCCCGCCCGGTGCCGCCCACGCTGGTGATCCACGACCGGCAAGACAAGGAAGTGGGCTGGGAGAGCGGCGCTGCCATTGCCGGTGCATGGCCTGGCGCGCAGTTGATGGCCACGGACGGACTAGGCCATCGCCGTGTCCTGCACGACGCGCAGGTCATCGCACGGGCGGTATCGTTCATCCGCGGCGCCGCGGACGCGCCCGGGCTTGCCGAGGCAACTCGCAGGATGCAGGCCCAGGCCGATGCCTGAATCACTCCCAAACCCTGCTTGCGGCAGCGATTATGTGGCATGCCACATAATCGCCGCTGGCGGTGTGGGTCCGAGCTTGGCGGTTAATTGCTGATTAAACGAAAAAAGAAGACCGGCTGGCACCTCGCCAGCCGGCCTCCTCCTTGGAGACCTGTCAGAACCCTGCGTCAGAACCCTTCCAGCACCAGCTTGCCGATGGTCCGCCCGCTCTCCAGCATGGCATGGGCGCGGCGCAGGTTGGCCGCATCGATCCGCCCGAGGTTCTCGCCCAGCGTGGTCCGCAGCCGGCCGGCATCGACCAGCCGTGCCACCTCGTTGAGCAAGAGATACTGCTCGATCATGTCCGGCGTGCCGAACATCGAGCGGGTGAACATGAACTCCCACACAAAGGTGGCGCTCTTGCTCTTCAGGTCGCCCACGGCCAGCGGGCCGCTGTTCTCCACGATCGAGCAGATCTTGCCTTGCGGCGCAATCACGGTCGCCATGGCAGCAAAGTGGCGGTCCGTGTCGTTAAAACACAGGATGTAGTCGACCTCGGCAAAGCCGAGCTTGCGCAACTGGGCCGGCATGTCGCCACGGTGATCGATGGTGTGGTCAGCGCCCAGCTCGCGGCACCAGGCAGCGGACTCCGGCCGCGACGCGGTGGCGATGACCGTCAGCCCCGCCAGCGTCTTGGCCAGCTGGATGCCGATGGAACCCACGCCCCCTGCTCCGCCGATAACCAGCACAGAGCGCCCGGCATGCTTGCCCTGCGGCGAGACGCCCAGGCGATCGAACAAGGCTTCCCACGCCGTAATGGCGGTCAGCGGCAACGCGGCGGCCTGGGCGAAATCGAGCAATGCAGGCTTATGGCCGACAATGCGCTCATCCACCAGGTGGAACTCGCTATTGGCGCCAGGCCGGGTAATGCTGCCAGCGTAGAAAACCGGGTCGCCCACCTTGAACAGGGTGACATCCGGGCCCACCGCGGCCACTGTGCCAGCTGCATCCCATCCGAGCACGCGCGTGACAGGCTCGACCTTATCCTTGGGCGCGCGCACCTTGGCATCCACGGGATTGACCGAGATGGCCGCCACCTTGACCAGCAGGTCGCGGCCTTCGGGCACGGGGGTGGCGATGTCCACGTCGACCAGGGATTGCGGGTCGTCGATCGGCAGGTAACGGGTCAGGCCAACGGCTTTCATTGCGGGTTCCACCAAGTCAATCAAGCAGGTTCTGCGGCACGGGATTGCGCCATGGCCACAGCGTAGCCCCACTGCCGTGCATTGATTAGCCGGAAAATCCAACAATCAATTTCCCGATTTCCCGGAAAATCTAGCCGTCTCCTTGTTTGCTGCCAGCCGCAAGGATCTGTCCGCCCCCAAAACTAGACTGCCGCGGCACCTCGCCACCCAGCGTGATGCGGATCGCGCAGTACTTGAATTCCGGGATCTTGCCGAAGGGGTCCAGCGCCGCGTTCGTCAGCTTGTTGACGGCGGCCTCGTAGTAGCAGAACGGCACGAACACCGCGCCGCGCGGCGTGCCGTCGTCCACCCGGGCAAACAGCGATACCTGGCCCCGGCGCGATGCGAGCGTCACCACGTCGCCCGGCTGGCCACCGATGGCGGCAAGGTCGAGCGGATGCACCAGCGCCACCGGCTCCGGTTCGATGGCATCCAGCACGCCCGCGCGCCGGGTCATGCTGCCGGTATGCCAGTGCTCGAGCTGCCGGCCGGTGATGAGCACGACCGGGTACTCCTGGTCGGGCCGCTCGGCCGCGGGAATGATGTCGGCCGGGACGAATCGGGCCCGGCCCGAAGCCGTCGGAAACGCGTCCGTAAAGATGACCGGCTCCCCCGGGTCGCCCTCAGCGCGGCAAGGATAGGTCACCGCGTCCTCCCGCTGCAAGCGCTCCCAGGTAATGCCGCCGATGCTGGGCATGGCATGGCGCATCTCGTCGAACACGTCGGCCACGCTCGCGTACGACCAGTCCAGCCCCAGCCTGGCGGCCATCTGCTGGATGATCCACAGGTCCTGCCGCGCTTGCCCGGGCGGATCGATCGCCTGGCGGCCAAGCTGCACCGTGCGGTCAGTGTTGGTAAAGGTGCCCGTCTTCTCAGGGAACGCCGACGCCGGCAGCACCACATCGGCGAGGTAGGCGGTCTCCGTCAGGAAGATATCCTGCACCACCAGGTGGTCCAGCGCCGCCAGCGCCTCGCGCGCGTGCTGGGCATCGGGATCCGACATGGCCGGGTTCTCGCCCATGATGTACATCCCGCGCACTTCGCCCCGCTCGATGGCCTGCATCACTTCGACCACGGTCAGCCCCGGCTGGCGATCCAGCGGCATGCCCCACAACGACTCGAAGCGCGCAACAGCCTCGGGATCGTCGACACGATGGTAGTCCGGATACATCATCGGGATCAGTCCGGCGTCGGAGGCGCCCTGCACATTGTTCTGGCCGCGCAGTGGGTGCAGCCCCGTGCCCGGCCGGCCGATCTGCCCCGTCATCAGCGCCAGGGCGATCAGGCAGCGGGCATTGTCGGTGCCGTGGATATGCTGGGAGATCCCCATGCCCCAAAGGATCATCGAGGCTTTGGAACTGGCATATAGCCGGGCCACATAGCGGATGGTGTCGGCATCGATGCCGCAAACCGGCGCCATCAGCTCCGGGCTGTAGGCCGCCACATTGCGCTGCAGTTCCTCATAGCCGATGGTGCGGCTGGCGATGAAATCCTGATCGACCAGTCCTTCGGCCACGATCACATGCATCATGGCGTTGAGCAGCGCCACATCGGTATCGGGCTCGAACTGCAGGAAGCGATGGGCGAAGCGCGCCAGGTCGGAGCGGCGTGGATCGGCCACGATCAGCTTGGTGCCATTTTTTACCGCGTTCTTGATCCAGGTTGCCGCCACCGGATGGTTCACCGTTGGATTGGCGCCGATCACGATCACCACCTGCGCGCGTGCCACATCCATCACCGGGTTGGAAACCGCGCCCGAACCGATGCCTTCGAGCAGCGCCGCCACCGACGACGCGTGGCAAAGCCGCGTGCAATGGTCCACGTTATTGCTGCCGAAGCCGGTGCGCACGAGCTTTTGAAACAGGTAGGCCTCTTCATTGCTCCCCTTGGCGGAGCCAAAGCCGGCCAGCGCGCGCTTGCCGTACGTGTCGCGGATGGCCGACAGGCTGGTGCCCGCAAGCGCGAGGGCCTCATCCCAGCTGGCTTCGCGGAACACGTCCATCACGCGCGCGGGATCCATCACGAAATCGCCACGCTTGGGGGCGCCTTCGCGCCGCACCAGCGGTACCGTCAGCCGGTGCGGATGCTGGGCGTAATCGAAGCCATAGCGGCCCTTCACGCACAGGCGCATCTGGTTGGCCGGCCCAGGACGCCCTTCGACAAACAGGATGCGGTTGTCCTTGACGTTGTAGGTGAGCTGGCAGCCCACCCCGCAATACGGGCAGACCGACTCCACCTGGCGATCCGGCACCGGCAACGCGGCGTCGCGGGCCGGCATCAGCGCGCCGGTCGGGCAGGCCTGCACGCACTCCCCGCAGGCGACGCAGGTGGAGGCGCCCATCGGGTCGCCCATGTCGAACACGATCGCGGCCTGGTCGCCGCGAAAGGCCAGCCCGATCACATCGTTGACCTGCTCCTCGCGGCAAGCGCGCACGCAGCGGGTGCACTGGATGCAGGCATCGAGATTGACGGCGATGGCCGGATGGGACAAATCGGCTGGCACGGCGGCGCGCGGCGCAAAGCGCGGCTTGCCGACGTCCAGCCGGGCGGACCACTGGTCCAGCTCATTGTTGCGCGTGTAACGCGCCTCAGGCATATCGGACTGCAGCAGCGCCAGCACCATGCGCTGCGCGCGCAGCGCGCGCTCGGAGGCGGTCTGCACCTCCATGCCCTGCGCAGGGTAGCGGCAGCACGACGGCGCCAGCACGCGCTCGCCCTTGATCTCCACCATGCAGGCGCGGCAGTTGCCGGCGGTGTCCAGGCCGTCCTTGTAGCACAGGTGCGGGATGTCGAACCCCTCGCGCTGCGCCACCTTGAGCAAGCTCTCGCCCGGCCCGGCGCACACGTCCCGGCCATTCAGGCGGAACGTCACCGTGGTATCCGAGGAGGCCTCCACTTGCGCGCGCTCGGCGCGGGTCAGTGCACTCATATCGTCCTCGCGGCTCAGGCCAGCTCCTGGGGAAAGTACTTGATCACGCAATCCACCGGGTTGGGCGCGGCCTGCCCCAGCCCGCAGATCGACGCATCCCGCATCACCGCAGACAAGTCCGCCAGCGCGGCCAGGTCCCATGCCGGCTGCGCGATCACGTCCAGCGCCTTGGCCGTGCCCACGCGGCATGGTGTGCATTGCCCACAGGACTCATGCTTGAAGAAGTGCATCAGGTTGCGCGCGACGGCCACCGCGCTGTCCTGCTCGGAAAACACCACGATGGCGGCCGATCCGATAAAGCAACCGTAGGGCTGCAGCGTATCGAAATCCAGCGGAATATCGCCCAGGGACGCCGGCAGGATGCCACCCGAGGCGCCACCCGGCAGGTAGCCGTAGAAGCGATGGCCGTCCTGCATGCCGCCGCAGTATTCCTCGATCAGCTCACTCGCGGTGATCCCCGCCGGCGCCACGTGCACGCCGGGCAGTTTCACGCGCCCTGACACCGAGAACGAGCGCAGCCCGTGCCGGCCATGGCGTCCCTGCGCGGCGAACCAGCCCGCGCCTTTTTCAAGGATCTCGCGGACCCAGTAAAGGGTCTCGAAGTTATGCTCCAGCGTGGGCCGGCCGAACAAGCCGACCTGCGCCACATAGGGCGGGCGCAGCCTGGGCATGCCGCGCTTGCCTTCGATCGATTCGATCATGGCGGACTCTTCGCCGCAGATATACGCGCCGGCGCCACGCCGCAACTGGATCTCCGGCATGCCCGGGATCGGTGGGTCGGCCTGCAGGCGGCGCAGCGCTTCGCCAAGCACGGCACGGCAGCCTGCGTATTCGTCGCGCAGGTAGATGTAGATCGCGCCGACCTGGGTCACCGCGGCGGCGATCAGCATGCCTTCGAGGAAGCGATGCGGATCGCGCTCCAGGTAGACGCGATCCTTGAAGGTACCGGGCTCGCCCTCATCCAGGTTGACTGCCATCAGGCGCGGCGCCGGCTCGGCCATCACGATCCGCCATTTGCGCCCGGTGGGGAAACCCGCGCCACCCAGCCCGCGCAAGCCGGAATCCTCCATCGTGCGCAGCAAGGATTCGGAATCACGCTCACCCGAGGCCACTGCGCGGAGCAACTGATACCCGCCTTGCGCGCGATAGTCGTCATAGCCCAGATGGGCTTCGGGCGCGTGATGCACGGCGCGTGCGGCAACCGTGTCCACAATGGTCTGCGCGCTCGCAAGATCCACCGGGTTCTGCCCGACCAGCGCGGCGGGCGCGCGCTCGCAGCGGCCGATGCAGGGCGCTGCCACCACCTTGACTTCGCTGCCCAGCAGGGCCGGCAGCCGGGCGAGCAGGTCGCGCGCCCCGCCCAGCTCGCAGGCGATGCCTTCGCACACGCGCACCGTCACCGCGGCCGGGGGCCGGATGGCGCCGTCCCCACCCTCGCGCACGACATCGAAATGATGGTAGAAAGTGGCGACTTCATAGACCTCCACCATCGACAATCCCATCTCCTGCGCCAGCGCCACCAGGTGCGGGATCGCCAACTGGCCGAAGTGGTCATTGATGGCATGCAGGTGCTCGATCAGAAGGTCGCGCCGGCGCGGTACGTCGCCCAGGGCGGCCTGGACTTCGGCCAAGGCTGCCGGGTCAGGCTGGCGCCCCTTTGGCTGGCGGCGCTTGCGCGCCTTGCCGATATCCTGGACCGCGATGGGAATGACGACCTGGTTCATGGCATTCTCGAAAAGCTGTCTCTTGGGGGGGCCGGATGGAACGGGGCACGCGCTACAAGTGCTTGCCCGCCGCTCTGGTCTTATCTTGCACTGCACGCGCCTCGCAACATGCAGCGGGAGTCGCGGGAGGGGTTTCGTTTTTGCTTTCGCCTTCGATCATATCCCTATTCCCGCGGCGCATTGACCGCGCCGATCCACGCCGGCAAGCCCGTCAGGTCAGGTCCTCCGGCACCGCGCGATATCCCATCGGCGGCGTGGTACTGGCATGCACATACTTCTTGGCGTGGGCTTCGCGCATTGGCTTGAGCACGAACAGCGCCAGGAAGGCGGACAGCGCCGCCATGCCCGAGGCGAGCATGAAGACCGCGTGCCAGTCGCCGGTGGCGGCGGTGATGACGCTGGAGAACGGCACCAGCAGCGCAGCCGTGCCCTTGGCGGTATACAACAGGCCAGCATTGGTGGCGGCGAACCTGGGCCCGAAGGTGTCGCCGCAGGTTGCCGGGAACAGGCTGTAGATCTCCCCCCAGGCGAAGAACACGACACCGGTCAGCACCACGAAAGCGATAGGATCCTGCCCGTACTTAGCCAGCAGCAGAATGCCCACCGCCTCGATCGCAAAGGCCAGGAACATCGTGTTCTCCCGGCCGATGTTGTCCGAGATCCAGCCAAAGAAGGGACGCGTCAGCCCATTGAGCACGCGGTCGATGGTGAGGGCGAAAGTCAGCGCGGGCAACGTCAGGCCGAGCAGCGATACCGGCACGCCATCGAGGCCGAAATCCTTGGCGATCGGGCCCAGCTGGGCGGTCGCCATCAGGCCGCCGGCCGCCATCATCACGAACATGGCGTACATCACCCAGAAGATCGGCGAGGACAGGACCTGGCGCGGCGAGGCGTTGTAGGCAGCCGTCTTGACCGCGGACGTGACCTGGTTCAGCACCTTGGCCGAAGGGGGATAGAGCGCCATGCCCAGGAAGAAGACGATCAGGCCCTGGCCCAGGCCGAACCACAAGAACGTGGCCTCGTAGCCGCTGGTCTTGATCATGTTGGCAATCGGCACCACGGTCAGCGCCGAGCCCGCGCCAAAGCCGGCGGCGGTGATGCCTGCCGCCAGCCCGCGCCGGTTTGGGAACCACTTCAACGCATTGCCCACGCAGGTGCCATACACCGCGCCCGCCCCCACCCCACCCACGGCTGCCGCGAAGTAGAGCATCGGCAGAGACGAGGCCACGGAGTTCAAGGCCCAGGCAATCGCGCACAGCAGGCCGCCACCCACCACGACCGGACGCGGGCCGTACTTGTCCACGAGGTAACCCTCGATCGGCACCAGCCAGGTTTCCGTAACGACGAAGATGGTGAACGCCACCTGGATCGCCGTGCGGCCCCAGTGGTACTTGTCGTCAATCGGGTTAACGAACAGTGTCCAGCCATATTGCATGTTGGCGATCATCGCCATGCAGATCACGCCAAAGGCGAGTTGAACCCAGGGTGAGGCAAAGCGTGACTCGGGCGCGTTTTGCTGATGTTCCATGGTGTCTCCTTATGGCGGGCGGGGCCGCCTTATGTGGAAAGGGCGTCTTCGGACACCTCTTTTGGGACGGCACCGCTTGTGCTGCATCCCAGATACTGCCGTCGCTTCAGTGCTATACAGTATGTGATATATCAATATAGTCAAGACGCTTTTAGCCCACTTGGCGGACCATGAAACTGCCCGGAAATGGCGATGGCAATGCACCGGAAAGCGGCACGAAGGTTACTCGTGCGCCACGCGCATCAAAGCGGGCGAGCAGTGCAAGCCGGCTTGCTGATGGATCAAGGACTTAGGGCGTCCCGCTTCATTAATGGCGCACGTGGACAAGCGGCTATCTGCCAGTACAAATGGGTCCGGGGAACCGGCCGGCGCAGCGCCTCAAAGACGATCCTCGGGAAAGTCCCTAGATTAAGTCAGGCAGACTTGGGCATCAATGTACTAAATGTCTGGCCCTTCAGGACAGAAGAGCGGAGGGAGCGAACAAGGAACTTGCGATCCGCAGAACAGCAAAAAGGTGCCTGGGAAGGCTTGGTGCAAGCGAACCCAGCAATCAAACCAAGGGAATCTGGCGGGGGATGGCCCCTATTCCAGCGCAGCGGCAGCGATTGGCGGCCATGCGGCCCGCCAATCGCACCACGCGAGCATCAGGCGCGGGCCAGGTTGGGTTGCGCGCTCACGCCAGACGGAGCCGGGCTGGCGCGGCCAATGCCGGCGGTTTCCTGCGAGGCGCCAAGGCCGGCAAAGCGGCCATGTTCCTGGGCACGGGCGAGCACAGGGGTCGGCACACGGGTAGCAATCAGGAAGGTAACACCAACGCCGAGGGCAATCAGACCAAAGGCAAGACCGAGAAGAAGTGCGCTGTCCATCAGAAAACTCCGGTAGGGATGGTGAGTAGGAGTTTTCATTATATGCTGCGGCGCACTATGTGTAAATATCCTGTATGTAATATATCATGAGATTTTGGGCGCTGACGCAACAGTCGTTCGCAACGCCATTCCCCTACCCTACGCGCGCCAGCAACGTCTGGTCCGGCTCCATGCCGCGCAGCGCGTCCCAGATGGCAGCAGCATTGGGCTTGAGCGACCGGCTCTTGCGCCGTACCAGCATCACCGAGGACGTGACCTGTGGCCGCAATGGCCGCATGACGGCGGCGGGGCCCAGCCCGGCTGCCTGGGCGCGCGATGGCACGATGCCGATGCCCAGCCCCAGCGCCACCATGCCGAAGATCGCGGCGAAGTGGCCAAGCACCTGCAGCGAGCCGGCGCGCACGTGATACACGCCAAAGGCCTGCTCTACGGCCGGCTGGATGCCCGAGTGCTGGTCCAGCATCAGCACATTGGCATCGTTCAGGTCGCCCCACCCTACCGTCTCGCGCGTGGCCAGCGGATGCTGCGATGGCAACACGGCATGGAACGGATCGACGCACAGGCCCTCGCAGTAGAGATCGTCCCCGGATTGCGGGTTCGTAGCGATGCCGAAGTCCACCTCGCCGCTGCGCACGCACTGCAGCACCGCCTCATGCGAGCGGTCTTTCAGGCTGATGCCGATGCCCGGCCAGGCCGCACGGCAACCCGCGAGCCAGCCCGGCAGCGACATCGACGACAGCACCGGATCGGACGCGATCTGCACCGCGCCCTGGCACGGCCTGGCCGCGCCCTGGCTCTCGCGCAGCGTCTGCTCGACTTCCTCGATCAGGTGGCAGATGCGCTGCGACAGGTGCTCGCCGGCGTCGGTGAGCTCGACCTGGCGCGTGGTGCGGTCAAACAGCCGCTGGTCGATCTCGTCCTCCAGCTCGCGCACGCTGCGGCTGATGGCGGACTGCGTCAGCCCGAGCTCAGCCGCGGCGCGGGTAAAGCTCTTCTGTCGCGCGACAGCCGCGAAGGCCTTGAGCTGGGGAAGCGAAATATTCATGATCACCCCTCCTGCATGCATTGGGCATTGGGCGCGGAGAGCGGCTTTGCCATGCCCCGCAGTGCGCTGCGCATCGTGATAGACGCCGGGCCCGGATTCGCGTCACGCGAATCCGGGCCCGGCTGGTGATTCAGTCGCTCTCGCGGGCAGAGAGTCCCGCCAGGTACGCCGCGGGATCGGTCGCCGGCACCAGGGGCTCGGCATGCCCGGTGATAAACCGTCGTCGCATCGGGGCCAGCACGAACTTGGCGGACAAACCAGCCGCGATGGTCACGATCGCCGCCACCGTAAAGACGGCATCCCACCCGCCACGCGCCGACAGGATCGAGGCCAGTGGCACCAGCATCGCCGCCGTGCCCTTGGCCGTGTACAGCGTGCCGGCATTGGCCGCGGCGAACTTGCTGCCGAAGGTATCGGCGCACAGCGCGGGAAAGATCGAGAAAATCTCGCCCCAGAACAGAAACGTCAGCGCCGCGAACGTCATGAACAGATAAGGGTTATGCCCGAACTCCATCAGCCCGAGCAGCGACAGTCCCTCGCCAATGAAGATAAAGAACATGGTGTTTTCCCGACCGATGCGGTCCGAGATAAAGCCGCACAGCGGTCGCGTGAAACCATTGCACAAGTTGTCGATCGACAGCGTCATGGTGAGCAGCGGCAGCGTGAACCCCAGCATCGTCACCGGCATCGACGCGAAGCCGAAGTCCCGCGCAATCGGACCGAGTTGCGCAGTGGCCATGATGCCGCCCGCCGCGACCGCCACGAACGAGGCGTAGATAACCCAGAAGACTGGCGTCTTCACCATCCGGCCCGGCGTGAACTCGATGGGATTGGTCAGCACCGCCTTGGCCGCCACGGCGCCCACAGGCGGACGCGGCTTGACCAGCAGCAAGGCCATCAGCAGGATGCAAGCGCCTTGCAGGATGCCGAAGGTGATAAAGGCTTGCTCGTAGCCCGAGCGCTGGATCATGTTGGCGATAGGGATCACGGTCAGCGCCGAGCCCGCGCCGAAACCGGCGGCGGTCAGCCCGGCCGCCAGGCCGCGCTTGTCCGGAAACCACTTGAGCGCATTGCCAACGCAGGTGCCATACACGCCGCCGGCGCCGATGCCGGCGATCACCGCCGCCAGGTAGAGCTGCGGCAGGCTGGTCGCGTACGCATTGATGACCCAGGCCAGCCCCGCGCACACCGCGCCGCATGCCACTACCGGGCGCGGACCGATCTTGTCGACCAACCAGCCTTCAAGCGGAACCAGCCAGGTCTCGGTCACGATGAAAATGGAAAAAGCGACCTGGATGGCGGACTCGCCCCAGTGGTGCTTGGCATTCATCGGGGTCACGAATAATGTCCAGCCGTATTGCAGATTGGCTACCAGCCCCATGCAAACCACACCGATCGCCAGCTGGAACCAGCGGTTGTGAAGCCAGCCCAGACGGCTTGCGGCCAATGCCGCCGAATTGTCGTGCGCCATGTCGTGTCTCCTGCATAGTGCGTGTCGCGCTCTGTGGCCCGACGGGTAGGCTTCTCTGGAAGGGGAGCCCTTGGTCACTACTTGATTGAGCGCGCCTGACATTGCGGCACGTGCATCCGTGGACTGATGCTAGTTCAAACTAAGTTCGGCACGGCATAAAGTTTTTTATTATGATCATTCACGATCCTCTATACATGGGACGGACGAGTGCATGAAGAACGCCACGCTGCGCCAGCTGAAGGTTTTCGAGACGGTCGCCCGGCACCTGAGCTTCTCCCGCGCGGCGGAGGAGCTACACCTGACGCAGCCCGCCGTCTCGACACAGGTGCGCCAGCTCGAGGGCCATGTCGGCCTGCCGCTGTTCGAGCAACTTGGCAAGAAGATCTACCTGACCCCGGCCGGCATCGAGATGCTGCACTACAGCCGCAGCATCATGCAGCAATTCCGCGAAGCGGAAGACGCGATGTCGCAGCTCAAGGGCATCTCCGGCGGACGGCTCAATGTGGCCGTGATCAGTGCCGGCGATTACTTCTTCCCGCGTCTGCTCGCGGAATTCATGCAGCGCCATGACGGCGTGACGCTCAACCTCGCAGTGCACAATCGCGAGGAATTGCTGCACCAGCTTGCGGGCAACCTGACCGACCTGGCGGTGATGGTGCGCCCCCCCGAAGGCATGGACACCGTCAGCGAATCCTTCGCGCCCCACCCTTACGTCATTGTTGCCGCGCCCAACCACCGGCTGGTGGGCGAGCGCAACATCCCGCTGGCGGCGCTGGCCGACGAAGCCTTCGTCGCGCGCGAGAAAGGCTCCGACACCTGGAACTCCATGCAGGAAGGCTTTGCCGGGCGCTTGTCCAACCTGCGCATTGCCATGGAGATCAAGAGCACCGAGACCATCAAGCAGGCCGTCATCGCCAACATGGGCATCGCGTTCCTGTCGGCACACACCGTCGGGCTGGAACTGCAGACGGGCAATCTCGCCGTGCTCGATATCGAGGGCTTCCCGGTCATGCTCAACTGGTACGTGGTGCATCGCAAGAACAAGCGCCTCCCACCGGTGGCGCTGGCCTTCAAGCATTTCCTGATGGAAGAAGGCGCCACCCTGATCCAGCGCATCACCGGCGTGGACAACCTGATAAAACATAAACGATAAGTTATGGTTATTCAGTCAAACTTTAATTATCGTTAATTAATCGGCAAACCTATCCTCGTCTCAGGCCCAATCTTTTCAGGCCCAACCTTTCACTGAGAGCCCGAGGAGTCCGATCATGAACCAGGTCCAGTTCGAAACCCGCACCAGTTCCCATGCCGACACCGCTGCCAGCGCACCGCGCGGGGTCGACGAATCGCAACTCGCCGCCTACAACGCCGCGTTCACCGAGCTTGGCCTGCGCTTTCGCTGGGACAGCGAGATGTACGCCTGGCTATGTGGCATCGAATGCGAGCACAGCCGCATCGCGCGCTATATCGAGCAGTATCACGCGCACCTGCTCAAGGCCTACGATGCCGGCTTCCTCAGCCGGCTGATCCTCGACAAGAAGGCCGACTACCTGCGTGCGAAGGCGCTTAAGGCCAACTGAGCAACGACGTCTTTTCCCCCGGCGGGCCTGCGCCATGCACCAAAATTGCGCCGAAAGTGCGTCACCGCACATTTCAGGGATGCCAGGCTCGCTAATGTCTGCCTACCAATCAAAAACAAGGAGGCAGCCATGGGATCACAGACGATGTTCGGCGCCGACGCGCCAGCCGGCACGCTCGCGCAGCAGCGCGAAGGGGCTTTCGCCAGCACCGGCGACTTGCCGATGCAGCATTGCCCGATCGAACCCACCTGGATCCGTACCGGGGCCCCGCAATCGCGCGCCGCGCAGCATTCCCGCGCGATCGACGGCCTGGCATCCACCAATGTGTGGGAATGCACGGGTGGCACGTTCGAGTGGTACTACGGCTGGGAGGAGACCGTGCTGATTCTGGAAGGCCAGGTCAGGGTCACCAGCGCCACCGGGCGCATGCATGTGCTGCGGGCCGGCGACATCGGCTATTTCCCTGCCAACACGACCTGGTTCTGGGAGGTCGATGGCTATGTGCGCAAGGTGGCGTTCTGCCGCAAGCAGGTCCCGGTCACGCTGCGCTTTGCCACCCGCGTGCTGGCACGGCTGAACTTCACCAATCGCGCTGGCGAGGCCTGCGGTGCCGCCACGGCTGCCCTGCGCCGCGCCATGGCGCGGATTGGCCTGCGCGATACGTCCGCCCTCACCCTGCTGATGACGCTGCCGCTCTGACACGGAACAACAGGGCGAGCACCGGCGAGAACCGGCGCTTGCCTTGTTCCTTGCTGGATGCCAGCGCCCGGACTATCGACTATCCGCGCATGTGGTTGACCAGCGATCCAATGCCCTCGATCGTGACCTCCACCACGGCGCCATCCTTCATCGAGCCGACGCCGACCGACGTGCCGCAGGCGATCACATCGCCAGGCAGAAGCGTGAGATCCTGCGAGATCAGGCTGACCTGTTGCTCGGGCGAGAAGATCAGGTCAGACAGCGGATAGTTCTGCCGCTGCGCGCCGTCGAGCCGCGTCACCACGCTGGTGGCGCGCCAGTCGAATTCCGTGACGATCACGGGGCCCAGGCAGCCGAAGGTGTCGAAGCCCTTGGCACGGCACCACTGCGGGAAATTCGGGTCCTCCGCGATCAGCTCGGCTGCGGTGACGTCGTTGACCACGGTGTAGCCGAAGATATGCGCCGCGGCATCGTCCGGCGCCACGTTGCGGCATCGGCGGCCGATCACGATGCCAAGCTCGCCCTCGTAGACGACCTTGCCGCTGTAGCTGCGGGGCCGCAGGATGGCATCCCCTGGCCCCGCCAGCGAACTCGCCGGCTTGATCAGGAATAGCGGATGCGCCGGCACCGGCTTTTCCAGCTTGCGCGCCAGCGCATGGAAGTTGTTCCACAGCGCCACGATCTTGCCCGGCTCGCACGGGCTCAGCAACCGCAGTCCCTCGTGCGGCAAGGTCGCGCCGGTGGGCTCCGGCCGCGCGTGGCCCGGGCCATCGTACTCGATGACATGATCGCCCTCGATCCGGCCAAAGCCGACCTCGCCGTCACCGGTCTGGAAGCGAATCCACGTTTGCATCGCAAGCTCCTTAGGCGAGAACGGCACACGCCCGTGTCCGCGCCTGTGCCGCATTGTCAAGAAACTGGCCCGCGCATGCGTGCATGGCGGGCCGGTTTTACCGCATGGCGCACCGATCAGATCTTGCCGGCGCCGCGGGCCCACTTGTACTTGGCCCCCAGCACCGCGACCGGGATCTCGGTCGAGTACGCGTAAGACGGCACGCCGTGCTCGTACAGGTATTCGGCAGCCTCCTCCACCTGCACGTCGCCCGCCAGCGAAGCCACGATCGGCTTGTCGATGCCGCGCGCCGCCATCTCCTCCTTCACCTCCACCACCAGCTTGGCAAACACCATCGGCGGCGTGATGATGGTGTGCCAGTAGCCCAGGATGATGGCGTGGATACGCGGGTCCTCCATGCCCAGGCGCAAGGTGTTCTTGTATGTGGTGGGCGGCTCGCCGCCGGTGATATCCACCGGATTGCCCGCCGCGCCAAAGGGCGGGATGAACTTGCGGAATGCCGCGTCGAGATCGTCCGGCATGGTCATCAGCGACAGGTTGTTGTCCACGCAAGCGTCCGACAGCAACACGCCCGAGCCGCCGGCGCCGGTGATGATCACCACGTTCTCACCCTTGGGCGTGGGCAGCTTGGGAATGCCGCGCGCGAACTCCAGCAGATCGCGCAGCGAGCGCGCGCGGATCACGCCGCACTGCCTGAACACTTCCTCGTAGATCTTGTCGTTGCCCGCCAGCGCGCCCGTGTGCGAACTGGCGGCGCGTGCGCCCATGCTGGTGCGCCCGGCCTTGAGCACGACCACCGGCTTTTTCTTCGAGACCCGTTTCGCCGCTTCGGCGAAGGCGCGGCCGTCCTTCAGATCCTCGCAGTGCTGGGCGATGATCTCGGTGTTGTCGTCCTGCTCGAAGAACGTCAGCAGATCGTCTTCATCGATATCCGACTTGTTGCCCAGCCCGACGATGGCCGACACGCCCATCTTGGCCGAGCGCGAGAAGCCGATGATGGCCATGCCGATGCCACCGGACTGCGACGACAGCGCGGCCTTGCCCTTGACGTCATACGGCGTGCAGAAGGTCGCGCACAGGTTCTTGGGCGTGTAGTAGAAGCCGTAGATATTCGGCCCCATCAAGCGGATATCGTGCTTGCGCGCGATGGCGACGATCTCCTCCTGCCCTTGCACGTTGCCGGTCTCGGCAAACCCGGAGGGAATCAGCACCGCACCCGGAATGTGCTTCTTGCCCACCTCTTCCAGCGCCCCGGCCACCAGCTTGGCGGGAATGGCGAAGACCGCCACATCCACCTCGCCCGGCACATCGAGCACGCTCTTGTAGGCGGTCATGCCCATGATCTCGCCGCCCTTGGGATGGATCGGGTAGATCTTGCCCTGGTAGCCGCCGTTGATCAGGTTCTTCATCACCGAGTTGCCGATCTTGCCGTCCTCGTTCGAGGCGCCGATCACGGCTACCGAATCGGGACGCATGATGCGGTTCATCTGTCTGACGATAGCCTCCTGGCTGGGGCGATAGCGCGCCGGCTGCGGCGCGAAATCCACCACGATGCGCACGTCCGCGGCGATGGCGCCGTCCTTGCTGGCAAACACCGGGTTGAGGTCAAGCTCCGAGATTTCCGGGAAATCGCTCACCAGTTCGGAGACCCGCTGGATCATGCCGGCCAGCGCCTCGCGATCGGCCGGATCGGCGCCGCGCACGCCCTTGAGCACATCGGCGGCGGCGATGCCATCGAGCATCGACAGCGCATCCTCCTGGCTGGCCGGCGCCATGCGGAAGGTGATGTCCTTGAGCACTTCCACCAGCACGCCGCCGAGGCCGAATGCCACCAGCTTGCCGAACGACGGATCGGTGACCGCGCCGATGATCACCTCCTGCCCGCCGGCGATCATCTGCTGCACCTGCACGCCGACGATGTTGGCCTTGGCGTCGTACTTCTTCGCGTTCTCGATGATGCTCAGGTAACCGCTCTCCACATCCGCCGCGTTCTTCAGGCCCACCAGTACCCCACCCGCCTCGGTCTTGTGCAGGATGTCGGGCGACACGATCTTGAGCACCACCGGGTAGCCCATCTTGTCCGCCAGCTCGACCGCACCGGTGGGTGACTTCGCCACGCCCTCGCCCGGCACCGGGATGCCATAGGCGTCGCACACCAGCTTGCCCTCGGGCGCCGTCAGTGCGTTGCGGCCTTCTTCCTTCACGGCGGCGAGGATCTTCCGCACCGCGTCCTTATTGTGTGCCATGTCAGGTCTCCATCTGTTCATGGATTGCGTAGGGATGAACCGGCCCTCGCACTCGCGTGAAACGCGAGGGCGGGCGGCTTGTGAACTCAGTTCGGGAGGTGCTTGAATTAATGCAGAGACGCCCGGGGCGTCAGACCGCCCCGGCGGCGCGCAAGGCGGCGATCTGCGAAGGCGTGCGCCCCAGCCAGTCGAGGATTTCCTCGGTATGCTCGCCCAGCAGCGGCGAACGCTCCACCTCCACCGGCGACGCCGACAGGGTAATCGGGCATCCCAGCTGCACGTACTGGCCGCGCTCCGGATGATCCAGCTCCACCAGGTAGCCGCGCTCGTACATCGACTTGTCCTCGATCAGGTCTTTCATCGACAGGATCGGGCCGCATGGCACGTCGACCTCGTTGAGCGCCTCCATCACCTCGAACTTGGTGCGCGTGCGCGTCCATTTCTCGATGATGGAGAAGCACTCTTCCAGGCATTTGAGGCGGGCTTCCGGCGTCGCGAACTGCGCATGCGTGATCAGGTCTTCCCTGCCGCACAGGCGCATCAGCGGCTCCCAGCCTTGCGGCTGGACGATCACGTAGACGTAGTCGTTGGCCCCGCCCGGGGCACAGCGCAGCGCAGCGCCGGGCTGGCCACCGCCCGAGGCATTGCCGGCGCGCGGCACGAAGTCGTCGAACGCCTGGCTGGGATATTCGCGCATCGGGCCGGCGGCCAGGCGCTGCTGGTCGCGCAGCTTGACCCGGCACAGGTTGAGCACGGAATCCTGCATCGCCACTTCCACCCGCTGCCCGCGCCCGGAATGCTCGCGATGCAGCAGCGCGGCAAGGATGCCCACCACGCAGTGGATGCCCGTGCCGGAATCGCCGATCTGCGCGCCGGTGACAGTGGGAGGGCCGTCGCTGGAACCCGTGGTGCTGGCCGAGCCGCCCATGCACTGGGCCACGTTCTCATACGCCTTGCAATCCGCATACGGCCCCGGGCCGAAGCCCTTGATCGACGCGTAGATCAGCCGCGGGTTGAGCGTGCGCAGGCGGTCCCAGTCGAAGCCCGCGCGGTCCAGCACGCCGGGGCCGAAGTTCTCCACCAGCACGTCGCAGCGCTGCACCAGGTCCTCCAGCAGCGCCTTGCCTTCCGGCGTCTTCATATTGAGCGTCAGGCTGCGCTTGTTGGAGTTGAGCATCGTGAAGTAGAGGCTGTCGGCGTTGGGCACGTCGCGCAGCTGGCTGCGCGTGATGTCGCCGCGCCCCGGCAACTCCACCTTGATCACATCGGCCCCCAGCCATGCCATCAGCTGGGTGGCCGAAGGGCCGGCCTGCACATGGGTCATGTCCAGGATCCGCACACCTTCGAGTGCCTTGTTCATGGTCTTGTCTCCTCGCACCGGGGTTACTTGTACATGGTCTGGTTCTTGGTGCCCGGCGCGTACTCGCGCGGATCCACCCAGATATTGATCACGGCCGACTTTCCGGTGCGCTGCACCGCCTCGCGCCCGCGCTGCAGCGCGCCGGCGATCTTGCCCGGGTCGCGCACTTCCTCGCCATAGCCGCCGAGCATTTCGGCGAACTTGGAGAACGGCACGTCCGACAGCAGGTTGCCCACGTTGCCGCGCGCCTCGCCGTACTTGGCGAGCTGGCCGTAGCGGATCTGGTTCATGGCGGAGTTGTTGCCGATCACCGCCAGATAGGGCACGCCGAAACGGTTGGCGGTTTCCATGTCGAACGCCGTCATGCCGAAGGAGCCGTCGCCGTAGTAGCAGAGGATTTCCTTGTTGGGGTTGGCCAGGCCAGCGGCGATGGCAAAACCGGTGCCGACGCCCAGCGAGCCCAGCGCACCCGGGTCCATCCACTGCCCGGGACGGCGCGGGCGCACCGCTTGCGCGGAGATGGTCACCACGTCGCCGCCGTCGCCGATGTAGACCGTGTCGTCCGACAGGAACTCATTCAGTTCATAGGCCACGCGGTACGGATGGATCGGCGTGTTTTCCGAGCGGAACAGCGGCATCAGCTTCTCGGCCGCCACGGCCTCGGCTTCGGTCAGCTGGCCCATCCATTTCTGGCGCGCCTGGCGCTTGTCGTGCTTGATGCGCCCGCTGGCAGCCTGCAGCACCGCGCCGAGGATGGCACCGGGGTCGCCCACCAGGCCAAGATCGATCTCACGGTTCTTGCCGACCGTGCGGTAGTCCATATCGATCTGCACCAGCGTCAGCTCCTTGCTGATGCGCTTGCCGTAGCCCATGCGGAAGTCGAACGGCGTGCCCACGATGATCAGCACGTCGGCGTTGGCGAAAGCTTGCGTACGGGTGCGGTCGAAGTGATGCGGATCGCCCGGCGGCAGCAGGCCGCGGCTGGCGCCGTTGAAATAGCCGGGAATATCCAGGCCCTTGAGCAGCGCGATGGCCTCTTCATGACCGCGCGCGGTCCAGACCTGCTGGCCGTAGAGGATGGCCGGACGCTCGGCATTGACCAGGATGTCGGCCAGGCGCTCGATATCCCTCGGGTCGCCGATGGATCGGGTGGAGGCGCGATAGTGGCCGGGGCGCGGAATCACCGCTCGCGATACATCGACTTCGCGGTCGAGCACGTCACGCGGGATTTCCAGGTAGGCCGGGCCGGGTGCGCCGTTGAAGCATTCGCGCGCCGCCATCGAGATCATGTCCGCCACCCGCTCGGTGCTGGGGATGGTGGCAGCAAACTTGGTGATGGCCGACATCATGTCCACGTGCGGCAGGTCTTGCAGCGAGCCCATCTTGTGCTGGGACAGCGCGCCCTGTCCGCCGATATGGATGATCGGGCTTTCCGAGCGGAAAGCCGTCGCCACGCCGGTCACGGCATTGGTGCAGCCAGGGCCGGCTGTGGTCACCACACAGCCCAGCTTGCCGGTCTGGCGGGCGTAGCCGTCCGCCGCGTGCGCGGCAACCTGCTCATGGCGCACGTCGATGATGCGGATGCCCTCGTCCACGCAGCCGTCGTAAATGTCGATGATGTGGCCGCCACACAGCGTGAAGATGGTGTCGACGCCTTCGTTCTTCAGGGCCCGCGCTACCAGGTGGCCGCCGGAAATCACGCCGGCATCGCGGGTTTTCTGCTTCAGGGTGTCTTCGGCCGTGGTGGATTCAGGCCGCGTGGGTGCGACTGCAGACATGTCTTGGTCTCCTCGTTGACTGGGTTGCGACAGGCTGTGACGCGGACCTGGCCCGTTGTCACGACATCCTTTCGCCCTTTGCTGCTTGGCTGCCTGGCCGATGCCTGCCCTGCATGTCACCTGGCCCTGCGACGCTATCGATCCTTTTCGCCGGATCTTGATGACATACGGTATGTGATATATCAACGAAGCTCAAGGAAAATTTCGGTATCGGGAGAAGTGTTTCAACGACGCGATGCAGCAATTCAGCCCAAAAATGACCATGGATAAGCGAAATTGCTGAGTCCGAGCACATTCATTCCGATTCCTCACGGGTTGGATCTGCTCACGGCTTCATACGGCCTCTTCAGGGAAAACGGCCTTGTTTATCTTTTATATATTACATACCATATATTACAGCGCATCCTGCCGGACCACCCGGTTCTGCGGCTCGCCGGCACGCGCATTACCAAGAGCGAGGAGACTGTGAACATTCACGAATATCAGGCCAAGGAATTGCTCAGGCGCTTCGACGTGGCCGTGCCACGCGGCGCGGTCGCCTTTACCCCCGAGGAAGCCGCTAGCGCGGCACGCAAGATCGGCGGATCCACATGGGTGGTGAAGTCCCAGATCCATGCCGGCGGCCGCGGCGCCGGCCGCTTTGCCGGCGACCCCGACGGCAAGGGCGGCGTACGCGTGGTGAAGTCCGTCGACGCGGTGCGTGCGCAGGCCGAGCAGATGCTCGGCAAAGTGCTCGTCACCAAGCAGACCGGAGAGGCCGGACGCGAGGTAAAGCGCCTATATGTGGAGGAAGGCTGCGAGATTGCCCGCGAGCTTTACCTGGGCATGCTGATCGACCGCGCCACCTCCCGCATCACGCTGATGGCCTCGACCGAAGGCGGCATGGAGATCGAGGAAGTGGCGGCCCGCACGCCGGAGAAGATCCTGAAGGTTGCGATCGACCCGGCCAGCGGCATCCAGCCCTTCCATGCGCGCCGCCTGGCCTTTGGGCTGGGGCTCGTCGGCAAGCAGGTGAGCGCGGCCTCGCGCTTCATCTTGTCCGCCTATCGCGCCTTTACCGAACTGGACGCGTCGGTCGTGGAAATCAACCCGCTGGTCGTCACGCGCGCGGGCGGCGTGATCGCGCTCGACGCCAAGTTCAATTTTGACGATAACGCGCTGTACCGCCATCCGGATATCGAATCCCTGCGCGACGAGACCGAGGAAGATCCCGCCGAGGCGGCAGCCGCCCGCCACGGGCTGAATTACGTCAAGCTCGATGGCAGCATCGGCTGCATGGTCAACGGTGCCGGGCTGGCGATGGCCACCATGGACATCATCCAGCTCTACGGCGGCGAGCCGGCCAACTTCCTCGACGTGGGTGGCGGCGCCACCAAGGAGCGCGTGACGGCGGCCTTCCGCCTGATCCTGGACGACCCCAAGGTCAAAGGCATCCTGGTGAACATCTTCGGCGGCATCATGCGCTGCGACGTGATCGCCGAAGGGGTGGTGGCCGCCGCGCGCGAGATCGACCTCACGGTGCCGCTGGTGGTCCGGCTCGAAGGCACCAACGTGGAACTCGGCAAGGCCATCCTGCGCGACTCGGGCCTGCCGATCCTGTCGGCCGATCATCTTGCCGACGCCGCCGAAAAAGTGGTCAAGGCGGTGAAGGCCGCGCAAGGTCACGTCCAGATACTGGGAGGGCATTGACATGGCCGTACTGATCCATCAAGACACCAAGGTGATCTGCCAGGGCTTTACCGGCGCGCAAGGCACCTTTCACTCCGAGCAAGCGGTGGCCTATGGCACGTGCATGGTCGGCGGGGTGACGCCCGGCAAGGGGGGCGATACGCATCTGGGGCTGCCGGTGTTCGACACCGTGGCCGCGGCGGTAGCGCGCACCGGCGCCGACGCCTCGGTCATCTACGTGCCACCACCCTTCGCCGCCGATGCCATCCTGGAAGCCGTGGATGCCGGTATCGGCCTGATCGTGTGCATTACCGAAGGTATCCCGGTGATCGACATGGTGCGGGTCAAGCGCGCGCTCTGCGCCTCGGGCAGCCGCCTGGTCGGACCCAACTGCCCGGGCGTGATCACGCCGGGCCAGTGCAAGATCGGCATCATGCCAGGCCATATCCACCGTCCCGGCAAGATCGGCGTGGTGTCCCGCTCCGGCACCCTCACCTATGAGGCCGTGGCGCAAACCACCGCCGCGGGGCTCGGGCAAAGCACCTGCATCGGCATTGGCGGCGATCCGGTCAATGGCACCAGCTTCATCGATTGCCTGGAGATGTTCCTGGCCGACGACGATACCGAAGGCATCATCATGATCGGCGAGATCGGCGGCTCGGCGGAAGAAGAAGCGGCACAGTTCCTGCAGGACGCGCGCAGCGGCGGGCGCGTCAAACCCGTGGTGGGCTTTATTGCCGGCACGACTGCCCCGCCGGGACGGCGCATGGGACATGCTGGCGCGATCATCTCGGGCGGCATGGGTACGGCCGAGGCCAAGATCGACGCCATGCGCGCTGCCGGGATCCGCATCGCGCGCTCGCCGGCCGAGCTGGGCAAGACGATGGTGGAGGCGATGGTGGAGGCGATGGAGGTGTAGCGGGTGGCTGCCGGATATAGAACGAGAACGGCGGACAATGTCCGCCGTTCTTGATTGCCAGAGTGCCAGAGGCGGGCGCCTCTGATTTCAGCCTTCAATCCAGGAAGTCGCAGTTCTTCTCGACATAATCCGCCAGATCCAGCGAATGCTGGCGCACCAGCTTCTCGGCCAGTTCGGTGTCGCGTTTTTCCAGCGCCTCGATGATGCGCAGGTGATCGACGATGGAGCGCGAAGCGCGATCGCTTTGCGAGATCGTCATCTTCCGGATGGCGCGCACATGGATAAAGATGTTCTTGATCGAATCCATGATGATCTGCGACTTCGACAACTGCACGATCGCCTGGTGGAAGGCGATGTTCGCGTCGGAGTATTCCTCGATATGCTCAGCCGGCGTGGCATCGCGGAAGCTATCGAACATATGGCGCAGTTGCGCGATCTCCTGGTCGCTGGCGTTCAGCGTGGCCAGGCGCGCGGCCATGCTCTCGAGCGCGGCCCACACCTGGATCATCTCGACGATTTCGCGCTTGGTCTTGCGCATGATGTAGATGCCGCGGCGCGGCACCGTGCGCAGGAACCCTTCCTGCTCCAGCAGCGTCATGGCCTCGCGGATCGGGGTGCGGCTCACGCCCAGCGCCTCGCTCAGGACTCGCTCGTCCAGCCGGATTTCCTCGGTCGACTGATAGATGTCGGCGTCGGCAATGGCCTGGCGCAGCATGGCGTACGCCTGGTCGCGCAGGCTGGCACCGGCGTTGATGGGTTGGAGGGACAGGGTCAGTGCAGCAGGCTGGACCGCGGATTGAGTTTGCGCAGACATGAATGGGCTCTTGTTGAAACCAGCGCCGCGGCGAACGGGACAGTCGCCTGCGGCTTCCCGCTTAGCTTACCAAAAGCAGCCATTGCATGAGCTGAATGCATAGGAAAATGCACAATTGATATAAATCGGCTGCCAGGGTGGCGGTTTTGCGTATATGGTATATCACATGGTGCGCCGCCGAAACCGGCCGGCGCCACCATTTCGTCCCGGCCGGCCCGGCACCCGCGCTCAAGCCACCTGCGCCATCCGTTCACGCTGCTTGATCAGGCCCAGCACCGCGTCCACCATCGGTGTGGGCTGCCCCACCAACCGGCCCATTTCCTGCACCACCGTCAGCAAGGGGTCGATCTCCATGGCCCGCCCTGCCTCCAGGTCCTGCAGCATGGAAGTCTTGTGTGCCCCAACCGCGCCGGCGCCGTCGATGCGGCGCTCCACATCTACCCGGAACCGCACGCCAAACCGTTCCGCAATCGCTTGCGCTTCCAGCATCATTGCGCGCGATAGTCCACGGGTGGCCGGATCGGCTGTGATGATATCCAGCGTGGCATGCGTGAGCGCGCTGATCGGGTTGAAGCACAGGTTGCCCCACAGCTTGAGCCAGATCTCGTCGCGGATATTGTCGCGGATGGGCGCTTCCAGTCCGCCGGCCACCATCATTTCGCTCAGGTGGCTCACGCGCGCCGAGTTGCTGCCGTCGGGCTCGCCCAGCGGGAATTTCTTGCCGTAGACATGGCGGATCACGCCGGGCGCCGCGATCTCGGCGGCGGGATAGAGCACACAGCCGATCGCCCGCTCCGGCCCCAGGCCACGCCACTGGCGCCCGCCCGGGTCGACGCTTTCCAGCCTGGTGCCCGCGAGCGGACCGCCGTGCTGATGGAAATACCAGTAAGGGATGCCGTTGACACCCGTCACCACCGCTGTCCTGGGACCAAGCAACGGCTGCATCAGGTCCACCACGCCCGGCACGGAATGCGCTTTCAGGGTGATGAAGACATAGTCCTGCGGCCCCAGCGTGGCCGGGTCATCAGTGCAATTGACCTTGGCCACCCTCTCCTCGCCCTCGCTCAGCAGCCGCAGGCCGTTGGCGCGCATGGCGGCCAGATGGGGGCCACGTGCGACCAGGCTGACCTCGGCGCCCGCCAATGCCAGCTGGACGCCGAGATAGCCGCCGATTGCGCCGGCGCCATAGATACACACTTTCATGATGTCGTCTCCCGGTGGTTTTATGGGCGTATGTTTTGATATATCACATACTATATTCCACAAAGACCGAACACAACCTCAATCTACCGCCGCCCTGGACCTGCCGCATGCCCAAGTCAGCACACGCCGATCACAAAATGGCACATCAGACACTTCCATCAACCGCTTTACGAACTTCCCGCGCCATGCCGCGCGCTGTCAAGATCCGCCCACTGAGCGCCTGTACCGCGTGGAACTGGATGCCCGGCAGGCAGCGGACGCCACCTCGATTGCCGCCCACGCGGCCGGTAACCGACATAGCGCAGGCGTGATGTTGCCAAGCCTGGAGCGGGTATCATGTGCGACGCAGATCAACGCACAACAATGCACAACAACGAACAATCACCACGGGATCCCACCCGCCTAATGATTTCCGCAGATCCAGCCGGCGCGGCCGGCACCGGCCCCGACGCCTCGCTGCCCCGTGCCGAGCGGGCCTACCAGCACCTGCGCAATGCGATCCAGGCCGGGCAGCTGCCCTCCGGTACCCGCCTGCGCGAAGTGGAGCTAGCCGCCTCGCTGGGGCTGTCGCGCACGCCGGTGCGCGAAGCGCTGTCGCGGCTGGAATCCGAAGGCCTGGTCGTCAACGAGCCTAACCGGGGCATGATGGTGACCCAGCTCGACGCCAGCATGGTGAGCGAGCTCTATGTCATGCGCGAGGTGCTGGAAGGCACCGCCGCCGCGCTGGCCGCGCGCCACGCTACCGATGTGGAAATCTCGCTGCTGCGCGACATCGTCCAGCGCGACCTGGCTATAACCGACCAGCCCGACAAGCTCGCCGCCAACAACCGGCTCTTCCACGAAACGCTGCACCGCTGCGCGCACAACCGCTACCTGCTCAAGACCTTGCGCTCGCTGCACGAGTCGATGGCACTGCTGGGGCGCACCACGCTGGCGCTACCGGGACGCGCCCGGGTCTCCTACGAAGAGCACATTGCACTTGTGGAAGCCCTGGAGCAACGCGATCCCGCGCTAGCCGAGCAAATCACGCGCCGGCACATCCAGCAGGCGTACAAGGCGCGGCTATCGATGTGGATCGAGGAACAATCCGAGGCCTGAGGCCTGAGTCCTGGCATGCGGGCAGCAATCTTCACTCAGGTGGCCGCAATCGCCCGCGCCCCGCGCCACGTCCCCAGGCTAAGCACCGCCAGCGCCCCCAGGATCAACGCCACCGCACCGAACGTCTGCGGCGCGATCTGCTCGCTGCCCAGCCACGCGCCCACCGCCAGCGCCACCGGCGGGTTCACGTAGACATAGCTTGAGGAAACCGTCGGCGATACGTTTGCCACCAGGTACATATAGGCAGAAAACGCCACCAGCGACCCAGCCACCACCAGGTAGACCCACGCCCACCACGCCTGGCTGCTGA
The DNA here is from genome assembly GCF_059421605.1 of Cupriavidus sp. GW821-FHT02F09. Classification (NCBI taxonomy): domain Bacteria; kingdom Pseudomonadati; phylum Pseudomonadota; class Betaproteobacteria; order Burkholderiales; family Burkholderiaceae; genus Cupriavidus; species Cupriavidus sp. GW821-FHT02F09. Next base: position 144,157 of record NZ_JBWKVH010000010.1, read on the forward strand.
CCGTCCGCGGCCAGGGCTCGCCGAACGCAACGGACAGGACCAGCAAGATCGCCCCGCCCAGCAGCATCTCGGCGGCAAACGCCACCGCACCTTGCGGCAAATCCAGGCGCCTGGCGATCTGCGAACCAAACGACCAACTGCCGATAGCCACCAGCAAAGCCATGACGCCCGTGGCACTCGCGCGAAACTCCGCGCCGCCGGTCAGCACCAGGATGCCCGCGCTGCCCAGCGCAATGGCCAGCACTTCGTACCAGCGCGGCCGCGCGCCAAAGCAAATTCCCCAGAACAAGCCAAAGATCGGCATCGCACCAATCATCACAGTAGTCGCCCCGGACGAGATGGTCTGCTCCGCCACCGCCGTCAGCCCCATTCCGCCGACCAGCAGGAAACCGGCCAGCACACCGCAATTGCGCAACTGGCGCAAGGTCGGCATGGCGGCGCCGCGATAGCGCAACCACAGCGCCAGCAACACGCCGGCGCAGAGAAAACGCGAACCCATCATCAGGAACGGCGGAAAGCTCTCCAAGGTGAAACGGATGGCGAGATAGGTCGTGCCCCATACCAAGTAGGTAATCATCAGGCAGAGCAGCAAGCGGGGGGAGATGGTGGGCACGGGAAGACCGGGAGAAAGCACAGGGGGCCTTCAAGATAGCGCGATCCGGTGCGCCCGCAAAAGGAAAATGACTCGCAAGGCTTGTGAGGCGATCTCACAAAAGTGAGCAACGGAGCTAGCGCCAATAAAAAAACCGGCCAAAAGGCGCTGCGCTCCTCGGAGCGACGCGTTGGCCGGTTTTGCCGCGCGAAACAGATCCGCGCCGGTTTGACATGGCATCTGCCATCCTTCGCCAGGACAGATGCGTTAGCGCATCGCCGCGACGGGCAGCATGAAAGCCGTCAAACCAAGACTACATACATCAACAACAAACAACAACAGTTAACTACGACGCACTACGGCAGCATTCACTCTTGATTCTTGATGTCGGTGCTCGGGCGATCAGCCGTTCGCGAAAACGATCTTTGCCTTGCGAGCCTGGTTCTGAAGGCGGCCCAGCACGGATTGCACAGCGGCGATGGCGCTCTTCACGTCGTCGACGAAGGCCGGGCTGCGGGGACCAAGTTCGCGTTCGATCAGTTCACGCTCGAGTTGGTCGGTCATCTTGATGTCGGATTGGGTGTTCATGGCTTTCTTCCTTTCAGGGATAACCCTCATCGGGTTTTCCCTAATTGTAGCAAAAGAAATGACGCACAGCAGCATTAGGTGATAGTACGTACCGCGCACCGCAGCGAATGCTGAAAAACGCAACCATGAGATGTTGCTCAAGCCACTCTTGGCTAGCAGAAAAAGCGACGTACTATGCTCAACAATGAACTTATATGCGCTTTTGTATGCCTTTTTTGATCGCTATTGCGATTTAGCTCTCTCCGACACAACTTGCTACGTGCCCCATAGCCTGCCTGATATTGCGCTCTGTGACGCCCCGCCAACGGCGGCCAAGCCCCTCTCAACCGCTGCAGCCAGGGCCGTTACCTATTCGACGCACCTGAAAGCACCTCACAATCCGTGGAGTACGTGCTGCACCAGCAGAGCGGACAGGACGAACATGGTCGTACCGATGAGACCATCCAGCACCTGCCAGGCCCTCGGCCGGGCGAACCACGGCGCCAGCCAGCGCGCGCCAAAGCCCAGAAGCCCGAACCAGAATAGGCTGGCAAAACTGGCGCCCGCCACGAACCAGCCTCGCAGCGCTGCCGGTTGCTGGGCACCGATGCTGCCCACCAGCAGCACCGTATCCAGATAAACATGAGGATTGAGCAGCGTGAACGCTGCCGCCTGAGCCAACGCGGCACCCCTGCTAAGCCCCTTCCCACCGTCGGATGCTTTCAATGGACGAGCATGCCGCGCGCGGCGCAGCGCCTGCCATCCATATACCGCCAGGAAGACGGCACCGGCCAGTGCCAGGACACGCGCGAGGCCGGGGCGCTCCCCCAATGCCTGGGCCATGCCCATGACACCCGCTGCAATCAGCAATGCGTCCGCCATGGCGCACAACAGCACCACGCTGCCCACATGCTCACGACGCAGCCCCTGGCGCAGTACGAATGCATTCTGTGCGCCGATGGCCACGATGAGCCCCAGGCTCAGGGCCAGGCCTTGGAGGGAAACGGATAAGGCAAGAGAAGTATTCATACATCTAGCTTGCCTGCACTAGCGAATGAAGACAAACTACCTTTTCTTCATTCTATTTAGCCGAACTTAACTTATGCTGGATTACTCCGCTCTATCCGCGCTGGCTGCCGTGGTTCGGGAGGGTGGCTTCGAGCGTGCAGCCCGCGCTCTCCATGTAACGCCATCGGCAATTTCGCAGCGCGTTCGGCTGCTGGAAGAGCGCGTAGGCTGCGCGCTGGTGGTGCGCGATCAGCCCTGCCGGGCCACGGAGACGGGCCGCCGGCTTTGCCAGCACATTGACCGTGTGCGGCTGCTCGAGCAGGAGTTGCAAGGGGCGCTACCGGCGCTTGCCCCGGAGGGCATGGCACGGGTAGCGCTGCCCATTGCGGTGAATGCCGACAGCCTGGCCACCTGGGTCGCGCCGGCCATCGCCACCTTCGCGGCAGAAAGTCCCGTGTTGATGGAGGTGGCGGTGGACGACCAGGACCACACCACGGAGTGGTTGCGTAGCGGCGCAGTGCTGGCCGCCATAACAGCCACAGCCCGTCCTGCCGCTGGCTGCAACAGTCGTCCGCTGGGCTCCATGCGCTACCTGGCGGCCGCCAGCCCGGCTTTCATCCAGCGCCATTTCGGCGATGGCGTGGGCGCCGGCAGCCTGGCGCAGGCGCCCAGCCTAATGTTCAACACCAAAGATGAGTTGCAGGCGCGGTGGGTGCGGCGTTTGTGCCATCGGCACGTGGAGCTTCCCCGGCACACGTTGCCTTCGTCCCACGCCTTTGTGACAGCGGCGTTGGCTGGCATGGGCTGGGGCTTGCATCCTGAGGCACTGATCGCCCCTCATCTTGAGGACGGTTCACTCGTCGAGTTGGTGCCGAACACCCAGCTTGATGTACCGCTTCACTGGCAACACGCACGCGCGGCGTCAGGGTTGCTCGAAGGTTTGAATCGCGAGGTTCTCGCCGCCGCTCGCGCCGCGCTGTTACCGCCCTGAGTGGCGCCGGGTCAAATGCGCGTTATCTGATTCGGATGCACGCCTGCTTTTGGCTTAACTCCGCCGAATTGCAGGCGCGCTGTGCTGGTCCGCAATTGAGCGGATTGACCTGCACCACTGGACGACAGAACTGTGCTCTTCCGATCTGACAGGGTTGAGCGCAAACCGTGGCAGGAAACCGTGGATAGCCCAGCTTTACAGGGCCACATTGAACCAGACAGGTGGGCTACAAGCCAGGACGAGAGTTTCGTCGTGATGAGGCCGCCAAAGTGGGCATGGCTGTATGCTGCCCTGCCGCCGCCTCTTAAGAGAAGCGAACTGTTCATCGTGCGCCGTCGAAACCGCTGCCCGCGGCCCTGAGTGGCGCCTCTCGCCAAACCTGGTTCACGAATCCAGACCCATGGGCCAACCCACCCGACGCAGTTTGATCGTATGCAGAATTGGCGTGCTTTCGCTCCAGCCGTCTATCCGAACACCTTTACCGCGAAATCCAGAAAGCTGCGCAGCTTCGGCGTCATTCGGCGGTCCGGGGCGTAGAGGATATGGAGTGGACGGGTTGGCGGTTCGTAGTCCGCTAATAGGCGCACAAGCCGGCGGGCAGCCAGATCAGCCTCCACCAGTTCAAGCGGCTGCAGCAGGATGCCCTGCCCAGCCACCGCAGCCATGCGCAGGGCTTCACCGCTGTCTGCCATCAGCCGTCCGGTCACCGGCACGGTGACGCGGCCATCGGCACTACAAAAATCCCAATGTGTTCGTAGAGAGGTATGGGAGAAGCCGAGGCATTGATGTTGCTGCAGATCCATCGGGTGATTCGGCGCCGGACAATTAGTGAGATAAGTCGGCGCCGCACATAGTACGAGTTGATAAGGCCGCAAGGTGCGGGCCATCAGGCTGCTATCGGCCAATTCGCCCACCCGGAACACGGCGTCGTAGCCCTCATCAATCAGGTCAACCGTGCGGTTCGCGAGCGTGAGGTCCACAGTGACGTCCGGGTGGGCCGCCAGGTAGTCGGTCAGCGATGGCGTTAAGGCATGGATTCCAAAAGTGACCGGCGCGTTGACTTTGAGTCGACCGCGCGGTGTGGCGCGGGTCTCGGCGACAAGTGATTCGGCGGCTTCCACCTCGGCAAGAATGATTCTGGCCCGCTCGTAAAACGTCCTGCCGATTTCCGTCAGGCTATGGCGCCGGGTCGTGCGGCGAAGCAATCGAACGCCCAGGTGCTGCTCCAGCATCTGGACATGCTTGCCAACCAGTTGGGGGGAGGTCCGCAGAGCGTCTGCTGCCGCCGAGAACGAGCCGGCCTCGACGGTCTTGACAAAGATCTGCATGGCAGCAAGACGGTCCATTAGAAATATCTCGTTTGCAGTAAATCAGCGCTTTACCAATTTATCGCGTCTTGTTTGCTGCCGTACAGTGTGTCCATCACGCTTCACGGACAGGAAGACATAGTGCGGAGCGCGATTCTGAAGGCACTCGGCACATGAGTTGCCCATACTTTTTTTGAGAGGCCGAGCATATTATGACGGTAGAAACAAACAAACTAATCATGTCCCGCTTTGTGGACTTCATTAACACCGCCAGCGAGCAACTCGCCAAAGAGCTCATTTCTCCTGACGCAATATTCCATGTTCCGGGTCGGCCAGAGCCCGTGGTGGGTCCGGCCGGCTATCTTGAGATCATAGGCATGATGCGCGGTGGATTTCCGGATATTCAATGGACGCTGGAAGAGTTGGTCGCTGAAGGTGAGAAAGTGGCAGCTCGATTCACGATGCGTGGTACGCACCAGGGCACCTTCTTCAACATTCCTCCCACAGGCAAGAAAATTGAAGTTCAAGCGACGAACTTCTACCGGTTGTCTGGTGGGCAATTTGTCGAAGAGCGCGGGCAACCCGATCTGCTTTCCTTGCTTCAACAGATCGGCGCTGTTCCGACGTAACCCCATTGGAGCTATTCGTCACGATACGCAAGGGACGTGCCGATTAGCGTGCCCATTCTGCCGAACCATTGATGTACCTTGGTGACCATCTCGGTGATGGCCGGCTCGCTTCCTTTCAGTTGGGAACGGCGTAGTCCACCTGCTGTCGCCAAATACGGACACCCTCCAGTGCGTCGCGCACTGCGGTATGGGCGGGGTGATCGGCATAGGCGCGCAACGCGGACACAGACTCGAAATCGGACAGCAGCACGACATCAGCGGCGTAGTCGATACGGCTGATGTCCACGCCAACCTCGATTTGCAGCAGCCCGGGAACGCGGCCGGCCAGGCTCTCGAACTGGCGCCTCACCAGTTCGCAGGCGGCCTGGCGTTCGGCGTCGCTGCCGGCCGCGACCTTCCACATGACTATATGACGGATCATGCGCGGCTCCTGAAAGGTGGAATCACTGTGACGGGAATTAGCATCGGTTGAGGACAAAGTCATGGTGCAAGGTGTAGTAGGGTTGATCCAGTTCAGACCCGTCGGGGGCGATGCCGGCCGGGTGCGAGATCCAGTTGGAGACTAGGGTCGAACGGACACCGAACACGGCATCTGAGTCGAGATACGGGCCATCGCTGCGGAAGATATGTGTGATCAGCCGCTCATAGCTTTCGGCTTCGATCTTGAAGTGCAGGTGCGCCGGCCGCCACGGATGACGCTCCAGAGCCTGCAGCATGCGGCCTACAGGACCGTCATAGGGAATCGGATAAGGCACGGCCAGGATCGAGCGGAAATGGAAAGCACCCGTGGCATCCGTGCGGACCCTGCCCCTGCCCTGAAGGTGATCGAGCCCGGCACGCTGGACATCGTAGAAGCCTTCGTCATCGGATTGCCAGACTGCCACTTCCGCACCGGCGACCGGTTCGCCGCCGAGTCCCCTGACGGTCCCGGAAACGAAGCACGGGATGCCACGGGCTCCATTGGCGATATCCCCGCCGTTCTCCACGACGGGCGAGTCTTCCACGTAGAACGGGCCGAATACCGTGGCCTCGGTGCAGCCAGGCGGTTTGCAGTTGTTCAATGCAGTCACCAGCGTGGAGAGACCCAGTGTGTCGGAGAGCAGGATGAACTCCTGGCGCTTGTCGTCGCACATCTGGCCGGTTTCGGTCAGGAAGCGGATCCCTTGATGCCACTCCGCTTCCGTCAACTCCACTTCACGGGCAAATTCGTGGAGGTGCTTGACCAGACTCTCCATAATCTTGACCAGGCGCGGATTCCCCGACCGGTTGGCTGCGAGCACGGCCTGGGTGATGCTGACTTCGTCGATGTCTTTCATTGTCACCATGATCCCGATGAAGGTGTCGTGGCGTCCGCAGCGGCGGACGCCCACCGGCTACTTCAGTTTGAACAGCTTGATGGCATTGCCGCGGCCGATCTTCTCGCGATCCGCCTCGCTGATACTCGCGTGGTCAAACCACTTCGCGGCATGATCGACGTTCTCGAATGGCCAGTCCGTCGAGAACAGGATGCGGTCCGCGCCGACCTCCAGAATGGCATCGATCAGCGTCTGGTTGTGGAAATTGCCGGATGTGGTCAGATGGAAGTTCCGTTGGAAATAGTGGCGGAAGCTCTCCTGCGCGGGATAAGACTTGGGGGTGTCGACCCAGGCATTGCGGTTGTCCATGCGCCACAGGCTGTACGGCAGTCCCTCGCCCAGGTGGCCGAGGACGATCTGCAACGCGGGATGCCGGTCGAACAGACCGGAAGCCATCAGGCGCAAGGCGTGGACCGCGGTCTCCTGCCCGAATGCCCACGTCGGACCCAGCAGCCAGGGGTGACCTTCGTAGATCTGGGCCCATGATGCGATCGGGTTGCGCGGATGCAGGTAAAACGGCACATCCAGTTTTTCCACGGCAGCCCAGAACGACGCGTATTGCGGCGCGTCGTAGTAGACGACGTTCTCGGGTGAATCGATCTGCGAGAAGCCGTTGACCAGCGCCCCGCGCATGCCCAAATCCCGGATGCAGCGCGTGAGCTCCGTCGTGGCGAAGTCCGGATCCTGCAGTGGCAGTGCCGCCAGCCCCTGGAACCGGTCTGGACGCCGCGCCACCTGCTCCGCCAGAAAATCGTTGGCACGGACTGCCAGCTCGCACGCCTTCTTGCGATCGGGGATCGCCTGAATCGCTGGCGCATTCAGGGACAACAGCATCATCTCCATGCCGTTCTCGTCCATCTGCCGCAGGCGGTCATCCTGGATGTCGAGCAGCCGCCGGCTCAATTCCTTCCAATAGTCGCCAGGGACGAAGCCGGCGGAGTCGTTGAGCGTCTCGGGAATGGCGAAATGCTCTTCCAGTCCAATCTTTCCTTGCATGGTGTTCCTTGTTGTCGAATCTAAGGTCCCGGGATAGGTCCGGTGAACGTGAGGGAGGCGTCGTCGATGCGGCTCAGTACTGCCCCTTGGCCTCCAGGCCAAGCAAATGCTGGCCGGCCATTGAAGACACCGCATCCCAATTCAGGCTGATGTGCTTGGCGATGGCATTGCCGTCACGCCAGAGGCGCTGGATCGGCTGCGACAGCGCCAGGCCGTTGCCGCCCGTGTTGTCGAAAATGGCATTGATCGAATCGCGAGCGAGCCGCGCGGCGAAGGCATGGTCGAGTCGGTTGCGGATACGTGTATCAACGTCGATTTCCTGGCCAGCCAGGGCAAGTCGCTCTACTTCGGCCACGTCGCGATAGATCAGCAGGCGGGCGGCATCAATCATCGCCGATGCTTCTGCGACCCGAGACTGGACCGGGAAAAACTCTGCAAGGCGGCTGCCTCCCCCCGCCACCGCGCCACGCGTGACGCGCGAGCCCGCGGCGGCAAGGAAGGCATCGATAGCGCCTTGCGCCGCGCCCAGTATCGGCGACACCAGACACACCGGCAGCGCCGACAAGAAAGGGATGCGGTAAAGCGGATTGGTGTTCACCACCGCGCCGGGCGGCAGGTTAGATGAGGCCTGAGCGAATGTCAGCTTCCGATGAGCCGGCACCAGTGTGGGGACCTTGATGTCGACAGCCTTGGAGCCGGTGCCCGCCTGGCCGGCCGTGAACCAGTCGTCATGGATTGTCCATTGCTCACGCGGGACGAGCAGGAACCCAGCATGTGGCACCGGTGTCTCGTCGTCCGGCGCGAACTGCACGCCGATCAACGCCCACTGGGAATTGTCGATATTCGAAGCCCAGTGCCATCTGCCCGCGACGACGTAGCCGTCCTGAACGCGCTCGGCCTTTACCGTCGGGGCATAGGAGCCGCACACGATAGCATCCGGATTGGTACCCCAGACGTCCTCCTGAGCCTGAGCCGGAAAAGTGCCGAGAAGCCACTGGTGGACGCTGCCCAACGAGCAGCCCCAGGCCGACGAGGGGCAGCCTCGCCCGAGCTCGCTGATGATGTCCACGAACGCCGAGAAACCGTACTCGTAACCGCCGAAGCGCGCAGGCTGCATGAGCCGGAAGAAGCCTGCGTCGCGAAAGAGCGCCGTGGCCTCTTCGGAGACGCGCCGTGCCTCTTCAGTCCGCTGGGCATGCGGCCTCAGGAAGCCTTCAGAGATCTCCCTGGCGCGCTCCATCAACCTGGAGAGCTCGGGCGCACTCGCCACTGGCGAGTGCCTGCCTGGGGCGCCTGCCGCATCCACGCGGGAGGCCTGGGTGGGGTTGGGGGAATCGTTCATCGCTGCACTCGTTTCGGGACATGGCGTCGTTGCCTGCCTGAAATCTACGTCCAGTTATTTGCAAACGCAAATATTTTGACGTAAGGAGTTACCCTAGTTCGAGTGCTTTTCCAGAAAGTGAATGCGGCGTTGCGCCGCATCAGCACCAGGGAAAGCTGGAATTTGGCGCCACATAGGGGATTCCCCCTTAGGAAAAACCCCGAGGCAAGAATTCTGCTCAGAGCAGGCGCGAGAATCTATACTCTTAATTAACTTGCAAACGCAAATATATAGATGCTAGCCGGCAAGCGGCGAAAGGTTGGAATACATGCGTACTAGCATCTGCTTGAGCACCTTAACTTCCTCCGCGCTGAAGCCAGCGATGACCACCCTTTCGAACAAGGCGCCAAGCGGGATGGTCTGGGAAGCGAGCTGGGCACCCGGGGCAAGCAGTTGAATTTTGATCGAACGCGCATCCGCAGTGTCGCGGCGGCGGGCAACCAGGCCCTTCTCCTCGAGCGAAGTGATCAGGCGCGACAGCGTGGAGACGTCGATGCTGGTGTGCTCCGCGAGCTCAACAATGGCCTGCTCGTCGCGGTGCGAGAGTGAGGCGAGTACGCGGTAACCGGGCAACGTAATGTCGAACTGCCGCAGGTACTTCGAGAAGGCTACGCCAATGCCTACACCAGCACGATTGAGGAGATACGGCACCGATTGCTCTAGGTCGAATCCCTCCGGAACCGCAGCAATAGCAGGCTCGATGCCCCGGGATTTCGGCTTCGCTTCTCGAGCAACGGACTGAGTACTTTTTTTGGTCGGCTTCATGCTGGCGGGTCGGTGGCTGTCCATACAGCGTCGCAGTGTCGGTGCGAAGCGAATTTTAGCATGCACATGCATGTAAGCCTGAGCGGCACCACCGTTTCGGGAACAAACTCTGAGGAGACTATCATGAGCTGGGAAAGTGCATGGGCCACTTCGCCGGGCGATCTGCCGAACGGCAAACTAGCAGCGCCGGACTTCGATCCGCGCGATCTGCGCAACGCATTGGGGCGCTTTGCTACCGGGGTATGCCTGATCACAACCATGGGATCCGACGGCAAGCGCGAGGGCCTGACCGCGAATTCGTTCAGCTCCGTTTCGCTGGAGCCGCCTATCGTCCTGTGGAGCTTGCGTCGGGGCGCTGGCAGCCTTGCCACGTTTATTACCGCAGAACACTTCTGCATTAACGTGCTGCATGCCGATCAGATCGATATCTCCCGCCACTTCTGCCGGCCCCAAATGGACAAGTTCACGGAAATCGAGGACGCATTCGATAGCGGAATCGGGAGCCTGCCCACGCTCAAGGGAGCGCTGGCGACGTTCGAATGCAAGCGCATCTCCCACCAGGTCGTGGGCGATCACGTGATCTTCTACGGCCTCGTGCAGCGCTACACCTACTGCGATGCGAATCCCCTCGCCTTCCACGCTGGCAACTATGCCTGCCTGCAACCGGCTTGATGCCGCCATCGGCCCTTTACCTGGATAGAACCATGGATCGTACAAGTACTTCGTTGGCGGGGACGCGAGTGGCCACGCGCGCAGTTCCCGGTGAGGTTGCCTTCTGGTGCGCCCTCGTTGCACTGCTGGATGGATTTGATACGCAGGCCATCGCCTATGTCGCCCCCGTGCTCGCAGAGGCCTGGCGCATTCCTGCGGCATCTTTCGGCCTGGTGTTCGCGGCTGGCTTGCTGGGGCTGACCGTCGGCACACTCTTCGTCGGACCCTATGCCGACAAGATTGGCCGAAGGCCCGTGATCATTGGGTCGACTATCGTGTTTGGCGGCTTCGCCCTGGCGACGGCCTACGCCGGCTCCATCGAGCAGGTGCTGGTGCTGCGCTTCCTGACCGGCATCGGGCTGGGCGGAGCCATGCCGAATCTGATTGCCCTGACCTCGGAGGTGTCGTCACCCACAGCCAGGGCGCGTATGGTGACCATCATGTTTTCGGGCTATCCGCTCGGGGCCGTGGTTGGCGGCTTCGTCAGCGCCGCGCTGATCGGGAAGTTTGGCTGGCAAGTCGTTTTCTACCTTGGTGGCGGATTACCGCTGCTGGTGGCCCTGGGTCTGCTTCTGCGGCTCCCCGAGTCTCCGAGCTTCGGCGCCATGTCGCAAAAGACCATCACGCAAGAGCCGACCTCCGGCGTAGTAACTCCCCCAAGCGTATCCGAGCTGTTCCGGAGCGACCACCGCCGGACCACGCTTCTGGTTTGGCTCGCCTACTTCTGCACGCTGTTGGTTGTGTTCACGATGACGGCCTGGCTTCCGACGCTCCTCAAGCAACGGGGGATGAGCGTGTCGCTTTCCATCGTTACCACTGCGCTCCTGAACCTGGGCGGGGTAGTGGGCGGCGCCTTGCTAAGTGCGTCCGTTCGTCGTTTCCACCCTTTGTCGCTAATCGCTGCGTCATACGCGGCCGCCGTGTTCGGAATCATCGTCGTCGCGGCAAGCGGTGGCAACAGCCAGTTGCTCATGATCGCAACCTTCCTGACAGGTGCCGGCCTGGTCGGCTCGCAACTCCTGATGAACGGGGTCGTAACGGAACTCTATCCGACGCGCATTCGCGTTACCGCGGTGGGATGGGCTCTTGGCGTGGGGCGCGTCGGAACGGTGCTGGGGCCCTTGATTGGCGGGTTCCTCCTGTCACAAGGGTGGAGCTATCTGGCCATGGTCGCCTGGATGGCCGCGCCAACAGCAGTCGCGGCCCTGGCCGCACTCCTGCTTCGCCGGCAGGCCGCGGCCAAGCGCGAACACGCTGCTTGACACTTCACTGAGTAAGCAATGACGCAGTAACACACTGGTCGGCCACCGCGCCGGCCTGGGTCACTGCGTGCCTAAATTAACTAGAACAAGAATGGAGGAGACATGAAATTCAGCATTCTGGCGGCCAGCGTGGCCTTTGCAGTGCCTTGCGCCGTCAAAGCGCAAAATGTGACGCTATACGGCGTGGTCGACACTGGCATCGAGTACGTGAATCACATAGGCGCAGGCAACAGCAGCGTGGCGCGCATGGACAATCTGTCCGGCGCGGTGCCCTCGCGATGGGGCATGCGCGGTACCGAAGATCTCGGCAGCGGCCTTAAGGCCGCGTTCGCGCTCGAATCAGGCTTTGCGCCAGACTCAGGTGTGTCGAACCAGGGCGGCAGGCTGTTTGGGCGTCAGGCTTGGGTGGGCCTTACCGGAGCGTGGGGCCAAGTAGCACTTGGGCGGCAGTACACCATGCTGTTCTGGTCGACGCTCGACGCCGACATGCTGGGACCGAACACGTTCGGCTCCTCGTCTCTGGACAGCTACCTGCCGAATGCTCGCGCGGACAACGCCGTCTCATACAAGGGCACGTTTGGAGGCGTGACACTTGGCGCAACCTACAGTTTCGGGCGAGACGGCGCCAATGCTGGGCCAGGACCGGCTGGCACCAACTGCGCCGGCGAGAATCCCGCCGATCACCTCGCTTGCAGAGAGTGGTCGGCGCTGCTGAAGTACGATGCAAAAGCATGGGGCGCAGGCGTGGCCTATGATTCGCTGCGTGGCGCGCCAGGGGCGTTCGCAGGTCTTACCAGCAGCGGGCTGAAAGACGATCGCCTGTCGGTCAACGGCTACGCCAATATCGGTGTGGCCAAGCTGGGCGGAGGCTGGATCCGGCGCGACAACAATGGCAGTACTTCCACGCCCCTCAGTGATCTCTGGTACGGCGGCATCTCGTACGCCGTGACACCGGCATTCAGTGTCGACGGTGAGGTTTTCCACCTGCGCTACCACAGCAGCGCCAATAAGGCCTGGCTATACGCGGCGCGCGGAACGTACGCGTTCTCCAAGCGGACCTCCGTGTACGCAACGGCTGGCTTCATCGACAACCGGGGGAGCCTGGCCTTGTCGGTCAGTTCGGGGGCGACGGGGTCGAATCCGGCGCCGGGCGGCAATCAACTCGGCGCCATGTTTGGCGTGAAGCATATCTTCTGAGGGGTGAATGAAAGATGAGAAGAGCGGGCTCTCGCGCCAGCTCCTCTCGCTTCGGCTTCAGCAATCATTATTGGTGAACCCAGGGGGGCTTCTTGGCTGCGACGACTGCAATTGCCCGATCCAACCATTGCGAGCACCGAACCGCGCAACCATTCTCGGTCATTTGCTCCGCAGCGAAGACTAGCTTTAGAGACGACCGCACGGTCATTCGCCAACGCGCCATGAAAAGCGATTTTCCAATCGCTCGTGGGCCTACCAAATGGGCCCCCATGCCAAGACGACTGCGTTTGCTTTTCACCCAATGCGCAGCCGCTGAATATCACGCAATGGAGGGGCGCCGAAAAGGCGTGCATATTCTCGACTGAACTGTGATGCACTTTCATACCCAACTTGCAGGCTTGCACTTCCCGCGTCGAGGTTTTGGCTGAACATGAGCTGACGCGCCTGCTGGAGACGCAATTGCTTCTGGTACTGGAGCGGGCTCGTGCCAGTGATGGCGCGAAAGTGCTGCCGAAACGTAGATGGGCTCATGTGCGCAGTCGCCGCAAGCTTGTCGACGTGCAGAGTCTGAGCGAAATTCAACTTGAGCCAGGCCACCGCCCTGGCGATCTGTTGACTCGGTGAACCTGTCGCTACCAGCTTTCGAAGTGCCGGGCCATTGCCTCCCGCCAGCAGGCGTACGGCGATCTCCCGTTGAATCAACAAGGAGACTTGGGGTATCAGCTTTGGCTCATCGAGCAATCGAACGAGGCGGATCAACGCATCCAGAACGTGCGCCTCAAGGTCACTGAATGAAATTGCCCGGTCTGAACTCTCCTTCGGGGGCTGCGCCAATTCCATCTCGGCCGCCAGTTGCACGATGACGCGCGGATCCATGGCCAGCATCAGGCCAAGAAACGGAGCGGCCGGCGTAGCTATGGTCACATTTGACACGACCGGCAGGTCGATAGTGGTCAACATGGATTGCCCGGGACCATAGTTGAATACGTCATCACCGAGCATGACCTGCTTGCCGCCCTGAGCGACAACACCCAGGCCGAACCCGTAGATGCACGGCATGGGTTCTGCGGCGGCACTCCTGCGGTGGAGAGTCAAGCCTGAAATTGCAGTGGAGTAGTCGCCATCGCTTTGGGCAACCCGGCTGATTGCCTCCACGAGGGCATCAATGCCCGCAGCCTTGACGGGAATACTCTTGCTGTCGCTCGCGTTCATCGTCCTTTTCGGCCCTCGGTTTGCTGCTCGGAGTCTAGCACCGGGCCGAAGCCAACCTACCCTGATGGCGCGCTATTCGTCGAATTGTGCAAAAAGTGGCGCAAATCTGGCAAACGGTTTCGACGCCTGATCCCTCAAACTGGCTCCCGTTGATGCTTACCCGGAGCTTTCCCGATGCCGTCCCTTTTCTCGCCCTACACCTTGAAGGGCGTCACCCTTCGTAATCGTATCGTCGCCTCCCCCATGTGCCAGTACATGGCTGAGGATGGGCACCTCAACGACTGGCACCAAAGTCACTATGCGACGCTGGCCCGCGGCGGCGCTGGACTCGTCATCGTTGAAGCCACGGCCGTGTCGCCGGAGGGACGGATCACGCCTGGCGATGTGGGCCTGTGGGGAGATTCTCACATTGCAGGCCTCGCATCTGCGGCCAAGGCCATCAAGGCCGGCGGCGCCGTAGCGGGTATCCAGATTGGCCACGCCGGTCGCAAAGCCGGCTGCACTCCGCCCTGGGAGGGCGGTGCGCCGCTGAACGAGAAGGACCCGCGAGCCTGGCAACCGGTGGCGCCAAGCGCGTTGCCCTTCATGCCCGCCAGTGCGCATACGCCACGCGAGATGCGCGTTGAGGACATCCAAGACACGCAGCAGCACTTCGTAGATGCCGCACGCCGCGCCCTGCAGGCTGGATTCCAGTGGCTGGAACTTCATTTTGCCCATGGCTTTCTCGGGCAGAACTTCCTGTCCACTCACTCCAATGCGCGGGACGACCACTACGGCGGCTCGCTGGAGAATCGCGCCCGCTTTCTGATCGAGACAGTGGCCGCAGTGAGGAAGGTATGGCCGGAAAACCTTCCGCTAACTGCGCGCCTGGGTGTTGTGGAATTTGACGGCCGCGAAGACGAAACGCTCACGGATTCCGTTCAGGTCCTGAAGTGGCTCAAGGATGCCGGCCTGGATCTCGTCGACGCGGGACTTGCCCTGTCGACCTCGGAAGAACAAGTGCCATGGGGGCCCAATTTCTTGGTGCCCTACGCACAACGGATTCGCGCGCAAACCAGTCTGCCAGTTGCAACGAGCTGGCAGATCACCAGCGCGCAAGAGGCCGACACCTTTGTTCGTGAGGGGCAACTGGACCTCGTCTTCTTAGCGCGTACCCTGCTGGCGAATCCGCATTGGCCTTTCCATGCGGCGCGCGATCTCAAGCTCGAGAATGCGGCGTCGGTGCTGCCCACACCCTACGCCTTCTGGTTGCAGAACTGGGCCAACTGAGATCGGCAGGCTCGCGCGAATGAAAGTCTACGGAGAATCGAACCAGCATGAGCAAACTCAACGTCAACGGCCGTGAGCACACGGTAGACGCCGATCCCGGCACGCCCATTCTATGGGCCCTACGCGACACACTTGGCATGACCGGCACGAAGTTCGGCTGCGGTGCCGCGTTGTGCGGCGCTTGCACCGTGCATCTGGACGGGCAAGCCATCCGCTCGTGCATCACGCCGATCTCAGCCGCTGAGGGCAAGAAGATTGGCACCATCGAGGCCGCCACCGATGGCAGCGACCGGCTCGGAACCGCTGTGCATGCGGCGTGGGTCAAGCACGACGTGGCGCAGTGCGGTTACTGCCAGAGCGGGCAGATCATGAGCGCTATCGCCTTTCTGAAATCGCTACCTCGCGGCAAGCAACCAACCGCCGCCGAGATCGATGCCGCCATGGCGGGCAATATCTGCCGATGTGGCACCTACGCCCGCATCCGCGCCGCGGTGGCCGATGCCGCCAAGTCCGTCGCCTGAAGGAGCCGCCATGTTGCCCAAATTTGACTACAGCGAAATGCCGCGCGCCCTTCTGCATATGCTGGAGCGAGACCACGCCGACAACGCCGCCAGGCTGTCGCGCCGTAGCTTCCTGAAACTGACGGGCACTGCCGGCCTGGCGCTCGGTGCCTTCCCGCATCTGGCGATAGGGCAAGCTACTGGAAACGGCCAGGCTACGAATGCCCTGAAGCCGACGCAGCAGCCCTTGGCCTTCGTGCAGATTTCCCCAAATGGCGAAGTCATGGTGACCATCAACCGGCTTGAGTTCGGCCAAGGCGTACAGACCGCGTTGCCGATGATTCTCGCCGAGGAGCTGGACGCCGACTGGAACCTGGTGCGTAGCCGGCACGGCTCGAACGACGCGGCCTTCGTCGACCCGCTATTCGGCATTCACCTTACCGGTGGCTCCCATTCGGTCAAGAACAGCTTCACGCAGTACCGAGAACTCGGTGCGCGTGCCCGCGCGATGTTGCTTTCTGCCGCGGCAGCACGCTGGAACATGGACGTGTCGACGCTGCGTACCCGGGCCGGGGCTGTGCTGGGCCCGGGCAGCAGGAAGCTGACCTACGGCGAGCTGGCCGAGGCCGCCATGGCCCTGCCCGTGCCCGAGAACGTCACCCTCAAGAACCCGCAGGACTTCCGCATTATTGGGCGCCCCACGACACGCCTCGACGCGCGCGCCAAGAGCAGTGGGCGTCAGGACTTCGGCATTGACGTGCATCTCCCTGGTCAGCTCACCGCTGTGGTGGCGCATCCGCCAGTGTTCGGCGCCCGGCTGAACACGATGGACGATAGCGCCGCGCGCGCCGTCAAAGGGGTGAGGGCCGTGCTGCGCGTGCCGCTGGACCGCGGCGGCGAAGGCATTGCGGTGGTGGCCGACGGCTACTGGCCTGCCAAGCAGGGGCGCGACGCACTGAAGTTGCAGTGGGATACGGGCGCGGTGGAAAAGGTGGACAGCGAACGGTTGCTGGCCCAGTACCGCGACCTGGCCCGTCGTCCCGGGCCGCGCCAGTTCGACGCCGACATGGCATCCCTGGCCACCGCTGCGCACCAGCTCGAAGCCGAGTTCGTGTTCCCCTACCTGGCCCACGCACCGATGGAGCCGCTGAACTGCACCGTCCAACTGTCTGACGGGCATGCCGAACTGTGGGTCGGCACCCAGTGCCCGGGTCTCGACGGTATCGCCGCCGCGCGTGCGCTGGATCTCAAGCCCGAGCAGGTGAAGATCCATGTGCAAATGGCGGGGGGCGGCTTTGGCCGGCGTTTCGTGGGCACCAGCGACTATGTGGTCGAGGCCTGCGAGGTCGCGAAGGCCGCTCGCGCCGCCGGCATGAACGCGCCGGTGCGCACGCTCTGGAGCCGCGAGGACGACATAAAAGGCGGCTACTACCGCCCCATGCACCTGCACCGCGCGCGCATCGGCTTCGATGAGCGCGGCAAGGTGCTGGCCTGGGACCACGTCATCGTTGGTCAATCCATCACGACCGGGACTGTGTTCGGGGAATTCCAGATAAAGAACGGCATCGACGCCACGGCCACGGAGGGTATGCGTGCTCCCTACCCGCTACCGATGCGCCTGACTGTTCACCACCCCAAGCTAAACGTACCGGTTCTGTGGTGGCGCAGCGTGGGTTCCACCCATACCGCATACGTCATGGAAACCTTGCTGGACGAGATTGCGCGCGCCACCAAACAGGATCCGGTGGCGTACCGCATGGGCCTGTTCGGTGACAAGAATCCGCGGCACCGCGCCGCATTGCAACTGGCGGTGGACAAGAGCGGCTACGGCAAGAAGCAATTGCCTTCGGGCCGCGCCTGGGGTGTCGCTGTTCACGAGTCCTTCGACTCAGTGGTGGCTTACGTCGTGGAGGCTGCGGTGCGGGATGGCCGTCCGGTGCTGCACCGCGTTACCGCTGGCGTGCATTGCAACCTGGTAGTGAATCCTCGGACGGTGGAGGCGCAGGTGCAAGGTGCGGCGGTCATGGCTCTGTCCATGTGCATGGCAGGCTCGGCCATCACGCTAAAGGACGGCATCGTCGAGCAAAGCAATTTCGGCGACTTCACCGTGGCGCGCATCACGGATACCCCCGCATTCGATGTCCACATCGTGCCCAGCGCCGACCCACCCACCGGCATGGGCGAACCGGGCCTGCCGCCGCTCGCACCAGCGTTTGCCAACGCCATTGCACGCCTCACCGGCAAGCCCCAGCGGCAGTTGCCCTTCAACTTGGCCTGACCGGACGTTATTGGGAGATTCCGGTCTCCTCTGTGTGCACACCCCGCTGGGCTGATCTGGCAGACGCCGGGGCTGCACGTCTGCCAGATCGCTTGGGCATCGTTTCGTCTTGCCCACCGTGCTTGCTTGCCGCTCTCGATGTTCTTCTTTCGACATCCCACCTTCAGAACACATCTGCAGCGAATTCTCAAACAGGCTCTCAGAACTTGTGGCGAATGCCTGCGGCGACACCGAGCATATTGCTTTGGCCGCTGGCAAGCGTGTAGCTATTGCCAAGGGAAAGGCTGTTCGCGTAGGCGATCATCGCGGAATCCAGTCCCAGGCCCGCGTTCTTTGCATATGCCGTGGTCAAGTAGACATCAGTCCGCTTGGAGAGGGCGTAGTCGGCGATGAAAGCAACTTGCCATGGGTTCGGGGTCGACGTGTTCGCGAAAAAGCGCTTGACGTGGTCATAGTTGTATTCGAGCGTCAGGCCAAGCGCCGGCGTCACCTGGTAGTTGGCGCCGATCCAGTAGAGGTCGTCGCGTTCAAGCAGGCTGCCATTCTGGTCCTTGTTCTGGCCCCAGCGGTAGCCGCCCATGATCTTTGCCTGGCCAAACGCATAGCTTCCCGCGATCGTCGCCTTCTTGAAGCTTCCACTCCCGAGGACAGCAGCATTCAAGGGGTTCGAAACGGTGGGATTGAACTGGTCGTAAGCAACAGCCACGCCGACAGGGCCGGCAATGTAGGTCAAAGCCGCACCATAGGCGGTATCGCGACGGAACTGGCCAGGGACTTCACCGTTGCCGCCTAGAAGCGGGCCATTGGCCACCGTCGTCGGCAACGCCAGGCCGGTACCGAAGGACCAGTGTGCCAGTGCGGTGACCGGGCCGAACCGACCTGTGTACTTGATGGTGTTGTCCTCGCGGAAGTTCGCGCCTGTCAGCATCACGATCGGTTCATACTGCGTGGCAAAGGCTGCGGGTACAAAGTTTGCCAGGCCTTCGAACATCGACGTGTACTGACGGCCAAAAGTCAGTTGGCCAAACTGCGAGCTTTGCATGCCCACATAGGCTTGGCGACCGAACAGGCGGCCGCCCTGCTGCGACGTGCCGGCATCCAGGTTAAAGCCGCTCTCCAAGACAAAAATGGAATTCAGCCCGTTGCCGAGATCTTCCACGCCACGCAAGCCCCAACGCGATCCAGACAGGCCGCCAGAGTCCATTCGGTAGACATTGTTTGACGGGCCCGCATTGAACTTGTTGGCTGCACTGGGCACCGCGCCAACATGGCTAGCAAATTCGACGTTCATATCCGCCACGCCATAAAGCGTCACGCTGCTCTGTGCGTATGCGCCGCCGGTGCAGATTGCGCCCGCAGCGATGAGTGCACCATGAAACTTGCTCCGCTTGCTGAATGATCCCATTGTCTCTTCTCCTTTGGTTTATTTCTGCGCCCCTGGCGTCCTCGTTGACCCGTGGCACCGCGACTACGGCAACGCCATGGGAGTGGGGTCGCGTACTAGATCCACTAGATCCACTAGATCGAACGTCACATTCGCTGCCGCGATCACAGCGAACGAAGCGTTCGTGTCCAGCCCGGCTGTCCATAGGCCGGCCATCGCCACCAGAGAATCTCCGCGCGGGTCATCTTGTTCGATCCGCATCATGAAACGTTCGATCACAGCCAGCGCGCTTCAGTAGCGTTCCTTACCGATCAATGCCCTATTCCGGCCTCGGGTGCAGGCAATGATATCAGCCAGAAATCTTTCTTGTCGACATAAATAACATTGAATGAAATGCGTTGAACGCCGCAAGCGCGCGCAGTTGGCCTTCGCGCGGCTCTGAGGCGACCCCGCGGTCACTGCTATGCTTATTCATTGGGAGATTGCCCTGAGGTGGCGCGCATCGGCAGGTGCTTTGGCTCGTTCTCCCGCGTGCGCAGCAGGTGAATAAGCAGCCGGTCTTGCCGGCGCCGAGGAGCCCGTGCCGTTCTGAGGAATTCGATTCGGGTAAAGCCCCGTTCAACACACAGCGGCGCTTGAGACTCTGCTAACCCGCGCTGATTTCTCCCATTGGCACAGCCGCAGCCTCGCGGGAGCCATACTTGCGAGCAGATATCGCGATCTTCGCTGGCAGCCTGCCGATAGAGAGGATAACTGGAGAGCGATGGCGGGCAGTCTTGCCCGCGCGCGCTTGGAAGGCCTACGCCGGCACAGCGCTGCGGCCGGCAGCGCCGCCCTTGCCTTTCTGGACGCCGGATGACAGGGCACGGACGGCTGCTTCGCGGGAATTTCCGATGCGCTTGTGCGCGGTCTGCAAGACCGCTTCGATGTCCCGCTTGATTACAGCGCGCTGCAGAGCACGCCAGGTCTTGAAGGAATTCTCCAGCGAGCCGGGATGGGCTGCGAGCCCCAGCCGCACATAGCGCAGGACCCGCAGCGAGATAGAGTTCAGCACCTCCCCTACCAGCCGGTTGCTGGACAGATCTGCCATGGCCATGTTTGCCAGGAAGGTCACGCTGATATAGGCGTCTACCGATTCCTCGGCGGCCTTGCTGAACTGCGGAATGAATTGCTCGAACAACGCTTCCAGCGCGTCCGCACGCTCTTCCATCAACTGCCTGAGCAGGATCTCGAACAGCGCGTCCCGCACGACGTAGATATCCCGCAGGTCCTGGGCATTGGGCTCGGTGACGATGGCGCCGCGCCGGGGACGGAACTCAATCAAGCGCTCCCGCTCCAGAATGCGCAAGGCCTCGCGCACAGGAGCGCGGCTGACCGCCAGGACCTCGCTGATGTCTTTCTCCAGCAAGCGCTGGCCTGCGTGGATCACGTCGATCGTAATCAGGCCCGCCAGCCGTACCGCAATCTGGTCAGCTACGGATGCCGACCAGTCGCGTCCATGCATAAGCGCCTGCTCGACAGCCAGCGTGACCGGATTCTGCGGTGTTTGCGGTGCAAGCAGCGACCGCAATTCCGGCGTGTTGGTAGTCTTGAGCCTGCCCATGAGTGGTAAGTCCTTCCGATGATTGGGGAACGGGTCGGGTGCTGCCCTTGGTCGGCATTGCACCGCTTGCAGCGCCCGAGATCTTACCTTACGTGGCGAATCGGGCAGATTGCGGATACTGCCAGAGCCAACGGGACCATTGATCCTGGCAGCCGCGCGTTCCCAAAACGACAAGGGCCTGCGCAGGACGACGTCCTTGCAGGCTCGCTACGGGCCCCCGGTACATCGGGCCGCCGCAGAAACAGGGGGCCGCACGCCAGGGCAGAGACAGGGGAAGCGGAGCCAGCAAGGAGGCGCTTGACGCCCGCCGTCGCTCGCGTATTCCGATACCGCGCCTACTCGTCGGCTCCGGGAAGCGCATCGATGTTCAGGTATTTGCGCACGACGTACCCGTCATGTTCCCACGCAATCAGATCGGTCAACAGCATCGCTGCCGTGGCATAGGACAGCCGCTCGGCGAGCCAGCAGAATCCCATGCAGATCGCCCCGCCCATCCGATGGAGGTACGGGCCATTACCGGCTGGCTGATCGTCTTTCATTGTGATATCTCCCCTCGCCCATGTTCTGCGCGCACGGCCCGCAGAACATGGAAGCTTGTCACCCTGGCATCCAAGCATGCGCGGCGCTTTCCGATGGCGCTCCAGGAAAGGCGTGCCGTCCCCATGATACGGTATTTTATTTTTGTCGACAATATAAGCGCTAGCCCGCACTGGTTCCACTGAGGGTTCCGCAGAGGCTGTGGGGTCACTGAAGGTTGCTCGAACGCCTATTCGCCACGCGCCGCGCGGCTGGCCAGACGGAAGCCCTGCGGAACCCGGCAAAGAGAGCGTCAATACAAGATATGGCCTGACGCGGCTTGCGCTCTGCCGGGATTATGCTCAGGTCGGTGCCGTCTGTCGGCGCAATGTGCCGCGCGCTGCCCTGCTCTCCTTGGGGCTGCAGCCAAATTGCACGTGATACCAGCGCGAGAATCCGCTCGGCGCGGAAAAACCGAGCAGGGTCGCCACCTCCGTCAACGGACGATCGCTCTCGGTGACATGGCGTATGGCGAGTTCCGTACGAACGTCGTTAACGATCGACGAGAAGCTCTGCCCCTGTTCCGCCAGCCGGCGCTGGACCGTGCGGCACACCACGCCCAGATGCTCCGCAACCTGTTCGATGCTGCAGCGCCCGCTGGGCAACAGCAGCAGGATCATGCGCCGCACATCCTCAAGCATTGTCGCCTGCTGCGACAGGGCTGACGCGTCTATCAGCCGCTGCGCGTAGCGCCCCATGGCCGGATCCGCGGACGGGTTGCGTGCATCGAGATCGGCCTTTGCGCAGATAATGCAATTGAAGTCATAGTTGAATTCGACGCAAGGGCCAAAAAACCGCCGGTGGATACTCAGATCGCGCGGCGCGGGGTGCTCAAAGCAAACACGCCGCGGCTCCCAGTCGGGCTTGTGGAGCTGACGTATCAACCGCACCATGACACCAAGCGCCAGCTCAACCCTTTGACGCGTGGGTTGATGTGCGCTGCCAGCCACTACCACCTCGCGAATAATGACCAGTCCATCGCACTCCTCGATCGCCAGCGACAGCGCACTGTTGAGCGACGCTTGATAGCGCACCAGCATGTGAAGCGACTCACGCAGGGTCGCCTGGTCGCGGATCAGCAATCCTACCGCCCCAAGATTGGACAATAGGCGCGACTCGGCCATGCACAGCCCGAAACTCTCGTTGCCTGACATGGTTGCGGACGCCTGAAGCAGCCGTCCGACACGTTCGACGGGAATCATGATGTCCGGCTCGCTCAGTACGCTCGGACTCAACCCCGCATCAAAGAGCATCCGCACTGGGTCCAGTCCAGCGGCTCTAGCGACCTCGTTGTAGTTGGTGAGGGCCGCGGCGCGGACAAGTGACGACATTAGAGTACTGAGTAGGACATTGACATGGAATGATAAATGCCTGTCATGTACTGTCAAGCGGGAGATACCCGCGACATCCAGACTCGCAAGGATCGATCGGCCAAACCGACAATCGGAGACACGCTCATGATTCAACACCTCAAGGCGGCACCCGCAGTGGTCCGCGCAACCTCTCTAGGCAACTCGATCCGGGTCGAGCCCATCACTTGCACGATCGGTGCGGAACTCAGCAACGTCAACCTGGGCGCGGCTGCCGAGGACGACCAACAGATGGCGGAGATTCGGGCGCTGCTCCTGAAACATCGCGTGGTGTTCTTCCGCGACCAGGACATCACGCGCGCGCAGCACGTGGCCTTTGCGCGCCGCTTCGGTGAGCTGGAGGACCATCCAGTGGTAGGCAGCCATCCCGATTACCCAGGACTGGTTCAGATCTATAAGACCCCGGACAGCCCCCCCGAACGCAACGAGAATTCCTGGCATACCGATGCCACCTGGCGCGAAAAGCCTCCGATGGGCTGCGTGCTGCGCTGCGTCGAATGCCCGCCTGTAGGCGGTGACACGATGTGGGTCAACATGGTCGAGGCTTACAACCAGTTGCCCGAGGATATCAAGACGAAGATCGCCTCATTGCGCGCGCGCCACAGCATCGAGGCGAGCTTCGGTGCCGCGATGCCGATCGAAAAGCGTCTTGCGCTGAAGGCTCAGTACCCGGACGCCGAACACCCGGTTGTGCGCATCCATCCCGAAACCGGAGAGAAAGTGCTGTTCGTCAATGGAAGCTTTACGACGCACTTCACAAATTTCAATGTGCCGGCCAACGTGCGCTTCGGGCTGGACAAGGCGCCGGGTGCCGGCAATTTGCTTAGCTACCTGGTCAGCCAGGCCAACATCCCCGAATACCAAGTGCGTTTTCGTTGGAAGAAGAACAGCGTTGCATTCTGGGACAACCGTTCAACCCAGCACTACGCAGTGATGGATTATCCACCGTGCCACCGAAAGATGGAGCGTACCGCCATCATCGGTGACGCGCCTTACTGAAAGATCGACATGACCTCTACGGCACCGACCGTTCTCATCGTCCCTGGCCTGCGTGATCATGTGCCGGAACACTGGCAAACCCTGCTGGCGGCGACGCTGCCTCGCGTCGTCAGCGTCGCTCCGCTTGAGCAAGACAAGCTGAGTTGCGCTGCTCGCGTCGACGCGATCGATCGCGCTTTGGCCACCATCGAGGGGCCGGTGATCATCGTGGCGCACAGCGCAGGCGCGATGATGGTCGCCCATTGGGCCGCCCGAGGCGCCACACGGGAGATCCTCGGCGCACTGCTCGCGGCGCCCGCGGACCTCGAAACGTCCATGCCGGCAGGCTATCCGACGCTCGGCACGCTGAGCGACCACGGCTGGCTGCCGATCCCTCGCGGCACATTGCCGTTTCCGAGCATCGTTGCGGCGAGCAGCAACGATCCCCTGACGCGCCTCGATCGCGCCCGTGGCCTGGCGAAGGCGTGGGGCAGCCGCTTTGTCGAACTCGGCGAGGTCGGGCATCTGAATCCCGCTTCAGGCTATGGCGAGTGGCCGCAAGCCAAAGCGTTCATTCGCGAACTCTCGTGACCGAACCGGCGGCGGAATGCCGCCGGCCGGGAAAAAAAGAGCGGGCCCGCGGGATTTGAAGATGGCGGCGCCCGCTATAAACGATCAGCCAGACTCGACGACCGCGATCCGTATCCGTAACTGACGGACGAGCCAGATCGACGATGCCGCATACACTGGCCAACGACTGCGCAAAGGCCATTCGGACTGCAATGGCGAGTTTGCGCAGAATAATCGCTTATTAATCCGGCTGGTAGTTAATGGACTTCAGCAGCGCGGCCTGTTGCTGGTATGCCTGCTTCAGGTCCGCCATCAACTCTTCCGACGTAGCGGCGCCCCCCTGCTCCATCCCCATGTCCTTGACGTGGTTCTGCACCGCGGGTTGCTTGAAATACGCCAGTGTTATCTCGCGGATTTTCTCCTGGATTGCCGGAGCGACGTCCGGGCGGGACCACACTGCGAACCACCCTGCTTGCGCCAGTTGCGGGTAACCGAGCTCCTTGAAAGTCGGCACATCCGGCAATTCGGCAATCCGGGTCGGATAGTTCAAGGCAATCGCCTTGATCTTTCCCGCTTTGATCAGCGGCAACGAGGTAGTCACCCCATCGAACATCAGGGGCACATGACCACCCATCAGGTCGTTCAACGCCGGGGGCGAGCCTTTGTAGCCCACATGCCGCATTGGCACATGCGTGAGCTGCCCGAGCAGGATGCCCGAGGTGTGGCCCTTCAATCCCGTAGCATAGGACGCGAAAACGATACCGTCCTTCTGCGATTTGCCGTAGTCCACCAACTGCTTCAGGTTGGAGATGGGCACATCCTTGTTGGCAACCAGCACCAGCCCCGTGCGACTGATCTGGGCCAGGGGCTTCAGGTCCGTAAAAGGCTTGTAATGGACCTTGTAGGCCAACGGCGCCTCGCTCACGACACCGCCCTGGATAACCAGGAAGGTATAGCCATCCTTGCCGTTGGACTGCAAATCGCTGATCGCCAGCGCACCGGCGGCACCAGCCTTGTTTTCTACGATGACGGGCTTGCTCAATTTTTGCTGCAGGCCTTGCGCCAGCAGCCGGGCCAAGGCGTCGGCACTGCCGCCGGCAGGCCCCGCCACCACCAGACGGATCGGCTTGCTGGGCCAAGCCTCCTGGGCCTGGGCCACGGACATGCCCCCGGCGACACCAACACCGATTACCAAGGCGCAACCGCGCCACCCCAAGTGATTGGCCTGCTTCTTCATGTCTACCCCTTTTGATTTCGATTGCGGTGCTTTGCGTGTTTAGAAAGGCTTGTTCGTCTATTCTCGGATCGCACCGGGCCAACCGGCTTGACCATTCACGACAAGTTATTACCAACTCGCGCAAGCAAAGGGAAAACCCTGCTCAGATCTCCAGAGCGTGCAGGCTGGCCCCGGCCACGGCTCCCCTGCGCCTGCGGATGACTGTCATAAATAGCCAAGTTCAAGGCGTGCAAGGTAAAGCGGGAAGTAGCGCCAGGCTAGATGATCCGATGCAAGAAGTCATAAGGAGACAGAAATTGAACATGTCTACGAGTAACGCGATGCCGGCTGGGCCGGCTGCGGCTACCACTGGTGCCCGACCCTACGCGTGGGTGGTCTTTGCATTGATGTTTTGCTTGTTACTGTCTGACTACATGTCGCGGCAGGCGATCAATGCCTTGTTTCCACTATTGAAAGCGCAGTGGCAGATTTCCGATACACAGCTCGGCTCGATTAGCAGCGTGGTGCCGTTGATGGTCGGCGTGCTGACCATCCCGTTCTCCATCATCGCGGACCGCTGGGGGCGCGTCAAAAGCATTGCACTGATGGTGGCGGTGTGGAGTGTTGCCACGCTCGGGTGCGCCATTGCCAGCACCTATCACGAGATGTTCGTTGCGCGCTTGTTCGTTGGCGTCGGCGAGGCTGCCTATGGAAGTGTCGGATTCGCTATGCTCGTGAGCGTCTTCCCAAGGCATATGCGGTCTACCATTGCCGGCGGCTTCACGTCTGCCGCTGCCTTTGGGTCCGTGCTCGGTGTTTCGCTTTCCGGGATCATTGCGACGCACTTTGGATGGCGATGGTCAATGGGTCTGATGGCGATCGTTGGTTTTGTGCTGGTGATCATTTATTACTTCGTGGTCACCGAGAAAAAACTCGCGAGTACGCAACCGGACAATGCAAACGGAACTCCGGTCCTCGGGCATGTGAAACTAACACCGCGCGCGTTTTTCTCTGGCCTGTTTCCGTCCCGTTCCGTCTTTTGTGCCTACCTCGGTTGCGCCCTGCAGATCTTCGTTCAAGGCACTCTGTTCGTGTGGCTGCCCAGCTACCTGAATCGCTACTGGGGCATGCCTGTCAGCGAAGCAGCCACATTGGCGGCAGGCCTGGTCCTTGTCAGCGGCCTGGGCCAACTCATATGCGGTGTGATGACCGATCGGATCAGCGGGGGTTCGTCGCTCAAAAGGTGGAACATGGCCATTGGCTATTGCCTCGTGTTAGGCGTTCTGCTGGCGATCGCGTTCCGTTTGCCACAGGGCAATCTGCAACTCGCGCTCCTTGCGCCCGGGGTGTTCTTCCTTGCCAGCTCGTTCGGCACATGTAGCGCGATCATTGCCGGGGCCACGCCGCCAGCCATTCACGGCTCGGCATTTGCCACTCTGACGCTGTTCAACAACATACTGGGCCTCGCAGCAGGCCCCTTTATCACCGGCATGGTAGCGGATGCGGTTGGTCTTCAAGTTGCCTTGCGCTGGCTACCGTTCGCGGCAATTCTGCCCTTCACCGTGTTCCTCATTGGCAGATGGTGCTACGTCGCGGAAGCGCGACGCGGCTGAGCGCGCTGCCGAGTCTACGATGCACGGCCATTGAGAGCCTCAGTTCCAAGTTGCACAAAGGCTCGTACCGCGGGGGATATTTCCCGACGCCTATACGCTAGCGCCAGGTGCACTGAGAACTTGAAGTCGGCGATCTGTGCGTAGAAGATGCCTGGCTGGGAGAAATTCTGCATTGACTCAGGCACGATGGCCACTCCGTATCCCGCGGACGCGAGGCAGATTGCGGAGATGAAATCCTGGACGCGATATTCCAGATGAGGCGTGAACCCTCCGGCTTTGCCCAGGGCGGATAGCGCATCCCCGAATCCTTCCTCGTCTGCAAACTGCGGGACGATGAAGGATTGATCTGCTAGCGCGCGCGCTGAAACGGTCCCTCGCCTTGCAAGTGGATGGCTTCCTGTCATTGCAGCCAGTAGACGTTCAGTCTGCACGACTTTCGTGATCACGCCAGCCGGATAGAGTCGTCTGGGCCTGACAATTCCCACATCAATCTGGCCATCGCTGAGCGCTTCGAGCTGCCTTGGCGTTTCCATTGGCACGACTTCAATCCGGACCATCTCGTGTGATTTCCGGAACTCGCTCAGCATCGTGGACAAAAGGCCGCTGCTTACGCCAGATGCCACATAGCCGAGCCGGATGACGCCAGCCAGCCCTCGGGCAGCCAGGCGTCCCACCTGGTCGGCTCGCTCAATGTGCCGCAGCGCAGCGACCGCCTCGGCATGGAACAGGCGCCCCGCGTCGGTAAGTGACACTGGCTTCCTTTTGTTGCGGTTCAAGAGCGTGACCCCCAAATCCTGTTCAAGGCGTTGGATCTGGGTGCTAAGCCCTGATTGTGCGACACCCAGGCGATCTGCCGCCTTCGCAAAGTGAAGCTCTTCTGCCACGGCAAGGAAGCTCTGCAACTGGCGAACGTCAATCATCGTTTTAATCTCAATTTCGGAACAAAGATTACTGTCTCCTATCTGGATCATATCAAAGAATCCAGATGAAATAGCGCCATACAACACCCCGGAGAACCATCGATGAATGCCCCGCTTCCTGCTGCCGTGCTTGCCAGCAATGACGAGTCCCGCTTCCAGTTTTCTGCCCACCCAGCTCACCATCGCCTCCTGCATGTGACCGTTGAGCGCAATGCCCTTCTTGGGTTCCTGCATGACGTACGCAAGATCGATGTTCAGAATCTCGAGTATGTTCCCTTCATGCGCTACGGGCTCGCGGATGTACTCGCGAAGCATGTCGGCGAAGACTTCGCGACAACCATCAACAGCATTGTGAAGGACCGGCAGCACGGTGGCTTTACGGTAGGCCTCCAGGGACTGACGACGGACGCCGACGATTTCGTTCGCTTCGGCACTGCGATTGGGCACCTCTTGGGGCCCGGCAACCACGATGCAATGTCGGGCACTTACTATGCTCGCTTCGTGGTCAAGCACACGGACGATAGCGACTCCTATCTGCGCCAGGCCTATCGACTCTTCACGATGCACACCGATGGCACCTTCGTTACCGAAGCGACGGACTGGCTGTTGATGATGAAATTCGCAGAACAGAATGCAAGTGGCGGCGAGTCCCGATTCTTGCATCTGGACGATTGGAAAGAGCGTGACCGGTTTGTCAGTCACCGCCTCGGGACGCAGCCTTTCCTCTACAAGGCGCCGGGGTCCAAGAATGTCAGCGATAGGGTCGAACGGCCGCTCTTCTTCCAGAACGCGTTTGGGCTGTCGATGTCCTTCATCGATCAGTTTGTACAGCCTCGCAATCGCGAGGAGGCCGCATTTCTCAACGACCTGTCGACGTCCATGGAAGCTTCGCCGGGAACAAAGGAAGTTTCACTGCCCGTCGGCGACCTGGTTGTCCTGAACAACTACTTCTACCTCCACGGCCGTGCGCCGTTCGAGAAGAATTCGGCGCTGTTCCGTGAGCTGATGCGCCAGCGAGGCACGTTCGCCTAATCATCAATGTGATCCGGCGTGGCTGATAGTGACAGCGGTTGGGCCTGATAGACGCTTCAAATCAACATGACACATCAAACAGAATTTGCAGATAGCCAGGCCGTTGCGAGCGCTGGAATGCCCGCCAAGCCGGCATATGGAGCCAATAGTCAAATTCATCGACGACTGCGACCGATTCTCTCGCTGGCCGATTTTGAAGTCGCGGCAAAGAGGGAGCTTCCGCGCCCGATCTTTGGCTATATTGCCGGCGCCGCGGAGGATGGAAAGTCGCTTGCCGCGAACAGGACGGCATTCGACGAGGTCAAGTTTCGTCCCAAAGTCCTTGTCGACGTGTCGGCAAGATCGCAGGCGACTGAGATCTTTGGGCAAAGTTACGCGTCTCCCTTTGGCGTGGCGCCCGTTGGTATCAGTGCGATTGCCGCTTACCGCGGCGATGTGGTTCTCGCGCAAACAGCGTGGGAAGAGCGGATACCGGCAATCATGAGCGGCACGTCCCTGATTCCGATGGAAGACGTTCACGCAGCCGCGCCAGGCACGTGGTTTCAGGCATACCTGCCGGGTGACGCCGCACGCAGGGACGCCCTGATTGAGCGGATTGAAGCGGCCGGGTTCGCTACGCTTGTCCTCACGGTTGATATTCCCGTTTGGGCCAACCGGGAGAATAACGTCCGTACTGGCTTCTCCTTGCCTTTGCGACCATCTCTGCGCTTGGCGTTCGATGGGATATCTCGGCCGCATTGGCTGGCCGGGACGTTCGCCAGAACGCTCATTTCGAGCGGGATGCCTCATTTTGAGAATTCCTTTGCGTCTCGCGGCGCACCGATCTTGTCGGCCTCCGCCATTCGCGATACGACGGGGCGCGATCACCTGAGTTGGACGGATATCGAGCGAATCCGGCAAAGATGGCGCGGCAACCTGATCATAAAGGGCATTTTGCATACGTCCGACGCCGAACGCGCTGTCGCCTTGGGCGCAGACGGCATCATTGTCTCGAATCACGGTGGGCGCCAACTGGACGGTGCCGTGGAACCGTTTGCTGTATTGCCGGAGATTTGTGAGGCAGTCGCGCACAAGACAACCGTCATGATGGACAGCGGTATCCGGCGCGGTGGTGATGTTCTGAAAGCGTTGGCGCTAGGAGCCCGCTTTGTCTTCCTGGGGCGACCTTTTATTTACGCTGCAGCCGTTGGGGGAGCCGAGGGCGTACGCCACGCTATCACGCTGTTGCGCGATGAGGTCGATCGAAACATGGCCATGCTTGGCGCGAAGACCATCGCAGACGTGAACAATACCGTCATCGTCCAGGGCCACAAAGCCGACCGGTTTGTGTCGCGTTTCCCCACTTCCATGTAGCCCGCATCGCCAAACGCATGGTCCTCGTGGCCATGCAGCAATGCAGACCATGCATGGCTGCATGGCGTCATGTGCCCGGGCATAAGCATGCGTGCCCAAACCGGCAGGCTCAAGCCAGGCGGAGTCATTCGGATCGGAAGGGGGGAGGTCGCAGGCGGATGAGCGGAAACCGTGCCTGCATTCTGGGTGGTGGCGGGATTCACATCGTGGGCGACGCCGAGGCAATCACCAACACCGCTGCCGCCACCGTTCGCGAGATGGCGGCTCTCTTGTGCGACGCACTGCGCTACGGCGTGGAATATGCGGATCCCGACATCGCGTACAACGAGGAGCGCTACCGGCAGCGGGTCCTGAACACCCTGACCCAACTGCCAGCTCAATTGATCACTAGATCACTAGATCACGTTCTGCAGGCCAAGGCAGCCTGACGGCTCGAGCTCCCCAGGAGGGGAAAGCCTCAAATCACGAAAATGGACGAGCCCGTGGTCTTTCGAGCCTCCAGGTCCCGATGTGCCTGCACGGCGTCCTCCAAGGCATAGCGCTGATTGATCTCGATGCGGATGCGCCCTGCTGCCACGTGGCCAAATAGCTCGTCGACCAGCTCCGCCTTTTCGGCCGGATCGGCGATGTAGTCGGCCAGGCCCGGGCGGGTCAGGTAGAGCGAGCCCTTGCGGGCCAGGATTTGCGGATCGAATGGCGGAATTGTGCCGGAGGCGGTACCAACGCAGACCATCAGGCCGCGGCGCTTGAGTGAATCCAGCGAGGACATGAAGGTGGCCTTGCCGACGCTGTCGAAGACCACGGACACCCCCACTCCGCCCGTCAGTTCCCGCACGCGCTTGGCGACATCCTCATGGCTGTAGTTGATCGTGTGATCACAGCCGTGAGCGCGCGCGACCTCAGCCTTGGCATCGGTCGACACCGTGCCGATCACCGTCAGCCCGAGCAATTTGGCCCATTGCGAAACGATCAGGCCAACACCACCTGCAGCGGCATGCAGCAGCACGGCCTCGCCCGCCACGAAGGGGTAGATCCTGCGCACCAGGTAGGAGGCGGACAAGCCCCGCATGGTCATGGCCGCCGCGGCTTCGCAACTGATGGCATCCGGCAGCTTGATCAGGAGTGCGGCAGAAATCAATCGCTCAGTGCTGTAGGCGCCCAGCGTGTTGACAAAGCCCGTGTAGGTCACACGGTCGCCGACCGCCAGCTGGGTCACACCGGCACCGACTGCCTCGACCACGCCGGCCGCCTCGTTGCCGAGGCCGCTGGGCAGCGGAACCTGGTAGGTGCCACCGCGGAAGTAGGTGTCGGCAAAATTCAGGCCCACGGCCACGTGGCGAACGCGGACCTCTCCCGGTCCAGGTTCGCCAACCTCAGCGTCTTCAAAACGAAGGACCTCGGGGCCGCCCGTTTCGTAGAATTTAACGACTTTCGCCATGTTGTCTCCTGTTCTGTATCAAATAGGCTAGATGAATATCAAAGCCGTCCGATCGATGGGGGAAACTGCACCTTCAGCCTTAGTCCGCCCCCCAGGAAATGCCGGACGACTCATACAGCATATGATGTCAACTCCCCCAGAGGCCTTAGGCCGGCTTGCGCAGGAATCCCTGGTTGCCACCGTTGCGATTGGGTGCGAAGCCATTGGCCTGGAGCGTCTCTTCCGCCGTGTCGTAGAAGACCCCGATCTGCATGATCTCTCGTGCCTGTTTCGCCGTCGCGATGGGGCGACCAAATTCGCCGGCGATACGCACCAGTTGCTTGATCTGCTCGACAGAGGTGGCCTTTCCCGTGCGGGTCTGGTTCCAGAGTACATCCTCGATGCCGCACCGCACATGCAGGCCCAAGGCAATGCCGATCATATTCACGGGCAGCACATTGAGCACCGAACTCTCCACCGTGATCACCGCGCCGTCGGGCGCTGCACGCAGGAAGTTGGCCAGGTTGTAGATGTTTGCTTGATCCATGCCGCCGCTGATAGCCACCCAGTTCATCACCAGTGGCCCCTTGTAGACGCCGCGGCGAATCATGCGCTCAATCGTTTCAAAGCTGTTGATGTTGTAGCACTGAAACTCACTTTGGATTCCAGCGGCTGTCAGGCGTCGGATGTGCTCCTCGACCCAGCTGGGGTTCGAGGGCACGATCATGTCCTTGTAGGTTGAATAGAGGTGCGGGAATCCCCGCGAAACCCCTTTGAAGTCATCCAGGCCAGCATGCTCTGTCACATTCATCTGCGTGGTGTTGACAGTCACCGTCACCTGGTCGGGCTTCGGATCGAGTTCGGCCAGCATATGCCGCGTGTCGTCGGAGAGCCATTTGGCCGCCGAGCCATCGTCCTCGGGCGCAAAGCTGATCGAGCCACCCACCTGGATGACCATCTCGGGCACGGCCTTGCGCACCCCGGCGATCAGCTCATTGAACATGGAAAGGCGCTTGCTGCCCCTGCCATCGGGTTCGCGCACATGCAGGTGCAGCACGGTGGCACCAGCTTCGTAGCAATCCACCGCCTTCTGGATCTGCTCCTCCATCGTGACAGGGATATCTTCCG
Organism: Cupriavidus sp. GW821-FHT02F09; assembly: GCF_059421605.1. Lineage (NCBI taxonomy): Bacteria > Pseudomonadati > Pseudomonadota > Betaproteobacteria > Burkholderiales > Burkholderiaceae > Cupriavidus > Cupriavidus sp. GW821-FHT02F09. Next base: position 177,337 of record NZ_JBWKVH010000010.1, read on the forward strand.
GGAAGTCGGAGGGAATCCAGCCCGGCGCATAGGGAGCGGCCGTGATGATCAGGGGCTGCTGGTTCTCGGGATACAGGTGGCCGTCAAGGAAGTTCATGATGATGGATATCCAAGTTGAAATGTGAATATTGAGTATGTCGAACTAGATGAGAGAGCTTTAGAACCCTATTTACAGCGCCATCTTCGCCACGGCGGTGCGCAGGCGAGCATCTCCTTTAACCGGTGATGTCAGAGTGTCCTTCGCGACGAGTGAATCATCTGGCCTGGCGCCACTTCCCGCTTTACCTTGCACGCCTTGAACTTGCCTTTTTATGACAATAGGCTGACGCAGGAGCACCGGACGAGGCGGCGGCCGCGCAGACCTCGCTCAGCGCCTTCTCCAGATGGGTTCAGCGACCGTTTCGGTTGCAGCGCCACGAAATGGCAGGAGAGGCTGGACTTAGCCCATGCTGAAGCGCTGCCCATCATCCACGACCAGCGTCGAGCCACTCATGAATGAGCCGGCCGGCGAAGCAAGCATCAGCAGCGCGCCATCGAGCGCCTCGGGCGTGCCGAGGCGCTGGCGAGGCAGGCCCTCAACGATCTTCCTGCCTGCGGGGCTCTGGAACATGGCGCGGTTGATGTCAGTCTCGATGTAGCCGGGATTGATGGCGTTGACGTTGATACCGTGGCTCGCCCATTCATGCGCCATCGTGCGGGTCAGATGCTCCAGCGCGGCCTTGCTGGCGCCGTAGATGCCGAGGTGCCGCGGGTGCGTCAGCGCGGCGACAGAGCATATATTGATGATGCGGCCTGGCAGTTGCCGGTCGATGAGCCGGCGTGCGAAGGCGGTGGACATCAGCAACGCGGCCTTCGTGTTCACGTCGAATACCCGGTCGAACATCGTCTCGTCCACATCGAGCAGCGCCGCGCGCCCGCCGACGCCCGCATTGTTCACAAGTGCCCATAGCGGCGGCATGCATTGCAGGATGTCATCCAAGGCAAGGCGCACGCCTTCCTGATCGGCGACATCGACGGGAAAAGCCCGCGCTGTACCGCCGGCTTGTGCGATCAGATTCGCAGTTTCCTGCAGAGGCTCCGGGCGCCTGCCCAGCAGGGCGATATGCGCGCCGGTTGCTGCCAGCGTCCTTGCCGCTTGCCGCCCAAGTCCCGAGCCAGCGCCGGTGACGATTGCCGTCAGGCCGCGCAGGCCGAAGCGCTCGGCGAAGAACTCCGTATCGAACCCATTGGTCATCTTCATTCCTTCTCTTGACGCAGGTTAATGTCCGCCTGCTTTAGGGAAATCTCATTGATTGAGTTCTGGCGTACGTAGCCAGAGTTGCTTGTCCGCCGCAACGACCTCATAGGTGCGGATACGCAAGCTCGAAGACGAAATGCACTGGCCGTTGCGAATGTCAAATCGCAAGCCGTGTGAAGGGCAACTGATGACGTGCTCAACACACGAGCCTCCCGCCATGGAAGCTCCCGCATGCGGGCAACTGTTCTCCATGGCAAAGAACTGGCCGCCAAGGTTGAACACGATTGCCGATTGACCGTCTTGCAAGAAGACCAATTTGCGTGCGCCTGGAGCCAGTGACTCCGCAGGCCCGACCAGAATCCATTCGGGATCAGGCATTGGATTCGCACTCGCTGTTCAAACGCTTGGCCACCACGGCTTGCTTCATGATGCGAACCAACTCGCTTGCTGGAACCGCGCCAGTAACCGGCCACTGTGCATTGAAGACGAGATGAGGAACCCCTCCTGTATGCTCGGCCCCCATTGAGGACTGGGGCGCGGAGGATGCCCTGGCATCCCAGTTGAACCCAGACGCTTGAGCCAGGGCCTGCAGGGTCTGCGTTGAACCGATGTCTTGCCCTTGAGAGAAGAATGCGCGATAGATGGACTCTACCAACTGGTACATGGCCTCCGGCACCAAATTGGACTGGGCCGCATTGACCAAGGCACATGCCAGCGCCGAATTCGGAAAGGTCTCAATGCTCTCGAAGTTCAATGATAAGTCGACCGATTCAGCCACAGCGCAGATCTGTGCGCGGCGCATCGCCACAGCCCGTTGGCCGCCGAGCCGTGCCTCATAGAATGCCTGGTACGGAATGCCTTGCGCAGGAATCTGCGGCAGCAGAGCATTGGCATGCCATATCGTCTCCAGCGCCAATCCGGGATGCTGCTGTCGAAAGCTTGCCCATGCTGAACGCAGATTACGCAACCCGATCCAGCACCAGGGGCATATCAGGTCAAGGTAGAAGTCAACGCGCAGAGTTTGCGACGATGTAGAGGCAGGGACCGCACCCGAGCGTTCAGAGCAATTCACGCAATCATTCCTTAGCCCCCCGGGCGGGAGCCATATCCTATTCTTCAAGCTTGATCCCTGCGTCGTTGGCGATTTTCGTCCAGACTTGCAGATCGTCCCGGACAATTTCGCCCAACTGCGCGGAGGACTTTACCGGCGGCGGCTCGAAGTTCTGCCTCTTCATCAGGGCCGCGATCTCCGGCAACGCCTGTACCTTGTTGACCTCATCCGCCAGCCGCTTCACGATCACCGGACTAGTTCCCGCCGGCGCGAACATGCCGAACCATCCCACCGTGCCAAACTTGTAGCCCTGTTCACCCATTGTCTTGACGTTGGCAAGCTGGGGAGACCGCACGTTGCCCACAATGGCAATGCCGCGCACCTTCCCCGAACGCAGGAACGGAACCGCCACGCTGGGATCGGTCCAGCCGATCTTTAGCACACCCGAGGAAAGCTCGGTAAGCAGTTGACTGGAGGTCCGATATGCAACGTGTTCGGTCTTCATGCCGGTCTGCTTCTTCAACCACTCCATCGTCAAGTGCGCGGACGAGCCGGTGCCCCAGCTGCCATAGCTGTACTTATCCGGATTCGCCTTCACGAACTCGATAAGCCCAGGCAAGTCGTAGACCGGCAGATCCGGGCTCACCAGCAGCAACACCCCACCCACCGCTGTCTGTGCGATCGGCATGAGGCTCATTCGTGCCTCCTGGGAAATGGACTTGATGACTGCCGGCGCAACCACCATGTTGGACGCCGTTGTGTAGAGAATCGTGTAGCCATCCGGCGCCGCCTTGAGGACGGCGTTGGTCCCGATCACCCCGCTGCCACCCGGCCGGTTCTCCACGACCACGGCCTGCTTCAGCGATTCGGAAAGGCGCTGCGCCATGACCCGCGCCAGCGCATCGGTTCCCGATCCGGCAGACGACGGCACGATCATTTGAATCGGGCGCGCCGGCCAGGCTTCCTGTGCCTGGACCGGGCCTGGCGCGCATAGGGCAATGATTGTCTCGGCGCACAACGCAGCTGCTAGCAGCTTTTTTAGTAATGACATCGTCTCCCCCATTTTTTTGACTACTATCCAGCCTGCCAAGTGCTGTCGGCCTCACCGAGGCCAGCTGCGCGACGAGCCATCTCTACCTGCCCAGGCTATCTTCGGCACGATCATAGCAGTCATGTTTTTTATTGTCGACATAAACAAAATAACCGCAATGAGATTGTCTGTCTTGACATGCAGGCGTGCCCCTTGGCACCGCGCCGCGCAAGCGGCGGACTCCCTCACCTGCCGGTCAGTTCCAACCGGCCTGAGTCAGGCGGCCTTGCGCAGGAAGCCTTGATTGCCGCCATTGCGGTTCGGCGCGAAACCATTGGCAGCCAGCGTCTCCTCGACCGTGTCATAGAACACGCCGATCTTCTGGATTTCGCGCGCTTCCTGGGCCGTTGCCACTTTGCGGCCGAATTCGCCAGAGATGCGCACCAGCTGCTCAATCTGCTTCACCGTGCTCATCTTGGCCGTGCGCGACTGGTTCCAGAGGCAGTCCTCGGTCCCGCAGCGCACATGCAAGCCCAAGGCAACGCCCATCATGTTGACAGGAAGCACGTTGCGCACAGAGCTTTCAACGGTAAGCACCGCACCATCCGGGACGGCACGAACAATATTGGCGAAATTAAAGATGCTGGGTGCATCCATACCGCCGCTGATTGCCACCCAGTTCATGACCAGCGGGCCCTTGTAGACGCCACGTCGAATCAACCGCTCCACGGACTCGAAGCTATTGATGTTGTAACACTGGAAGGCACTCTGGATGCCGGCTGCGGTAAGGCGGCGGATGTGCTCTTCGACCCAGCCGGGCTGGGCGGGAACCGTCATTTCCTTGTACGCGTCGAAGATCGCAGGGTTCTCACGCGAGGTACCCTTGAAATCCGCAAGTTCCGCATGCTCCGTCACGTTCATCTGAGACGTGTTCACCGTGACGGTCACCTGGTCCGGAACGGGATCAAGTTCGGCCAGCATGTGGCGGGTGTCGTCGGACAGCCACTTGGCGGCGGCCCCCTCGTTTTCGGGTGCGAAGCTGATCGACCCGCCCACCTGGATGATCATCTCCGGCACAGCGTTGCGCACCCCGGCGATCAGCTCGTTGAACTTGGACAGACGTTTCGAGCCTTTGCCGTCAAGCTCGCGCACATGCAGGTGCAGCACAGTCGCGCCGGCGTTGTAGCAATCCACGGCCTTCTGGATCTGGTCTTCCATCGTCACGGGGATGTCTTCCGGGAAATCGGACGGCAGCCACCCCGGTGCGTAGGGCGCCGCAGTGATGATCAACGGCTGCTGGTTTTCGGGGAACAGGGATCCATCGAGGTAGTTCACGGCATGTCTCCATTGATAAAGGTGGGGCAAGGCTTGGCGGCGGCTGGCGCGCCTCAGAACGGCTTGTCTCCGATGATGGCTGCACGCTCCATCTTGCGTGGGGCCGGCCAGTAGTCCTGTACCGCGTAGTGCTGGGTGCAGCGGTTGTCCCAAATGGCCACGCTATTAGGCTGCCAGCGGAATCGCACCTGGTATTCGGGGATCGCCGCCTGGCTGATCAAGTAGTTCAGCAGATGGCTCGCGCCCGGGGTCTTGTCCTGTCCGTAGCGCACGTTCTCTGGCGTATGGAAGTTTGCGAAATGCGTGGAGAAGCCGCAGACGTAGAGCAGCTTCTCGCCGGTCTCCGGATGCGTGCGCACCACGGGATGTTCGACCATGGGGTACTGCCCGGCAAGCTTGGCGCGATTTTCCGGGCTCATCGCCGCCCCGAATGAATGTTCGATGCCATGCTTGGCGCGCAGGCCGGCAATGCGCTCCTTGATTTCCTCGGGCAGGTTCTCGTAGGCCGCGGCCATGTTCACCCAGATGGTGTCGCCGCCGACCGGCGGGCATTCGATGCAACGCAGGACACAGCCCATCGGCGGGGTTTCGCGCCAGCTGCCGTCGGTGTGGTAGCTGTTCTCGTAGTTCTCGCGCTTGTCGCTGCGATAGATCTGTACCAGGCCGGGATGATCCGGGTCGCTGCCAGCGACGGGGTGGTCCTCCAGTTCGCCAAAACGGCGTGCGAAGGCCACGTGATCGGCCCGGCTGATATCCTGGTCCCGCAGAAACAGCACCTTGTGCTTGAGCAGCAGCGCCTTGATCTCGGCAAGCAACGCGCTATCGCGCGCTGCATCGGCCAGGTTGACGCCGCCGATTTCGGCACCAATGGTGCAGGTAATAGGTTCTACGTGCATGGAAAGCTCCCTTTACACTACAAAGATTGACGAGCCGGTGGTCTTGCGCGGCTCCAGGTCCCGATGCGCCTGGACCGCATCCTGCAGCGCATGGCGCTGATGGATCCCGATGCCGTTGGGCTGCGGCACAGGGTCAGTGCCATTGGGGTATCGGAGGACCTCTGCCCCCCCCCACCTCGTACATGCGAGCGGCTTTTGCCAATTCCGTCTCCTGTTGTCGTCTATTGCTGCCGCCACTATCATTCGGTAGCCTGGGTTGATTGTCGGCTCTCGCATGCGCAGGAGCTTTGACAGGCCACGCCAGAAGTTGACCATCCATGACAGTCGATTCCCGGCTTGATTCACTGCAAGCAGACGCGGCGCCAGCGGCGTATGCAATGCATGTCCAACACTGGCAGCAAGGCGACGGTGGCTTCATCAGTAGATTGCGCAGGCCTTCGATCAACCTGACTATCCCTCTTCAGAAAGAGCCCCCTATGACCGTCCTGGTTCGCAGCGCCTCCCTCACGAAGTACTCCGGGATCGCTCGCGCCGCGGGTATCGACCCGGTGCAGATGGTTTCCCATGTCGGCCTGGACCGGGAATGCCTGCACACGCCCGACCTGCGCATCCCCGAATTCCGGCTTGCGGAGGTTCTGGAGACATCCGCGCGGATCACTGCCTGCCATTCGCTCGGGCTGCTCATGGGCGAATCGTGGCGGCTCTCCGACTTCGGCCCGGTCAGCCTGACGCTGCAGCATCAGCCCACACTGCGGGATGCACTGGCAGAGGTCGAGCGTTATCGCCACCTGCTCAGCGACTCTGTCGCGACGCAGTTCACCGAGCATGCGAATATCGCGGTCTTGCGAGTGACGTTGCTGACCGGCAGGCAGCAACCCGGCCGGCAGGCCATGGAGCTGACCGTAGGCGCGGTGCTTTGCCTGATCCGCGCCATACTTGGCGCCCAATGGAAACCCCGCTGCGTGCACTTTTCGCATGCGGCCCCTGCAGACCTGCGGGTGCATCGTCGCCTGTTCGGCCAGCAGGTCGAATTTGGCTGCGAATTCGATGGCCTGGTCCTGTCGAGCCAGGATCTGGATCGCGTGAACCCCCTGGCGGATGCCAGCCTGGCCAGATACGCCAGGGAATTACTTGACCTTCAATCGCCCTCGAAGGAGCACTCCCTAGCGGCTGACGTACGACGGGCAATTCACCTGCTACTGCCGCGCGGCCGCAGTGCGGTGGAACAGGTTGCGCAGAACCTAGGTGTCAGCCCGAGGACTCTGCAGCGCCAATTGGAGCAGCGTGGGGAAACATTCTCGGGCCTGGTCAATCAGGTGCGGCGCGAACTGGCCGAGCGCTATCTGCGGAGCCAGCAGCAGTCCATATCGCGTACGGCGGATCTGCTTGGATTCTCAGAGGTGAGCGCGTTCACGCGGTGGTTTGGGGTGCAGTTTGGGAAACCGCCGACGCGCTGGGTGATGGAGGGAAGGGGAATCGTCTCGCTGGAAGACGTCAATCGCCCAACGGGGGGATGAGCACCGGAGCTATCGGATGCGCCGCAAATGCAATGCGCGGGCGCAACGTCCCGCGGCGAATATGCCGCGGTTCCGGCCCGCGAGACACCCATAAAAAAAACCGGCCCACGCTGCGCTCCGGCGGAGCGGCGTATAGGCCGGTCTTGCTGTGCGGGAGACACCTCCCGCGATGCGATGCCGCTACCTGAACGATCAGCCGTTCGCGTAGACGATCTTTGCCTTGCGCGCCTGGTTCTGCAGGCGGCTCAGCATATGCTGGACGGCGAAGATGGCGCGCTTCACGTCTGCCACCAGGCTGGGGCTGCGGGGACCAAGTTCGCGCTCGATCAGATCGCGTTCCATTTGGTCGGTCATCTTGATGTCGCTTTGCGTGTCCATGGCTTTCTTCCTTTCAGGGATAACCCTTATCGGGTTTTCCCTAATCATAGCAAAGGAAATGACGCAACGCAGCATTAGGTGATAGTACGTATGCAGAAAGGCAACGCTTTGCAGGAAGCAAGCCTCGATCTCCTCAGCCCGCGCGACGCGCCGATACCCCGTGCGCGGGGCGTCCATGGCTGCGGTGCTTAGCGCAGGCGCCAGGATAGTCATGCGCCCCTTCAGCCTTTTGCCAGCACCTCCCGAATGGCATTCTCGAACGCCTCCACCGGCTGCCCGCCGCTCACCAGGTATTGGTCATTGAAGATGATCGAAGGCACGGAACGGATGCCCATGTCCTGATAGTGCTTCTCCATCTCACGGACTTCCGCCGCATACGCGTCGCCCGATAGCACCTTGCGTGCCTTGTCGGCGTCCAGGCCGGCTGCAGCCGCGGCCTCGACGAGGACCTCATGATTGCTGGAATCCTTGGACTCCGTGAAATACGCACGGAACAGCGCCATCTTCAACGGCAGTTGGCGCCCTTCCAGGTTTGCCCAATGCAATAGCCGATGCGCGTCGAACGTGTTGTATACGCGGGTCCGAGAGCCAAACTCAAATCCGACGTCGGCGCCACGCTGGCGGATCATGGCCTGGCTCTGCACGATTTCCTCCTCGGTGCGGCCATACTTGCGTGCCATGTAATCCTGGATCGACTCGCCTCCTGGCCCCATGTCCGGATTGAGTTCAAATGGGCGAAGCGTGATGTCTGCCGAAACGGCATCGCCAAGCCGCGCCAGCGCCTGCTGCAGCGAACTCAGGCCTACGGCGCACCACGGGCACGCGACGTCGGAGACAAAATCGATTTTCAGCGTCTTTTGCATTGTGTTTTCTCGGTGTCAGTCCATCACTGCGCGACAGGGTAGCTGCAATTCCCATTGACTGCAGGGCCGGGGGCAGTGCCTCACTCACAGCAGGGTTTTCCCGCAAGGCAGCCACGACCGGACGCCCCTCCCCGGCATCTGTCCGTGGCCCGCCAGCCACACGGCCCTGCCTCAGATCGGGAAACGTGCACCGCGCCCACTCCTCAAGCGGCGCGGCGCGCGGTACTATCTTTCCAACAGGTCATCGGTGCACGATGATCCATTCCCAGAGAAGGATTGAAGCGAATCATGGAAGAAGGCTCGGCAGCTCCACTTGAGATCGCCCCTTCCCTCCCCCTGGCACCGAGTGACGTTCACGGCGCCCCGTCGGACTTCCTCGCCAGTGCCAGCACAAACCTCGGCGCCAACGCACGGCAGCTCTTCCTGAACCGTGAGGCCAGCCAGCTGGAGTTCCACCGGCGCGTGCTTGCCCAGGCCGAGAACCACGACATTCCGTTGTTGGAGCGATTGCGCTTCCTCTGCATCTTCAGCAGCAACCTGGACGAGTTCTTCGAGATCCGCGTTGCCGGCCTGAAGGAGAAGATCAAGCTGCAGGCGCCGGCGACCACCGGCCCGGATGGACTGGACGTGCGGCAGATCTACGCGCTTGTCAGCGCCCGCACGCACAAGCTGGTCGCGGAACAGTACCGCCTGTTCAACGAAGTGCTGGTTCCGGAACTGGACCGAGAGGGAATCCGCTTCCTGCGCCGTCCGCACTGGACGCAGGAACAAGGCGAGTGGATCCGCAGCTATTTCTTCCGCGAGCTGATGCCGGTGCTCACCCCCATCGGCCTGGACCCGGCGCACCCGTTTCCACGTGTGCTCAACAAGAGCCTGAACTTCGCCGTGGAGCTCGAAGGCAAGGATGCCTTTGGCCGGGAGGCGAACGCAGCCATCGTGCAGGCGCCCCGGGCCCTGCCCCGCGTGATCCTGCTGCCCAAGGAGATTTCCGGCTGCGAACACGGCTTCGTGTTCCTGTCGTCTATCCTGCATGCCCACGTCTGCGAGCTGTTTCCCGGCATGCGCGTGCGCGGCTGCTATCAGTTCCGCGTCACCCGCAACAGCGAACTGTTCGTCGACGAGGAAGAAATCAAGAACCTGCGCGATGCGCTGCAGGGCGAGCTGCCGCAGCGGCATTTTGGCGATGCGGTGCGGCTCGAGGTCGCGGACAACTGCTCCGAGGAGATGACCCGCTTCCTGCAAAACCAGTTCGGCCTGGAAGATGCCGAGGTGTTTTCGGTGAATGGCCCGGTCAACCTGGTGCGCTTGCTGCCGGTTCCTGACAGCGTGGACCGCGATGACCTGAAGTACCCGCCATGCCGCCCCGGCCTGCCCAAGGCGCTGCAGGACCAGCCCGACATGTTCCGCGCCATCCGCGACGGCGATATCCTGCTGCACCATCCGTACCAGTCGTTTTCGCCCGTGGTGGATTTCATCCGCCAGGCCGCGGAAGATCCGGATGTGATGGCCATCAAGCAGACGGTGTACCGCGCCGGCAACGACTCGGCCCTGCTGGAGGCGCTGATCGGCGCCGCGCGCAGAGGCAAGGAAGTCAGCGTGGTGGTGGAGTTGCTCGCCCGCTTCGATGAGCAGGCCAATATCAACTGGGCAGCCCAGCTTGAAGAAGCGGGCGCGCACGTGGTGTACGGCGTGGTTGGCTACAAGGCCCACGCCAAGATGGCCTTGGTGGTGCGGCGCGAAGGGAAAAAGCTCAGGCGCTACGCCCATATCGGCACCGGCAACTATCACTCGCAGACGGCCAGGAGCTTCACGGACTTCGGCCTGTTTACCTGCAAGGAAGCGCTCGTCGACGATGTGGCCAACGTGTTCTCACAGTTGACCGGACTCGGCCACCCCGGCACGCTGGCGCACTTCTGGCAATCGCCGTTCACCATGCACGCGGCGCTGCTCGATGCCATCCGCCGCGAAGGCAAGCACGCCAAGGCTGGCCGCAAGGGATTGATCATCGCCAAGATGAACGCCTTGCTGGAGCCCAAGCTTATCCAGGCCCTGTACCAGGCATCCTGCGATGGCGCGCGGATCGAGCTGATCGTGCGCGGGGCCTGCGCATTGCGCCCTGGCATTGCGGGCCTGTCCGAGAATATCCGGGTGCGCTCCGTGCTTGGCCAGTTCCTGGAGCATGCGCGGATCTTCTACTTCTACAACGACAAGGCCGAAGACGTGCGGCTATCGAGCGCCGACTGGATGGACCGCGACTTCTTCCGGCGCATCGAGGTGTGCTTCCCCGTGCTGGACAAAGCCCTCAAGGATCGCGTGATCGATGAGGGGCTGAAGGTCTACCTGAAGGACAACCGCGACACCTGGGAAATGGACGCGGACGGCAACTACCGGCGCAAGCGGGGCCGCCAGCCGGTATCCGCGCAGGACATCCTCAAGCAGAAGCTGGCCTGATCCCTGTTCGGCGCGCTAGCGCGCGCCTGGGGACGCGCAGCGATACACGTTGCCCGACAGGGTCACATTGGTTTGCTCCAGGCGATCCTTGCCGCCGGTCTGCCCTGCGCGCTGGGTGAGCAGGTACACCAGATTGCCGCCCATTGCCGCCGCCTTGTTCTTGATGTCGTTGCGTGCACCGGTTTCCAGATCCGCATTGGCCGTGATGGCGCCCCGCACAAAATCGCCCTGGCTGCCGGTCACGTCGCCAAGATAGGTGCATCCCGCGGCAGGCTCGTTGTGGGTGATCCTGACCGCCGATGCGGCCGGGCTGGAAAGCTGCGTTGGCGCACAGCCGGCCAGCGCGCAGCTTGCGGCGGTCCATGCAACGCCTGCGATTGTCCTGATGGTCATAGCCATTGAAGTATTGAAGTATTGAAGTGTTGAAGTATTGGTAGCGCCGCGGGCCCGTGCGCCTGCCTCAGCGGAACAGGTAGTCCACGCCAAGTGATACGGCCTGGCTCTTGACCGAAGCATCGTTGCCCTTCCAACTGAGCTTGCCGTAATTCATGTACTGCATCCGCAAGCGCCAGTTCTGCGTGACCGCATAGGACGCGCCCACCCCCAGGCTGATGAGCCCCTGCGACTTGTTGCCCGATTCGAGATCGCCCGAGCGCCGGCCATGCATATAGTTGACCCCGGCAATGCCCAGCAGCGAAAAACGCTCGGTCAGGGGCAGGTGGCCCACTACGTTGACGGACAAGGCGTTCACGTCGAATTTGTCGTTGGCGTTGCCATTTTTGGCCACGACACGGCCAAGGCTGGCTAGCGAGCCTTCGACCGACACATAGGGCGAAAACTGATAGCCGCCCCGCAAGCCAAGTCCAACGTTGTTGGACGATCCGCCCGCCCAGCCGGGCGTGCTCGTACTGACTTTGTCGCGGGCAATATTGAGGTCGCCGCCGACGTACCAATAGTTGGCGGCAAGTTCCTCGGCTGCGGCATGCGCAGGCACAACCGACAAAAGCACCAACATGGCAGCAGGCGCGATGGGAAAGAGGCGGCCAGGGAAGGCTATAAAACGCATATAATTTAATCTCCGACGAATATAAATTACTGTAAAACGATAACACATTGCTGTTTTACAGTAATTTTTGCCATGCGCAATCCCTTCAGGAGACCGGCATGCCGACCCCCCTTTCCCTTCCCTTGCCCGCTGATGGCGCGCTAACGCGCGTTAGCGTCATCGCGCGCCGCATGCAGTGGCTGACACTGTGCTGCGCCGTCGTGGTGACGGCGGCCCTGTTCGCCTTCTGGTTCTTGCTCCCCGATGCGGAGCTGGACCGGAACCTGCGCGCGTTCCTGGCCGGGCCTGCGCCAGGCGGGCAGTTGCTGGTGTCGATGCCGTACCGGCTGCTCGGGTTGGCCATCACGAGCGTGGCCACGGCTTTGCTGGTCAGTGGACTGATGCAAGCGCACAGGCTATTCGCGGCCCTGGCGGGCGGCGCGGTCCTTACCCTGGAGACGGGCGTGCGCCTGCGCCGCGTGGCGCTGGTGGTGACGGCGTTCAGCTTGGTGGTTCCGCTCACCAAGACACTGCTGGCCATGACCCTGGCCAGCACGGTTGCCAACGGCCCCTACATGGTGGTGATCATCACCTTCGGCGACGTGATGCTGGGCTTGCTGGGCGGCTTGCTGCTGGCCATCGCCTGGGCGATGGTCGAGGCCGCGCGCGTCGCGCTGGAGAATGAGAGCTTTGTTTGAGTTTGCGTTTGCGTTTGAGGCACCCTGACCCTATGACTATCCTCGTCCGGCTTGACGTCCTGCTTGCTGAGCGCAAGATGAAATCGCGCGAGCTCGCCCAGTACATCGGCATCACCGAGCCCAATCTCTCCTTGCTGAAATCCGGCAAGGTCAAGGGCATCCGTTTCGATACGCTGGAGAAAATCTGCGAGGCGCTGAAATGCCAACCGGGCGACCTGCTTGAGTACCGCGCCGATACGCCAGGCGAAGATCAGGCCTGAACTGCAAACAATTGTCTCTCTTCCCACTGCGGCATTTCCGCCAGATCGGCCACCCGCCTGGCCTTACGGCCCGCGCAACCACCGGGCTCCCCCCAATCGAGTGATACCGCATCGAGAGTGATCTTGCGCATACTCGCACTTTCTTGAACTACTCGCCCCCAAGCGGGCGCGAAGCAAGGTGCTTATGCTGATCCTCATCTACTGCAGTTATGCGGTTGCCTGCATCTTCGCGCTCTGGAGAGCGGCGCGCTGGGTGGAAAAGCACCATCCGGCCCTGCGCGACAACCACCCGCCGCGGCATGACGCGCCCCCAGCCGGCAAGCCCCCGGAAGATAACCTGCCTGTGAGCCAGCGCTGCCACCTGGAAATGCCGCCCGCCGGGCCCGCCTGCCTGGCGCAACGCGCCGGCGCCAGCGCTGCCGCCTGCATGGTCCTGTAGCCCCCTGGACGGTGGCCCGTATCTGGTCCTCGGCATTCATCCTTGAAAAAACCAGATTACTGTATATATTCACAGTAACTGTATGGATGAACAGTATCTACGGGAGCCGATCATGGAACACTTGGTCCGGGTACAGAACGAATACGACAGGCAGGTCCTGGCCTGGTTGCGCGAACGCGTAGGCGACGCGGCGGTACAAGCCGCGGCACAGCGGCTGGCGGGAGACCGCAAGCCCTACCTGTCAACGATCTGCCGCAGCCTGAACATCACGCCACCGGCCCGCCGCACCCTGCGCGCCCAGTCGAACCGGGCCAGCCGGGAGGTTGGCGACCGCTACCTTGCGTCGATCCGTGCGCTCCTGGCGCGGCCAGCACCGGCGCAACGGCATTCGCAGCAGCAACCCGCGCAACCCCAACCCTCGCAATACCAGGATCCGCATTAGTCCCGCGCCTTGGGTACACGGAGGGCCGGGGCATTGCTCGCCGGAATATGCTTCCCGCTTCGCCTCACCCCGCTGCCATCATGGCTTTCTTGACTTATCATTCCCTATCTATGATAGTTAATTGAAATTTGTTCTCTTTTTAAGAACCTATTTCAATCAAAGGATTGCCGTGGACCTGGCCGAACTTGAGATTTTCCGAGCCGTTGCGCTTGAAGAAAGCATCACGCGGGCGGCCAAGACCCTGGACCGCGTGCAGTCGAATGTCACCACGCGCGTCAAGCAGCTCGAAGAGGAGCTCGGCGTCGCCCTGTTCCTGCGCGACAGCAAGCGCATGACCCTGACGCCGCAAGGACAGCGCTTCCTGGGCTATACCGAGCGGCTGCTGGCGCTGGCCGAAGAGGCCCGCCAATCCATGCGCAGCGATGCGCCCTCGGGCACGCTGCGCGTGGGCAGCATGGAAAGCTCGGCCGCCAGCCGGCTGCCCCGCCCGCTGGCGCGCTATCACGGCAAATGGCCGGACGTGCGGATCGAGATCCAGACCGGCACCACGCAAGCCTTGATCGACGCACTGCTGGCGCATCGCATCGACTGCGCCGTGGTGGCCCATCCCTCCGAGGGCGCGCCGGACACGCTAGACATGGACGTACTCGGCCCCGGCCTGGAAGGCACGTTCCTGTTCTCTGAAGAACTGCTGCTGGTGCTGCCGCACAGCCATCCGCCAGTGCGCACGCCGCAGGACATCAAGCTGCGCAGCCTGGCCACGTTCTCGCGCGGCTGCACGTACCGCCTGTGTGCCGAGGACTGGCTCGCCAGCGGCGAAGGCCCACGGCTGGCGCTGAACGTGCTGGAACTGGCGTCTTACCACGCGATCCTCGCCTGCGTGACGGCGGGCTCGGCCGTGGCCATCCTGCCGAGGTCGCTGCTGGCGCTGCACCCCGATGCCGCAAGCCTGCAAACCGTGCCCGTGCGAGTCGCGCACACCTTGCTGGTGCGCCGTTCGGGTTTTGCCACGTCGGCATATGCGGCGTTTCTCCAGGAGCTGCAGCATGGCTAGGATCCGGACCGTCACAGCCGCGCCGCAATCCTTCGGCAAGACCATGGCGCCATGGATGCCCTCACTGGCCGCCGCGCTGGTGCTGGCGGTGGGCATGGGCTTCGGGCGCTTTGCATTTACCGGCATGTATCCGCTGATGGTGCGCGACGGCCTGCTGAGCGTCAGTGCCGGCTCGCTGGCCGCATCCGCCAACTATGCAGGCTATCTCGTGGGCGCCCTCGCGGTCAGCCGCATGCCGCAGCGCGTTGCGCCGCGCTTTTGCCGCATCGCGCTCTTCGGCACGGCCCTGTGCCTGCTGGCGCTGGCCGTGCCGGCCGCGCCCTGGTTCTTTATCGGCGTGCGCTTCCTGGCGGGCGTGCTCAGCGCCATCGCGCTGATCTGCGCGTCCGTGTGGCTGTTCCAGGTGGTAGGGCATCCGCATGGCGCGCCGCTGTTGTTCTCGGGCGTCGGTGCCGGCATCCTGCTGTCCGCCGAGCTCATTGCCGCCGGCAACCTGGCCGGTTGGCACAGTCCTTTGCTGTGGCTGGCCATCGGCGGTGGCGCCGCCGTGCTGAGCTTGCTCGCATGGCCTTATCTTGCGGGCCGCGTGCCGGCACCCCAGCCGCATGCCGCTACCAGTGCCAGTGCCACGGACGAGGCCAATGCCAACGGCCCTGGTCCGTGGCCGCTGGTGGCCAGCTACGGGCTGGCGGGGTTCGGCTACATTGTCACGGCAACTTACCTGCCGCTCTTTGTGCGCGACGCGCTCGGCCACATCGACCCGATCCATATCTGGGCCGCGTTCGGGCTTGGCGCGGCACCTTCGTGTTTTCTCTGGCATGCGCTGCACGAGCGCCTTGGCACGCGGCGTGCGCTCGCGCTCAACCTGCTGGTGCAGGCAGTGGGCGTGATCCTGCCCGCGCTCAGCCACTCGGCCGTGGCCTACCTGGCTAGCGCGCTGCTGGTGGGCGGCACCTTCGTTGGCACCGTGACCATCGCCATGCCCGCCGCGAAACGCGCGGCCCACCGCGTGACATTCAACCTGCTTGCCATCATGACCGCCGCCTATGGCGTAGGCCAGATCGCCGGCCCGCTGGTATCCGATGCGCTGATGGCGCACAGCCATAGCTTCAGCGGGCCGCTTGCCGCCGCCGCTGCCGCGCTGCTGGCATCTGCCGTCTTCTGCTTCCTGTGAAGGCCAGCGCATGCCCGGCGCGCGGCACGGAACCCACCCCACAGAATCCACCCCCACAAGATCCACCCATTACCGAAGAAACGAGGAGCCCGTCATGACCGACCCCATCCACGCCACGCAACCACGCACGCTGCTCTCCCGGCTCGGCCTTGCCACCCCGATCATCCAGGCACCAATGGCAGGCGTCAGCACACCGGCGCTTGCCGCGGCAGTGTCGAATGCCGGCGGCCTGGGCTCGCTCGGCGTCGGCGCCATGGACGCCGAGGGCGCCCGCAAGACCATCCGCGAAACCCGTGCGCTGACGGAAAAGCCCTTCAACATCAACCTGTTCTGCCATGCGCCCGCCGTCGCCAACCCCGCGCGCGAGGCGCAATGGCTGGCCTACCTGGCGCCGAGCTTCGCCGAATTCGGCGCCACGCCGCCCGCCAGCCTGCGCGAGATCTACACCAGCTTTGTCGCCGACGACGCCATGTTCGCGATGCTGCTGGAGGAGCGGCCCGCGGTAGTGAGCTTCCATTTCGGCTTGCCGGCGCAGGCCTGGATCGACGCGCTGCACGCCGCCGGCATCTTCCTGATGGCCACGGCCACCAGCCTGGACGAAGCGCGGCAGATCGCCGCTGCCGGCGTCGATGCCATCGTTGCCCAAGGCGTGGAAGCCGGCGGCCACCGCGGCACGTTCAAGCCCGAAGGGCATGACGAAGGCCTCGGCACCCTGGCGCTGGTACGGCTGCTGGTCCGCCATACCGCCCTGCCCGTGATCGCCACCGGCGGCATCATGGACGGCGCCGGCATTGCGGCGGCCCTGGCGCTGGGCGCGCAGGCCGCGCAGCTCGGCACCGCCTTCGTGGCCTGCCCGGAGACCGTGGCCGACGCGCCCTACCGCGCCGCCCTGCTGGCGGACCGGCCTGCCAGCACCACGCTGACCCGCTCCATTTCCGGCCGGGCCGCGCGCGGCTTCGTCAACCGGCTGACGGAACTGGGCGAGGCAGCGGACCGCCCGGCGATCCCCGATTACCCCATCACCTACGACGCCGGCAAGGCCCTGCATGCGGCGGCCAAGGCGCGCGGCAACGCGGACTACGCCGCGCAATGGGCCGGGCAAGCCGCGCCGCTGGCGCGCGCCCTGCCGGCAGCGCAACTCGTGGCGACACTGCGCGAGGAGCTGGCGCAGACGATTGCGGCACTGAGCGGGGCGGGATTCGGGGCGAACTGAGCGGGGCCTGCCGAAGCCGGCGGCGCGTGCGTCTTGCTGCTACCATTTCGCCACGCGCAACGGCCTCATGCTGGCCCGCAGCGGATCCCCTCCTTCCTGACGAGACAATCCCATGGACGCACTCACATCCACATTGGCCATTGGCGGCGCGCTGGCGCTCGGCGCGGTCAGCCCCGGCCCGAGCTTTGTCATGGTGGCCCGCGCCGCCATTGCCCGCTCCCGCGCCGATGCGCTCTACATGGCGCTGGGCATGGGGCTGGGCGGCGTGGTGTTTGCGGCGGCCGCGCTGCTCGGGCTCAAGCTCTTGCTGACGGCAGTGCCCTGGCTGTACATGGCGATGAAGGTGGGCGGCGGCATCTACCTGGTGTATCTGGGCGTGCGCATCTGGCGCGGCGCCAGCGCGCCCCTGGCGATGGCGGCCGGCAAAGCAGAAGGCGGTGGAACGCCCGCCACGGGGCGCGGCCGTGTCCTGCTGAGCGGCTTCGCCACGCAGCTGAGCAACCCCAAGACGGCGGTGGTCTACGCCAGCGTGTTTGCCGCGCTGTTGCCCGCCCAGGTGCCGCCTTCGCTGCTGCTGGCGCTGCCGCTGATGGTCTTTGCCATCGAGACTGGCTGGTACGCGATCGTGGCGATCGCGCTCTCCTCCGCCAGGCCGCGTGCCTTCTACCTGCGCTTCAAGCTGTGGCTGGATCGCGCGGCCGGCGGGGTGATGGCGCTGCTCGGCATCCGGCTGCTCACGTCGCTGCGTCAGTAACGCCGGCAGCGGCCCCCTAAGACGCGGGATCCGCCAAGCTCGGCGGAAACAGCAACCTGAAGACTGTGGTTCCCCCGACTTCGGACTCCACCTCAACGTGCCCATGGTGCAAGTCCATGATGGACTTCACGATGGCTAGGCCGATGCCCGCCGACTCTCCCGAGTTGGCGCGGGCAGGATCGCCGCGAAAGAAGCGATCGAACAGCTTTGGCAGGTGTTCCGGCGCGATGCCGGCCCCAGGATTGCGCACTTCGATACGGCTACCTGCGGGGCCCGTGCGCGCCGCCATCACCACCGTCTGCCCGGCGGGTGTGTAGCGGATGGCATTGGCCACCAGGTTGCTGACCGCGCGCCGCAGCAGTAGCGGATCGGCCAGCACGGCGCCCCCGCCATCCACCGCGATCGCCACGCCGCTCGCCTCCGCCAGCCCCTCGAAATAGTCGGACAGCGCGCCCAGTTCGCGCGCCAGGTCCAGGCGCACCGGGTTGACCGCCACGCGGGCGTTCTCGGCCCGCGCAAGGAACAGCATGTTCTCGATCATGCGGGCCAGGCGTTCATATTCCTCGATATTGGACGCCAGCAGCGCCTGGTATTCGTCGGCGCTGCGCTCGCTAGACAGCGCGACCTGGCTCTGCCCGAGCAGGTTGCCGATGGGTGTGCGGAAGTCGTGCGCCAGGTCCGCGGAAAACTGGGACAAGCGTTCGAACCCATCCCGCAACCGGTCCATCATCTGTTGCAGGGCCGCAGCCAGTTCCGCCAGTTCGGGCGGCAGCCGCGCCGGGTCGATCGGCAGCTCGAGCCGGCGCACCGTGACCGACGATGCCCCGGCGGCAATGCGCCGCAGCGGCGCCATGCCGGCGCGCAGCACCAGGTAGCCAAGCCCGGCCACGGCCAGCGTGCCCAGCAGGCCCGTCAACAGCAGTTTCGCGCGGTATGCGCGCAGCAACGTGGTGCGGGAGATGGCGGTCTGGTAGAGCGTGAAGGCCAGCGTCTGCGTGACGGCGCCAGTGCCAGCAGTACCTGGACCGACTGGGACCTGCGCCTGCACGCCGTGCACCGGGTAGCCCTGCCGCGTGGTCCAGGCACGGATCGCTTCGGGCCCGAGCTGCGCATCCGGCGCCACCGGCTGCAAGGCGGGCGGCCCTTCGCCGGCATTGGCCGCAAGCAACACGGCGCCACCAGCGGCGCGCACCACCAGCGCAAACTCATCGTTGCCCGACACCACGCCGGCCACTTCCCGCCAGTCGCTGTCGGGCCGGGCGCCCTGCTCCATCAGCTCGGCCCGCGCGCGCGCCACCTTGCGCAGCAGTTCCGCGTCGTCGCGCTCTATCACCTGCATGGCCAGCGCGCGGTAGAGGTAGGCGCCCGCGCCGCCGAACACGATCGCGGCCACCAGGCCAAAGGCTAGCGCCAGGCGGGCAGTGAGCGAGAGCCTGCGCATCAGGGTTCCCGGCGCTCCAGCACATAGCCCATGCCACGCACGGTGTGGATCAGCTTGGGCTGGAAATCGTCGTCCATCTTGGCGCGCAGGCGACGCACCGCCACATCCACCACATTGGTATCGCTATCGAAGTTCATGTCCCAGACATGGGAGGCGATCTGGGTACGGCTCAGCACCTCGGTGTGACGGCGCGCCAGGAAATGCAGCAGGGAGAATTCACGCGGCGTCAGCTCGATGCGCCGGCCGGCGCGCGTCACGCGGTGGCGGATCAGGTCGATCTCCAGGTCTTCGATCTCGATGCGGTCGGCCTCGCGCACCGGGCCGCGCCGCAGCAAGGTGCGCACCCGCGCCAGCAGCTCGACAAAGGCGAAGGGCTTGGCCAGATAGTCGTCGCCGCCCAGCTCCAGCCCGCGCACGCGGTCCTCCACTTCATCGCGCGCGGTCAGGAACAGCACCGGCGTGTCCTTGTGCTCGCGCAGTTGCTTGAGCACGTCCCAGCCGTTCATGCCAGGCAGCATCACATCAAGGATGACCAGGTCGTACACCACCTCCAGCGCCTGGTGCAGGCCATCGGCGCCGGTCACCGCCAGGTCGACCACGAAGGACGATTCGGTCAGCCCCTTGCGCAGGTACTCGCCCGTCTTGGGCTCATCCTCCACCACCAGAATTCTCATGTCCGTCCTCGCCTGGCCTGTACCGGCAGGGCGCGCTTCGGGCGCCTTGCATGCTCGGATGATAGCCGTTGGCGTGGCGCTCCTGAATGACAAATCTGTAATCGATTCGACAGCATTACCGGCTCCCCTGGCTTCCTAGAATGCGGCCATCGCACACCGCTGACGCCGCAACAAAGCGGTCGTCGCGGCCCCCACCCCTCATCCCGGAGTGCACACCATGTGGATTGTCAGGCTCGCGCTGAGCCGCCCCTACACCTTTGTGGTGCTGGCGTTGTGCTTGCTGCTTGCTGCCCCGCTGGTGCTGCTGCGCACGCCTACCGACATTTTTCCGGCCATCGACATCCCGGTGGTCAGCGTGGTGTGGACCTACAACGGCCTGTCCGCCGAGGATATGGCGCGGCGCATCGTCACCGGCTACGAGCGCTCGCTGACCAACAGCGTGGACGATATCGAGCATATCGAGTCGCAATCGCTCGCCGGCGTGGCGGTGATCAAGATCTTCTTCCACCCCGGCGCCGACATCAACCGCGCGATTGCCGAGACCTCGTCGGGCGCGCAATCGATGCTGCGCAACATGCCGCCGGGCACCACGCCGCCGCTGATCCTGAGCTACAGTGCCTCCACCGTGCCGATCCTACGGCTGGCGCTGGCCAGCGACCAACTGCCGGAGCAGCAGCTTTACGACCTGGGCAATAATTTCATCCGCACGCAGCTAGCTACCGTGCAGGGCGCGTCGGTGCCGCTGCCTTACGGCGGCAAGGTGCGCCAGGTGATGGTGGATCTCGATACGCGCGCGCTGCAGGCACGCGGCCTGGCGCCACTGGACGTGGTCAACGCCATCAATGCGCAAAACCTGGTGCTGCCCGGTGGCACCGCCAAGATCGGCGCGCTCGAATACCGGGTCGACCTGAACGGCAGCACCGCCACTGTGGCCGGCCTCAACAACCTGCCGGTCAAGAGCGGCCCCGGCGGCACGGTCTATGTGCGCGACGTGGCCCAGGTGCGCGACGGCTACGCGCCGCAGACCAACGTGGTGCGCCGCGACGGCAAGCGCGCCGCGCTGCTGGAGATCGAGAAGAGCGGCAACACCTCCACGCTGTCCATCATCGCCCAGGTCAAGGCCATGCTGCCGCGCATCATGGCCGGGCTGCCGTCTTCGCTGCGGGTGCAGCCGGTGTCGGACCAGTCGGTCTTTGTTACCTCCGCCATCCACGGCGTGTTGCACGAAGCGCTGATCGCCGCCTGCCTGACCGCCGCGATGATCTTGCTGTTCCTGGGCAGCTGGCGCGCCACGCTGATCATCGCGATCTCGATCCCGCTCTCGGTGCTGGCCGCGCTGATGGCGCTCAGCGCGCTCGGCGAGACGCTCAATATCATGACGCTGGGCGGGCTGGCGCTGGCGGTGGGCGTGCTGGTGGACGACGCCACCGTGGCCATCGAGAACATCACCCACCACCGCGAGCTGGGCAAGCCGCTGGAGCATGCGATCCTGGAAGGCTCGGCGCAGATCGCCGTGCCCACGCTGGTATCCACGCTGTCGATCTGCATCGTGTTCCTGCCGATGTTCCTGCTCACCGGCGTGGCGCGCTACCTGTTCGTGCCGATGGCCGAGGCCGTGGTGTTCGCCATGGCGGCGTCCTACTTCTTCTCGCGCACGCTGATTCCCACGCTGGCGCATTACCTGCTGCGTGGCGAACGCAACGACGAGCACAACGACGCGGCGCAGACGCACGGAACCGGCCGCCTGCGTCGCGCCTGCGCGCGGCTGCAGGCGCGCTTTGAACACGGGTTCGAAGGCGTGCGCACGCGCTACGCCGCGACCCTCGCTGCAGCACTGCGCCACCCCAGGCGGCTGGCCGCCGCCTTCCTGGCCTGCTGTGCCGCCTCGATGGCGCTGGTGCCCTTCCTGGGGCAGGACTTCTTCCCCAGCGTGGACAGTGGCGAGATCCGCCTGCACATGCGCGCGCGCACGGGGACCCGCATCGAGGAAACGGCGCGCATCGCCGATGCGGTGGAGAACCGTATCCGCGCGGCCATCGGCCCGGACCAGGTGGCCGGCATCATCGACAACATCGGCCTGCCTGTCAGCGGCATCAACCTGACCTATGACTCCGCGCTGCCGATCGGCACCGCCGACGCCGAGATCCTGGTGTCGCTGAAGCCGGGCCATGGCGCCACGGCGGGCTATGTCGACCAGCTGGGCGCCCTGCTGCCCAAGGCATTCCCGGGCGTGAGCTTCTCCTTCCTGCCGGCCGACATCGTCAGCCAGATCCTGAATTTCGGGCTGCCGGCGCCAATCGATATCCAGGTGGTGGGCAATCAGCTGGCAGCCAATCGCGCGGTGGCGCAGAAACTGGTTGGCCAGTTGCGCGCGGTGCCGGGGCTGGCCGATGTGCATATCCAGCAACCGGACGACCAGCCCGCGCTGACGGTGAATGTGGACCGCACCCGCGCGCTGCAGGCCGGGCTGTCGCAACGCGAGGTGGCGCAGAACCTGCTGATCTCACTCTCCGGCAGCGGCCAGACCTCACCCAACTTCTGGCTCAATCCGCGCAACGGCGTGAGCTATCCGCTGATGGTGTCGGTGCCGCAGTCCGCCATGGGCTCGCTGCAGTCGCTGTCCAACATTCCGATGGGACTTGGCGCCGCCTCGCTAGACTCCGCCAGCGGCGGCGACCTGCTCGGGTCGCTCGGCAACGTGGTGCGGTCCAGCCAGCAAGGCGTGGTGTCGCACTACAACGTGCAGCCGGTGATCGACATCTTCGGCTCGGTGCGCGGGCGCGATCTTGGCGCGGTGGCGGGCGACATCGGCCGCATCGTCGATGCCGCGCGCAAGACGCTGCCGCCCGGCTCCGAGCTGGTGGTGCGTGGGCAGGTGCAGACCATGCACGCCTCTTTCGCCGGGCTGCTTGGCGGCCTGGCGATTGCGGTGGTGCTGGTGTATCTGCTGATGGTGGTGAACTTCCAGTCCTGGCTTGACCCGCTGGCCATCATCGGCGGCCTGCCAGGCGCGCTGGCGGGCATGGCGTGGATGCTGTTTGTCACGCGCACCACCATCAGCGTGCCGGCACTGACCGGCGCCATCATGTGCATCGGCATCGCCACCGCCAACAGCATCCTGGTGGTCAGCCTGGCGCGCGAACTGCGCGCGGCGGGCGTGGCGCCCCTCGAGGCGGCGCTGCAGGCCGGCATCGGGCGCTTCCGTCCGGTGGTGATGACCGCGCTGGCCATGCTGATCGGCATGATCCCGATGGCGCTTGGCGCGGGCGATGCCGGCGCGCAGAACGCCCCGCTCGGCCGCGCCGTGATCGGCGGGCTAGCCTGCGGCACCGTCGCCACGCTGGTGCTGGTGCCCACCCTGTTCGCGCTGCTGCACCGGTGGCTTGCCGCTCGTGCGCCGGCCCCTATCCCTGTCCCTGATTTGCATCCCGCTCTCGGTCTCGACCAGAAAGGCCCGGCATGACTCTCCCTGCTCCCCCCATGTCCCCATCCGGCGACGTCGCCGCCGCCCCAGGCATGGCACCCGCGCGCACGCGCCGCCTGCGAGCCAGCTTGCTGAGCTTGCTGGTATTGGCAGTGCTTGGCGGCGCGCTGGCCACCGGCATCCTCCCCAGGCTGCATGCCCATGCCACGCTGGCCGCGCGCACCGCCGAAGCCCTGGCCACCACCGTCTCGACGGTGCGGCCTGCCAGCGCGCCAGCGCTGCAGGAACTGACCTTGCCGGGCGACGTGCGCGCCTTCCAGGACGCACCGGTCTATGCGCGCGTCAACGGCTACCTGCGCCGTTGGTACGCCGACATCGGCACCCCGGTCAAGCAAGGCCAGTTGCTGGCAGAGATCGACGCGCCCGAGGTCAGCGACCAGCTGCGGCAAGCGCACGCCGACGAAGCCATCGCCGCGGCCAACTACGCGCTGGCCAAAAGCACCGCCGAGCGCTGGCAAGACCTGCTCAAATCCCGCTCGGTGGCGCAGCAGGACACCGACCAGAAGGTGGCCGACATGCAGGCCAAGGCCGCCACGCTGGCCTCCGCCCGCTCCAACACGGCACGGCTGGCGCAACTCGCCTCATACACGCAGATCCGCGCGCCCTTTGACGGCGTGGTGACCGCGCGCAACGTGGACACCGGCGCGCTGATCGATGCCGGCAGCGCCGGCGGACCCGGCCGGGAATTGTTCCATCTCTCCGCCGGCACGCGGCTGCGTGTGTATGTGCAGGTGCCGCAGGATGCAAGCGGCATGGTCGGCCCGCAGATGCAGGCGTGGCTCACACTGCCGCAGTTCCCCGGCCAGCACTTTGCCGCTGCCGTGGCGCGCAATGCCGGCGCCATCGACAACGTCACG
This sequence comes from Cupriavidus sp. GW821-FHT02F09, assembly GCF_059421605.1. NCBI lineage: Bacteria > Pseudomonadati > Pseudomonadota > Betaproteobacteria > Burkholderiales > Burkholderiaceae > Cupriavidus > Cupriavidus sp. GW821-FHT02F09. The sequence goes on from NZ_JBWKVH010000010.1 coordinate 201,630, forward strand.
CGCAGCCTGCGCGTGGAGCTGGACGTGGACAACGCGGGTGGACGGATCCTGCCCGGCGCCTATGCCGAGGTCCACCTGAGCGCGCCGCAAGCAAGGGCCGGCCTGACCCTGCCGGCCAACACGTTGATGTTCCGCCCGCAAGGCACCTGCGTGGCTGTGGTGGGCGCGAACGGCATGCTGGCGATCCGGCTGGTGACGCTGGGCCGAGACTTTGGCTCGCATGTGGAGATCACGGAGGGCTTGCAGGGCGGCGAACAGGTGGTGGTCAACCCCGGAGACGGCCTGCTGGCGGGCGATCGGGTCCGGGTGGCGGCGGATGCGCCCGATACGCCCAATACGCCGGCCATCCAGCCGGCAACCACGGCCAGCCAGGCTAAGTAGGCCCGCCATGCAAACTCCCAAGCGTTCTCATCAAACCCGCGTGCCTGCAGCCCGGCCACGCCGCCTGGCGGCGTCGCTCGCCTCGTTGGCGCTGGCAGCGCTGCTCACAGGCTGCGCCACCGCGCCGGCCTACCAGCCACCCACTGTCGACACGCCCGCCGCGTACAAGGAAGCCGGCGCCAGCGCGGCGCATCCGGGCGGCCCGGCGGGCATCGCGCCGGACTGGTGGCACGTGTATGCCGACGCGCCGCTCAACGCGCTCGAAGCCCGCATCGACGTTTCCAGCCAGACGCTGCGCAAGGCCGTGGCCCCGCTGGAAGACGCCCGTGCCCAGGCCCGGGCCGCGCATGCGGCTTACTTTCCCACCATCAACGCCGGGCTGAGCACCAGCAGCAGCCATACCTCGGCCAATGTGGTTGGCCGCTCGCTGGCCGGCAAGACCGAGCCCGACCACCTGCTAGGGCTCACCGCCTCCTGGGAACCCGACCTGTGGGGACGCATCGGCAATGGCGTGGATGCCGCCGAGGCGCGCGCCCAGGCCAGTGCGGACGACGTGGCGGCGGTGCGCCTCGGCCTGCAGGCCGAACTGGCCGCCGACTACTTCGGCCTGCGTTCGGCCGACCGGGAGATCGATCTGCTCAGGCGCACCGTCGACGCCTACGGCACGGTCCTGCAACTGGCCGACAACCGCTACCGTGGCGGCATCGCCACCGAAGGCGATGTGGCGCAAGCCAAGGCGCAGCTCGAAAGCACCAAGGCGCAGCTAGCCGACCTGCGCCTGAACCGCACTCAGCTGGAGCATGCCATCGCCACGCTCCTGGGCGAGCCCGTAGCGCGCTTCTCGCTGCCGCCACTGGCCGATACTGCCGTGCTGCCCACCCTGCCGGCCATGCCGGCCGCCTTGCCCTCGCAGCTCCTGGAGCGCCGCCCCGACATTGCCGCCGCCGAACGCCGCGTGGCAGCCGCCAATGCGCAGATCGGCGTAGCCCGCGCCGCGTTTTTCCCGAGCCTGCTGCTCGCCGTCGGTGGCGGCCTGGAGAGCACCAGCCTGGCCAGCTGGCTGACCGCGCCGAGCCGCTTCTGGGCGATCGGCCCCGCACTGGCCGCCACGCTGTTCGACGGTGGCCGCCGCCAGGCGGTGGCCGACAGCGCGCGCGCCCAGTTCGACGCCAGTGCCGCCGACTATCGCGCAAGCGTGCTGCGCGGCTTCCAGGAGGTAGAAGACAACTTTGCCGCGCTGCATGCGCTGCAGGAAGAGGCCACCAGCCAGCAAGCCGCCACCGAAGCGTCCGAGCGCGCTCTGGCGCTGGGGCTGGACCGCTACCGCAAGGGCGCGGTGGCCTACCTGGATGTCAGCGTGCTGGAGAGCACCGCGCTTGGCAGCGAACGGGCTGCCGAGCTGGTGCACCGACGCCAGTTGATCGCGAGTGTGATGCTGGTCAAGGCACTGGGCGGCGGCTGGCAACGGACTGCCGTGGCGCCATAGCGGCATAGCGGCATAGCGGCATAGCGGCATTGGCAGCATCAGCGGTGCATGACGGGATTGTAATGAGATGGTAAGGCCGAGGTCACCGTGCCAAACCAATACTGGTCACAGCCTTTCATCATCTCGATGAAAGCGCAGCGGCCCCAGCCACACCGGGCCCTTCCAACTGAAAGAGGTAACGCACCATGAAAGCAATCGTTCGCACAGTCTTGCTGTCCTGCGCCCTGGCAGCGCCGGCTCTGTCCTTCGCCCAAGGCGAGCAGGTGCCACTCACCCGTGCCGAAGTCCGCGCCGACCTGATCCGGCTGGAGCAAGCCGGCTACCAGCCGGGCCACGGCGACGACGCGACCTATCCCCAGGACATTCAAGCGGCCGAAGCCAAGGTGGCCGCGCAAGATGCCGCCGCAGCCAAGGGGGACGCGGCAAGCATGCCACCGCAGGCTCAGGCCAGCCTGCAACCGCAGATCGACGCCGTGCGCAGCGCCTTCTACTACGGCGCATGACGCGTCAACGCCGCTGCACACTACGCGTTCCGGCCGCGAATCGCGCGCCCGGAACGCGCTATGCGCCATGCGAAACACAAACGGCGGCGGCGTCAAAGCTTGCTCAACACACTGGGCCAAACTACGGAAGTACCTATCCTCGCGGCGGCAGGCCTTAAAATCGCGCTCATGTTCGTTTCGAGATCTCGAATCTCGCCAAAACCATGATGAAGAAGCGCCCCCTCCTCGCCGCCCTCCTGTTGGCGTCGATCGCCGCCCACGCACAACCGCCCGGCAAGGATGCGGCCCCCCTCGGCCTTGAACTTGGCAAAACCAAGTGCGCGCGGATGACACCCGGCCCGAATCGCGTCAAGACAGGCACCACGCCGTGGGCCGGCGGGGACACGGTGGAGCTCAAGCACCTTGACCGTTTCAATCTGCCGGGCCTGACCCGCGCGATCGTGAACTGCGACGCGGGCGACACGGTGGCGCTCGTCACACTGACGTTCGATCGGTCCGCGCTGGATGACGTCAGCAAGAAGCTCGACGCCCGCTACGAGTCCAAACGCAAGACCGAGCCCAGTGCCGAGAACGGCTACGCCGAGTGGGAAGCAGCCAACGGCAGCCTCGAGATGCTCTACGCGCGCGACAGCAAGCAGTTCACCCTGGCGTATTGGGCCAAGGGCGCCAAGGCCAAGTATTTCGCCTACAGCGGCACGAACGACAAGAAGCCCGCCGCGCCAGCGCAGTCAACGCAGCCAGCGCAGGCACCCCAGACACAGCCCGCGCCGCTGTAACTGCCGCCCCGAAATGGGCTTTACGCCCCGCCTTCAACGCACTTGCTGCAACCGGCGCAGCAACCGCCGTCCTGCGTCGACCACGCCCGGATCGGCCGTCATCTGGTACCGCACGATCATGCCCTCCACGCAGAGCATCGCCTCTTCGGCAATGGCATCGGGCTCCGGCAGGCCAAGGCGCCTGGCCAGCGAACCGATAAAGGCCGCCAGTTCCGCCTTGTGCGCCACGGATTGCGCCACCTGAGTGCCCTCGCCGGAGGCGCCCGCCTCCGCCACCGCATTGATAAACGCGCAACCGCGAAAATCCTCGTCGGAAAACCAGTCGGCCAGCGCGTGCGCGATGACCTCCAGGCCGGGGCTGGCGGCAAAGCGCGCTTCCACGTCCTGCTCGAACCAGCGCATCCAGCTCTCGTGGCGCCGGTCGAGGAAGGCCGCGATCAACTCGTTCTTTGAGGCGAAATGCCGGTACAGGGACATCTTGGCCACGCCGGACTCGGCAATGATCTTGTCGATGCCGGTCGCGCGCAGCCCGTCCTGGTAGAACAGGCGGGCGGCGGCATCCAGGATGCGCTCGCGGGCGGAAGGCGTGGCCATGGCTGAAGTGTTCCTTGCTGCGAAAAGTGGCACGAAAGTGAGGCGATTATCCCTGATCGGCCTATGCGGACTAAGGGGTTGTTTCAACATGAAGCGAAGCGGCTCTGGCCAGGCGCGCGGCCGCAGACCGTACAAGTGGATCGGCCAAGGCCGCGCAACGACGCCAGAGTCTTTTTGGCTTTTTTAAATGGCCTTTAAAGGCCGAGATCGCTCAGGCTGGCGTGGTCGTCCGGCCGGCGCCCCAGGGGCCAGAAGAATTTGCGCTCGGACGCCTTGATCGGCGCATCGTTGATGCACGCAAAACGCCGCTGCATCAGGCCAGCTTCGTTGAACTCCCAGTTCTCGTTGCCGTAGGAGCGATACCAGTTGCCCGAATCGTCATGCCACTCGTACGCAAACCGTACCGCGATGCGGTTGCCGTCGAAAGCCCACAGTTCCTTGATCAGGCGGTAGTCCAGTTCCTTCTGCCACTTTCGCGCCAGGAAGCCGACGATGGCCTCGCGCCCGTTTACGAACTCCGCGCGGTTGCGCCACGCGCTGTCGACGGTGTAGGCGAGGGCCACACGCTCAGGGTCGCGGCTGTTCCAGCCGTCTTCGGCGCCGCGAACTTTCTGGATGGCGGTTTCACGGGTGAACGGGGGCACGGGCGGACGGATTTCGGGGTTGGACGACATCGACTTCTCCTGGCTGCGACAGCAGTGAATTGAAAAAGGCGGCCTGTAGCCTATTCGGCGAACCCAAAATGATACAGACCTGTCTACATTATTTTGGTAGACAGGTCTGTCTGTCAAGGCGAATCTGCAGGCGTGAAAAAGCCGGCGATCAGCCGGCCTGGAATCCGCCATCAGCGCCGAGGAAGTGCTCAGCGCGGGCGCCGCATGCGGAACAGCGCCTCGGGCCCGATCTCGAAGTAGTCGGCCGGGCCGCCGCCGCGCAGGATCGGCCGGGCTGCGGCAGTGTCATAGATGCCGTCCTTCAACAGCGCCTTGTCCACGTGCACGCCAACCACCTCGCCCAACACCAGCCAGGTCGGCACCTTATTGCCGTCGAAACCTTCGAGCTGGATCAGCTGGGTGAGCTTGCATTCGAACGAGACCGGGCTTTGCGCCACCCGCGGCACCGCGACCAGGCGCGACGCTACCGGCGTGAGCCCTGCCAGCTCGAACTCGTCGACCTCCGGCGGCACGGCCGCGCAGCTCGCGTTCATGGCGTCGGCCAGCGGCCGCGTGGCCAGGTTCCAGCAGAACTCGCGGGTCTGCTCGATATTGCGCACGCTGTCCTTGTAGCCAATGCTGGAAAAACCCACGATGGGCGGCGTGTAGTTGAAGGCGTTGAAGAAGCTATAGGGCGCGAGGTTGATGATCCCATCGCCACCGCGCGACGAAATCCAGCCGATCGGGCGCGGCCCGACGATGGCGTTGAAGGGATCATGCGGCAGGCCATGCCCGTTGGCGGGCTCGTAGAAATAGGGTTCGGCGGACACGAAGCGGGAGACTCGGGAAAACAGCGTTGAGAAGCGGAGGCAGCGCCGCCGCCTCCTTGACCAGATGTTGCCGGGCGCCCGCAGGTGCCAGACAAGCCGTCTGCGATGCTACCAGTTGCCGCGCCAGCGCGTTCGGCGCGGCGCGGTTGGCTCAGCGCCCTCCCGCGGTGGCGGCCGGCTCGTCATAAGCGTCCTGCGCCAGCAACACCAGATCGGCGACGGCCTTGCCACCCGCCGAAAGATGCGCGCGCATCGCGTCAGCCGCTGCGTCCGCATCGCCCGCCAGTACCGCCGCCACGATCACGCCATGCTCCTGGAAGGAACTCGGCACGCGAGCGGGGTTGATGAGTCCGCGATGGCGCCAGTAGATCGCCAGCCGCCGCCGCAGCATGCGAATCTGCTCAGCCAGATAAGGGTTGGCTGTAGCCTGATACAGCACGTCGTGGAAATCACGGTTGGCATCCACATAGCCCGGCGTATCGGCCGCCTCCACAAAGGCCCGGCCATGCTCGAACGCCGACGACAGCGCCGCCCTGCCCGCCTCGCTGATGCGCTGCGTTGCCAGCCGGGCCACCACGCCCTCCATCTCAGCCAGCGTCTCGAACATTGCCACCAGTTCGGCCACGGTTGGCTTGTGCACGAAGATCCCCGCGCGCGGCACGATCGTCACCAGGCCTTGCGCCGCCAGCATCAGCAATGCCTCCCGCACTGGCGTGCGCGAACTGTCGAATTGCTCGGCCAGCGCGCGCTCGTCCAGCTGCGATCCGGGCTTGAGCTTGCCGGCGTGAATCTCTTCCTCAATCGCCTCCCGGATCCGGTCCTGGAGTGACTGCACGGGTAAACCTCGATTTGATGCTTCCTTTGGCATATCTAGAATCGACCTCAATATATCTAAACATCAATCTTATATGCAAATACACGGCGAACCCCGGCTCAGCATCGACGGAAGCGTTGCAACCATCACCTTTGAACGTCCCGAAGTGGCGAATCGGCTTAGTCCGCGTGATTTGCTGGTACTTCGCGAGCATATCAACTCCATCAATGCGATGGAGAGTGTTTTGGTTCTGCGCTTCACCGGTACCGGCAAGTATTTCTGCAGCGGCTACGACATCGGCGCGCTGGCCAATGCCGACGAGGCGGGGGCGCCGGCCTTCGGCGAGATGATCGACCTGATCGAAGCCGCTCGCCCGGTCACCATCGCCGCGGTCAACGGCGGCGTCTATGGCGGCGCCACGGATCTGTGCCTGGCCTGCGACTTCCGCGTGGGCGTGCCCCACTGCGACATGTTCATGCCAGCGGCCAGGCTCGGCCTGCATTTCTACCGGGGCGGGCTGGAGCGCTATGTCAGCCGGCTGGGCGTGGACACCGCCAAGCGCCTCTTCCTGACGGCTGACCGGCTCGATGCGGATGAAATGCTCAAGGTGGGCTTCCTGACCGAGATCGTCGCGGCCGACACCCTGGCGCATCGCGTCGACGCGCTCAGCGCCACGCTCGCCGGCATGGCGCCCATTGCCCTGCTGGGCATGAAGCAGGCACTGAACCAGATCGCGCGCGGCGCGCTGGACACGGCCGCGCTGGAACGCGAGATCGCGCGGGCCGGGGCGTCGGCGGATTTGTGCGAGGGCGCGGCCGCCTGGCGCGAGAAACGCGCCGCGGTATTCACCGGCAGGTAGGCGCGCCGCGGAAAGCAGAACACAGAACACAGAACACAGAACACAGAAAGCAAAAAACAAAACCCGGAGACAACGATGATCAAGCGGCACCCAACCCTGCTGTTCCTGCTAGCGTCCACATCCGCTCTGGCCGGCCCCGCGCTGGCGGCGGACGCTTTCCCAATCAAGCCGATCCGCGTGGTGATCGGCTTTCCCGCTGGCGGCGGCGCCGACAACGTGGCGCGGCTGTATGGCGACGCGCTCTCCAAGGAACTCGGGCAGCCGGTTATCGTCGACAACAAGCCTGGCGCGGGCACCACCATTGCCGCCGAGACCGTGGCCAAGGCGCCGGCCGATGGCTACACCCTGTATATCGCCTCGGCCAGTCTGATGGGCGGCGACAAGGTGCTCTACAAGAACATCCACTACGAGCCCACGGACTTTGCGCCCATCACGCGGCTGACCGTCTCGCCGCTGCTGCTGGCGGCCAACAAGGAATCCGGCATCACCAGCGTGGCCAACCTGCTGGCGAAAGCCCGCCAGCACCCCGGCGCGCTCAATTACTCGTCCTCCGGCAACGGCGTGATCACGCACCTGGCCGGCGTGCAGTTCACCAAGCTGGCCGACGTCCAGCTTACCCACGTGCCCTACAAGGGCGGCGCGCCGTCCGCGCAGGCGGTGGCCGCCGGCGATGCGCAGTTCACCTTTGCCACGCCGGCTTCCGTGCAGGCCATGATCGATACCGGCAAGGTGGTCGGCATAGCCGTCACCTCCGCCAAGCGCTCTTCCGTGCTGCCGAACTATCCAACCATTGCCGAAGCCGGCATCAAAGGCTACGACGTGACCAACTGGTACGGCCTGTTTGCCCCGGCGCAAACACCGCCCGCCGTGATCGAGAAACTCTTCGCCGCTTCCACCAAGGCACTGGCCAAACCGGAATTGCGGGCCAGGCTGGCCAGCCGCGGCGAGGAAGTCTCGCCGTCCGCATCGCCCGCGGAGTTCCGGCAGTTCGCGCAGCGCGAAGGCAAGACCGTGGCAGACCTGACTTTGAGCAGCGGCGCCAGGATCGACTGAGCCGCACGCCATTCCCGCACTCGTTCGATGTACCCCGGGCCTCCCGGCCCAAAAGGATTTCCATGATTCGCAATGCCGCAAACCTCCCGCTCGCGGGCTTTACCGTGGTGGACCTGACCCGTGTGCTGGCTGGTCCCTACTGCACCATGATGCTGGCCGACCTCGGCGCGCGCGTGATCAAGATTGAGAACCCCGCAGGCGGTGACGACTCCCGGCATGTAGGCCCGTTCGTGGATGGCGAGTCGGCGTACTTCGCCTCGGTCAACCGCAATAAGGAATCCATCGCGCTCGACCTGAAATCCCCGCGCGACCGTGAAGTCCTGGCGGCGATGATCGCCGGCGCCGATGTGCTGGTGGAAAACTTCCGCGCCGGCGTCATGGAAAAGCTCGGCTTTACATGGGAAGCCTTGCACGCCGCCAACCCTCGCCTGGTCTATGCCTCGATCTCGGGCTTCGGCCAGACCGGCCCCTACCGCGACCGGCCCGCCTACGACATGGTGGTGCAGGCAATGGGCGGCCTGATGAGTGTGACCGGCCAGACCGGCGGCGACCCGGTGCGGGTCGGCGTGTCCATCGGCGACCTTGGCGCGGGACTGTATGCCGCCATTGGCATTCAGTCCGCGCTGCTCAAGCGCAGCCGCACAGGGCTTGGCGAACGCGTCGATATCGGCATGCTCGATTGCCAGGTCGCGCTGCTGGAAAACGCCATCGCGCGCCACTCCGCCACCGGCGCCGTGCCCGCGCCGCTGGGCACGCGCCATCCCTCCATCACCCCGTTCGACATGTTCAAGACCGCTGACGGCTTCATCGTGATTGCAGCGGGCAACGACACCCTGTTCCAGAAACTCTGCGCCGCGCTCGGCCTGCCGGAGCTAGCTGCCGACCCGCGCTTTGCCACCGTGGTGGCGCGCAACCAGCACCACGCCGAACTCAAGACTTGCATGGAAGCGCGCCTGGCTGATGCGGACAGCGCCACCTGGTCGGCCGCGCTGGAAGGCGCCGGCGTGCCGCACGGCCCGCTGCAAAGCGTGGCCGACATCGTGCAGGACCCACATGTGCAAGCGCGCGGCATGCTGCTGCAAGCCAGCATCGGCGAGGACCGCCCGATCACCCTGGCCGGCAACCCGATCAAGATCGGCAGCCAGGCAGGCGCGAGCCGCTTCCGGCGCTCGCCCAGGCTGGACGAGCATCGCGCAAGCCTGCTGGAGGAGTTTGGCCAGCATGCCAACATTGACTGACGTTGGATGGCGTTGGATAGCGCTGGATAGCGGCGAATGAAGCAGGCATAAGCACGCCGCGTGCCGGCCAGACCGGTTAAGCTTGCGCCACCGCAACCACGCCGCTTGCCATGACCAAGCCGAGTACGGACCCGAGCGCGCCCGAAGCCGCGCTGGCAGTTGAGTTGGCCATTGAGCTGGAGGCCGGGCTGACGGCGGCCATCACGTATCTGAACCAGGGCAACATCGATGCCGCCGCCAGCTATGCGGCCGCGCTCATCGGCCGCTATCCGGCGCATCCCGCCGTGTGCCAGTTGAGCGCGCAGATTGCCCTGCAGCGTGGCGATGCCACGCTGGCGCGGCGCCATATCGCGCAGGGACTCTCGCTGCGGCCGGATCACCTGCCCTCGCTGCTGATCGCCGGCCGGGCGGCGCTGGCCGATGGCGCGCCGGCAGAGGCGCTGCCGCCCCTGCTGCGCGCCTGCGCACTCAGCGGCAATGCCCTGGAGCCGAGCTATCTCGCCTGCGTCGCCAAGTTGCAGAGCGGAGCGGCGGACGCCGTGGCGGAACTGGGCCTGCTGATCCAGCGGGCACCGGGTTTTGCGCCGGCGTGGATCGAACTGGCGGAAGCGATGCGCAGAGGCGGCGAGCTGCAAGCCGCGCTGGCGGCGCTGGACCGCGCCCTGGCGCTGGACGGCAATATCGCGCGCGCGCAGTTCCAGCGGGGCAAAGTGCTGCATGCGCTCGGGCGCAAGGCCGAGGCCGCCAGCGCCTTTGCCAGTGCCGTCGCGCTGGAGCCGCGCAGCCGGGAGGCGCGCCTGAACCTGGCCATCGCGCAGCAAGAACTCGGCGACCTGAGCGCCGCGCAAGCCACGCTGGAAGCCCTCGTCGGCGCGCATCCGCATGACTACGACGGCTGGATCCAGCTTGGGCTGGTGCGGCAAGACCGGCGTGACCTGCGCGGCGCGCAGGCCGCCTTGCGCAGCGCCCTGGCCTGCCAGCCGGACGCTGCGCCGGCGGCGGTCAACCTTGGCATCGTGCTGCAGGCAGACGGCCAGCCGGATGCGGCCCTGGCCGCCTATGCCCACGCCTACCTCGTTGCGCCGGAGACCTTCGGCCGCATTGCGCAGGCGCTGTGCTCGGGACCGCAAGGCCGTCTATGGGCCGACCTCGGCGCCTTGCGTGCCTTGCTGGCCAGCCTCGGCAGCCCGGGCAGCACTCAGGACTGACCGCCCCGCTCGCGCGGCGCGCGAAAGCGCTTGCGGTACACGCCGGGCGTGGTCAGCACCTCCGCCGCCAGCTTCTCGTAGCGCCCGGCGCCCTCGGCGTCGATCGTGCCGAAAGACAGCTCAAGCTCCGCGCGCGGCACTGGGCAGCACTGCGCGACAGGCGTGCCTTTGGGCAGGACGCCGTCGAACTCCGCGTCGGTCCAGAGCGCCGGGAAATTGATGCCCACGTCGTGGAAGCGGTCCGCATCGACCAGGCCGCTCAGCGTGCGGAACGGCAGATCCCAGCGGTTGGCCGGATGCATCGCCAGCAGCGACCACCCGGGCGGCAGCTCGATGATCCAGAAACTGTTGAATTTCAGGGCGACGGCATCCGAGTGCAGTGGCGTGCCGCCCAGTTGCTCCGGCACGTGAAAGCTCAGCGGCGCGCGCGGATGGCCGTCGATGCCCGGCTCAGGCAAGTCCCAATCCCACGAGAACACGCCCCGCTCCACGCGCACGTCGCATGGCAGCAGAATCACAAAGCCATGGGTCATGGCATCGATGAACGGCGGGCATTGCTTGATGGTGCGGATGTCCCTGCCGTGCAGGGGCGAGAACGCCTTGGGACGCATCGCCCGCACCCAGTCCGGCAGCGCCTGCTGGGCAGGCTGCGGGCGCGGGAGGTTGTCCTGCAGCAGCGGATCGCAACGGAAGGTCACTTGCATGGCGTGCATGGCTTGGCTAGGTGGAGGCGCTCGATGTGCCGGAGCGGCCATGCAGTGTAGGGGCGAAGAGACGAGTACGTCTAGTTGCCGCGCCCGCCACCCCACCCCTTACCCAATGTCCCGGCAGTCATGACAATTTGGGCGGCATTCGCACAATCGCCGCATTGGTAGTTGCCTTCCTGCCCGCGTCCAGCCACAATCCGCGCTTTTCCGAACGCCCCGCCAGCCGCCAGCGCAACCGGCCACTCATATTCAATTCCCAATGTCAGCCATGTTCCGGCCGTTATGAACGAATGCTGCCCCTCCCTTAGTCTTGCGCCATGTCGGACCGGCAGCGCCAGCACGGAGTGGCGAGCAAGCGGCCGACAGCGGCGTACCGGGCTGCATGCAGTGCCGAATGCGACACAGACCTTGTGCGCAGCGGCCCGCATGACGGCCTCGGCAACGACAACGAAAAAGCGAGACAGCCTGGGTATGAGCGACGTAGCCGCCGCCCCAGCGCACCACAAAGGAGACACTCCGCCATGCTTGAACAGCCGTTCCCCGGCCGTGCCACCGCCCCCGGCACCGACGCGATCGAGGCCAAGGCCATCGACGCCATCGCATCCATGGAAGCCAAGGGCTTCCTCGACCGCTACTTCCAGATCAGCGAGCGCGGCAGCACCGGGCGCCGCGAGGCATTGGCCGGCGCCACCACCTTCATGGCCATGGTCTACTCCGTGTTCGTCGTGCCGGGCATGCTCGGCAAGGCCGGCTTCGATGGCAGCGCCGTGTTCGTCGCAACCTGCCTGACCGCGGCGTTCGGCTCCTTGTTGATGGGCGTGTGGGCCAAGCTGCCCATCGCCATCGGCTGCGCGATCTCGCTGACCGCTTTCACCGCCTTCGGGCTGGTGCTTGGGCAGGGGCTCTCCCCAGCCGTTGCGCTTGGCGCGATCTTCCTGATGGGCGTGGTCTTCACCGCCATTTCCGTGACCGGCGTGCGCTCCTGGATCCTGCGCAACCTGCCGGCCGGCGTGGCGCACGGCACGGGCATCGGCATTGGCTTGTTCCTGCTGCTGATCGCATCCAACGACGTGGGGCTGGTGATCAAGAACCCTGGCGCGGGCCTGCCGGTCACACTGGGCAAGATCACCGCCTTCCCGGTCGTCATGTCGATCCTCGGCCTGGCCGCCATCTTCGGGCTGGAACGGCGCCGCGTGCCGGGCGGCATCTTGCTGGTGATCGTCGCCATCTCCGCGCTGGGCCTGGCCTTTGATCCCGCCGTCAAGTTCACTGGCGTGTTCGCGCTACCCGCGCTGAGCGCGCCGGGCCATGCCTCCTTGATCGGTGCGATGGACATCAAGGGCGCGCTGTCGCTGACGGTGCTGCCTAGCGTGCTGGCACTGGTGATGACGGCCGTGTTCGACGCCACCGGCACCATCCGCGCCGTCGCGGGCCAGGCCGGCCAGCTCGATGCGAAGGGCCAGATCCCCAACGGCGGCCGTGCCCTGACCACGGACTCGCTCAGCTCGATCTTCTCGGCCTTCTTCGGTGGCGCGCCCGCTGCGGCCTACATCGAATCGAGCGTTGGCGTGGCCGCTGGCGCAAAGACCGGCCTGGCCGCGGTGGTAGTCGGCCTGCTCTTCCTGGCAGTGATCTTCTTCTCGCCGCTGGCCGGGCTGGTGCCTTCGTACGCGACGGCACCTGCCCTGATGTATGTGGGCCTGCTGATGCTCAGCAGCGTCAGCAAGCTGCATATGGACGATATGGTCGACGCCATGGCCGGCCTGGTCTGCGCGGTCTTTATCGTGCTGACCTGCAATATCGTCACGGGCATCATGCTGGGCTTCTGCACCTTGGTGATCGGCCGCATCGTGGCCGGTGAATACCGCAAGCTGAATGTGGGCACCGTGGGCATCGCGCTGGCGCTGGCCGTTTTCTACGGCGGCGGCTGGGCGATCTGAGCCTTGACGGCCGTGGCACTGCCAGCGGCCGGTATCGAGAGGCGACACCGCGCGGTCCGACGGGCCATGCGGTGTTGCCACGCAAGCGGGTACTGAAAGCCAGCGCAACGATGACACTGGCTTTTTTGCGAAGCGGGCGAATTCCCGTCCCGCTTCTTTTTTTAGCGGCCTCGCCCTCTCGCGAATGGCCGCAAATCGCGCAGACTCAGGCCGCCGCGCGCCGTTGCGGCACGGATGCCTGCACCGTCGCTGCCAGTCCCTGCGCCAGGTCGGCGATCAGATCCTCCGGCGCTTCCAGGCCGATATGCAGGCGGATCACCGGCTCGGCGCCACGCCAGTACGAGTGTTCCGCCAGGCGCTCCGGCGCTGCCACCTGCACCAGGCTTTCATAGCCGCCCCACGAAGCCCCCAGCCCGAACAGGCTCAGCGAATCCACCAGCTTGCGCGCCGCCGCCACATCGGCGGTGGGCAGCGCGAACGAGACCAGCCCGTTGGCGCCCGAGAAATCCCGCAGCCACAGCGCGTGTCCGGGGTCCGAGGGCAAGGCCGGATAGAACACCCGCCCTACCGCCTCATGCGCTTGCAGGAACTGTGCCACCGCCAAGGCATTGCGCTGGTGCTGGGCCAGCCGCACGGCCAGCGTGCGGATGCCGCGCAGCGCCAGGTAGGCATCGTCCGCGCTGATGGCCAGGCCGAAGCCATCGTAGGCATCGGCAATGCGGCGCGCCAGCCCCTCGTCCTTGACCACCACCGCGCCCTGCATCAGGTCGGAATGGCCGCTGATGTACTTGGTCGATGCCAGGATCGATACATCCACGCCGAGCGCCAGCGGCTGCAGCACATGGCCGGAAGCCCACGTATTGTCGGTGGCCACCACCACGCCATGGCGGTGCGCGATCTGCGCAAGGCGCGGCAGGTCCAGCACCTCGTAGAGCAGAGAGCTGGGCGACTCCAGGTAGAGCAGCCGCGTGTTGGGGCGGATCAGCGCGTCCAGATCGTCCTGGCTGGGAGAGAAGTAGCTGACCTCGATGCCCAGGCGGCGCAGCAGCGTTTGCTCCAGCCTGCGTACCGGCGCGTAGACGCTGTCCACCACCAGCGCATGGTCACCCGGCGACAGCAGCGCGAGGAACGTCAGCGAGATCGCAGCCAGCCCCGAGGGCGCCAGGAAGGTGCGGTTGCCGCCTTCGAGCGCGGCAATCGCACCTTCCAGCGCGCGGTGCGTATCCATGCCCTGCCGGCCATAGGAGCTGACACGCTCGCCGCGCGCATGGCGGGCCCGGATATCGTCATAGGCGTCCGAGTTCTCGAAGCGCACGGTGCTGGTGCGCACCACCGGCACATTGACCGGGCCGTGGCCCTGGACAAAGGGCGGCGTGCCGGCGTGGATCAGTTGGGTATCGCGATGATGGCTCATGGTTCCTGGATTGGGATGGTGGCTTGCGCCGCGCTCAGACAGCGAAGCGCAGCTTGTCGAAGGAGAAGACGAAGGGATCGGCCTGCGCACGCGGGGCCGCGCCGAGCGAGCGGTTGAGAAAGGCGCGCGTGCGCTCGCTGCGCGGCGCGCTGAAAATGCGGCTGGCCGGGCCATGCTCGACAATGCGCCCGCCTTCGGTGAAGTAGACCTCGTCGCTGATTTCTTCGGCAAAGCGCATCTCATGTGTCACCAGCAGGCAGGTCAGCCCCTCCTCGACCAGGTCGCCGATCACGGTCAGCACCTCGCCCACCGTCTCCGGGTCCAGCGCGGAGGTCACCTCGTCGAACAGGATCAGCTCGGGCTCCATGGCCAGCGCGCGGGCAATCGCGACGCGCTGCTGCTGGCCGCCGGAGAGTTCGCCCGGATACGCGCCGGCCTTGTCGGCCAGGCGCACCTTGCGCAGCAACGCGATGGCCGTGGCCTCCGCCTGGGCGCGGCCGCGCCCCAGCACGCGCAACGGCGCGATGGTGAGGTTCTGCAGCACGGTCAGGTGCGGAAACAGGTTGTACTGCTGGAAGACAAAGCCCACACGCTTGCGCAGCGCAATGCGCTCGGCCTCGCTGCGCAGCTCGCGCACTGCAACGCCGCCGACCGTCACCGTGCCCTGCTGCGGCTCCAGCAGGCCGGTAAGGCACCGCAGGATGGTGGACTTGCCCGAGCCGGACGGGCCGATGATGGACACCGCCTGCCCGCGCCGCACTTCCAGGTCGATGCCCTTGAGCACCGGGTTGCCGCCAAAGGCAAGGTGCACGTCCTTGAGCGCAACCAGCGGCGCGGCAGCCTCGGGGACCACGGACAACACGGGTCCGCCGTTATGTTCAGGCAACAGCATATTTTTGTTCCAGGAAACGGGTGAAGCGCGAAATCGGGTAGCACCAGGCAAAGAACATCGCCAGCACGGTGAAATAGATCAGCACGGTAAAGGCGGTCTGGTTGACGGTATTGCTGGCGATCTGCGCGGTATCGAGCAGATCGTGCACGCCCACCAGCGAGGCCAGCGCGGTGCCCATGGTGAGCGTGGCGTACAGGTTCATCCACGGCGGCAGCATGCGGCGCACGCATTGCGCAACGATGATCAGCCGCAGGATCTGCCAGCGCGAGAACGCCATTGAGCTGGCCGCCTCCCACTGCGTGAGCGGGATCGACTGCACCGCGCCGCGCAGCACCTCGGCCACATTGGCGCTGGCCGGCAGCGCCAGCCCCACCACCACCTTGAACCAGTCGGGGAACGGCACGATATGGCTGCCGATATTCACCTCGAACGGGAAGACGTAGGTGGAGAAGTAGATCAGCACCAGCCAGGGCGCATTGCGGAACACCTGCACGTATAGATGCGCCGGGCGCGACAGCAGCGCCACCGGCGACAAGCGCAAGGCGCCGACCAGCAGCCCGCCGGCTGTGCCCAGCAAGATCGCCAGCAGGCTCACGCCGATATTGACCAGGAAGCCGCGCACCAGCGCCGGCGACCATTGCCAGGCGCTGGCCAGCGCGCGGGCCAGGTCCGGATGGCGGGTCGCCGCGAGCGCCACCGCCACCAGCGGCAGGAGCCACAGCAGCCCCGCATAACGACCGGCGCGCGACGTTGCGGGCGCGGAGAGAAAAGTGGAATCAGCGCTCGCCATAGCCGGGCATCCTTAGTCGAAGTTCCAGCCAGTTGCCCGCCTGGCTGACCACCCAGGTCAGCAGGCCGAAGAACAACAGCAACAGCACCATCAGTTCCAGCACGTTGTCGCGCTGGGTCCAGATCATGATGGAGGCGTAGGTGATATCGCCCACCGCAATCGCGGACGCCACCGCCGTGGCCTTGACCAGCTCCACGGAATTGTTGACCAGGGCAGGCAGGGCAAAGCGCACCGCCAGCGGCAACTGCACGCGCCAGAGCAAAGTACGGCGATCAAAGCCGAGCGACGCCGCCGCCTCCAGCGTGACCTTGGGCACCGCCTCGATGCCAGCGCGCAAGGCTTCGGCATGAAACACGCCCTTGTGCAGCGACAGCACCACCACCACCCACAGGAACGGCGTAAGCGGATTGGTCCGCTGCGCGTCCTGCAAGGCATGGGTGATCAGCATGTTGAGAACCAGGAAGGCGCAGTAGAGCTGTACCAGGGTTGGCGTGTTGCGGGTGATTTCCACAAACGCGCGCGTGGCACCGGCCAGCAGCGCGTTGCGCGAGGTCAGCGCCGCCGCCATTCCCACTCCGGCGACCAGGCTGCCGGCAAGGGTGCAAAGTACCAGCTGGATGGTTACCCAGGCGCCATGCACGAAGGAGGCGCGGTCATAGGCATCGGCGAGGAACGCGTAGTTCAGGCCGATGCGGTGCGCCGCATCGATCCACCAGGCAATCGCTGCTTCCATCAGGAACGGCCGCCCTTGAACTTGTCATGCAGCTCGGTCAGCGCCGGCGACGGCGGCAGAATGCCGGCCTTCTTTTCGGTGGCAACCAGCCAGCCGCTGCGATGCCAGTTCTGCACGATGCGGTCCACCGCAGAAATGGTGTCCTGCTCGCCCTTGCGGGTCCAGATCACGGTCGGCGCGGGATTAAGTTCAGGCAGCACGATGCGGTAGTTCTGCCATTCCGGGTTGCCCCGCACCAGAGGCTGCAGCAGCGTGTTGTCGTGCACGGCGCCGGCGCAGTTGTCACCGCGCAGCGCCAGCAGCGATTCCGCCGAGCCCTTGAAGCCCTTCGGGATGGCGCCGTATTCCACCTGCACCGGGCGCGTATAGCTGCTGCCCTGCGAGATGCACACCGTCTTGCCCTTCAAGTCTTCCCAGCGGCGGATATCGCTTTGCTTGGGCACGATCACCGCACCGCCCACACGGTAGTAAGGCGTAGGCACGTGGCCCAGCTGCTCACCGCGCTCGGCGTTGTATTCCATCGCCGCGATCAGCACGTCGACTTTGCCCTGCTGCAGGAACTGCACGCGATTGGACGGCTGCACCTGCACCGTTTCCAGCTCCACATTGAGCTGCCTGGCCAAGTCCTGCGCGAGGTCCGCATTGAAGCCGACGGGCTTTTGCGTGGCGGGATCGATCGAGCCGAAAGCGCTGCCGGACAGCATGATGCCGACCACGATCTTGCCGCGCTGGCGGATCTTGTCGAGCGTGGCGTCGGCCTGCGCGGCGCCGGCAAAGAAAGTGCCGGCCAGCAAGGCGGCAGCGAAGGCGAGAGGACGCGGGGAGCGCAGCGAAAGAGTGCGGGTCATGGTGTGTTCGAGTTCTTGTTGGCTAAGTCGTGGTTAGTGCAATGCAGCCGACAAACTGTACGCAAGCGCCGCCGGGCACGGAACGAATAAAAGAGCCAATCGTTATGCGCATTCCGTTTCCCGTGGCAGCACAGCGCGGCCGCATATCCATGCGCGGAAAGATTCGTTGGCCGCAGGGGCCACGCTTTCTAAGCTTTGCGCTCGATTCGCCTCAGGCATTACCGTCATGCAACGTCGCACCCTGTTCCGCTCCCTTCTCTGCCTGCCCGTCGCCGCTGCGGCGGCGGCCATCGCTGGCGTACCCTTTCACAGCTATGCCACGCAGGCCCCGCAGGCCTTCCCCGCGCGTCCCGTGCGCATCGTGGTGCCGGTGGCGCCCGGCGGCAGCGCCGACAAGCTCGCGCGTACGCTGGCGCTCAAGCTCAGCGAGAAATGGGGCCAGCCCGTGGTGGTGGAAAACGTGGTGGGCGCCAGCGGCACCCTGGGTGCCGCGCAGGTGGCGCGGGCCAAGCCAGACGGCTACACCTTGCTGCTGGGTGGCGAAGGCGTGACGCTGAACGCCTCGCTGTTCAAGACGCTGCCGTACGATGCGAGCCGCGCGTTTCGCGGTGTCAGCAAGGCGGTGGTGAATCCGCAGATCCTGGTCGCCAGGCCGGATCTTGGCGTGCGCAACCTGCAGGACTACATCGCGCTGGCACGCAAGAAGCCCGGCGAGGTCACGCTTGGCCTGCCGGGCAATGGCGGCATTGCCCACGTGGCCCATGAAATGCTATCGCGCCAGACCGGCATCAAGGTCAACTACATTCCCTACGCCGGGGGCGCGCCCGCCACGGTGGACCTGCTTGGCGGGCATATCGACGCAACACTGATCACGCTCGCGGCGGTGACCGATTACGTGCGCTCCGGCCGGCTGACTGCGCTGGCGGTGACCACGCCCTATCGCTCGAAGGCGCTGCCACAGGTGCCGACCATGGCGGAGGCAGGTGCTGCGGGTTTCGCGGTGGAAAGCTGGCAGGGGCTGCTTGCGCCTGCGGCTACGCCTGCTGATGTGGTGGATCGCATTAGCCGCGATGTTGCGGCTGTGCTTGATGTGCCGGCTACGCGGGGACAGCTGGAGGATGCGGGGTATGTTGTGGTGGGGTCTTCGGCGCAGAAGCTGGATGCTACGTTGGCTCGGGATTTGCCTAGGTATGCTTCGGTGATTTTGGCTTCGGGGATGTCGTTGCGGTAAGTGTCGTTGTGTCGTTGTGTCGTTGTGTCGTTGTGTCGTTGTGTCGTTGTGTCGTTGTGTCGTTGTGTCGTTGAGGTAAGTCAACGGCAAAGGCAACTGCAGTTTCACCACCCCTGCGGGGCGGCGACAGACCTACTTTCTTGTCTTGCCAAGAAAGTAGGCAAAGAAGGCGCGCCGGATGGGGCGACTACCTCCTCGGGCTTCGACGAAAAGAGCGGCCGGGACCCAAACTCGCATCGCCTTAAGGCGATACTCAGACATGGGTCCCTC
>NZ_JBWKVH010000011.1:0-76085 GCF_059421605.1 Cupriavidus sp. GW821-FHT02F09
CTGCTCGAATGGCAGCGCGACTGGGCGCACCGCGACAGCTATGACGCCGTGATGCAGCTGGTCAAGGAACACTCGGGTGCCTACGGCATGGGCGTGGACTACGCCTACACCATGGTGCACAAGGCCGCGCAGCGCACCGCCACGCCGCACGCGTCGATCGCCCCGGTTCCGGCCCGCTGAACCGCGCTGCCGTGTCGGCCCGTCAGGCTGCATCACGCCCATGATGCGCCGGCCAGGCGAGATGCCCCACTGGGCCAGGCGCTCGTCCTTGGCCCACTGGCTTCGGTCCCACACAGTGAGTGCATCGTCGATGCGCGCCCTGCCTATCCTTTAGTTTGATTGACAGCTTCTCGCCGTCGCAACGATCATCGGCTCGCACCGCATCCACCGGGCACACAAGTGCCCGGTGGCCATGGCCGCTGACTGATTCTGATAGGAGAGAGCGCATGTCCAATGAAGCAACGTGTCCGTTCAATCATGCCGCCGGCGGCGGTACGACAAATCGTGACTGGTGGCCGAAGCAGTTGCGGTTGGACTTGCTTGGCCAGCATTCCGACAAGTCCAGCCCAATGGATGGGAGCTTCAGA
The DNA here is from genome assembly GCF_059421605.1 of Cupriavidus sp. GW821-FHT02F09. Lineage (NCBI taxonomy): Bacteria > Pseudomonadati > Pseudomonadota > Betaproteobacteria > Burkholderiales > Burkholderiaceae > Cupriavidus > Cupriavidus sp. GW821-FHT02F09. The sequence goes on from NZ_JBWKVH010000011.1 coordinate 588, forward strand.
TATGCCGAGGCTTTCAAGCGTCTCGACCTCGCAGCGGTAAAAAGGGACCTTGCTGCTCTGATGACCGACTCGCAGGATTGGTGGCCGGCGGACTTTGGCCACTATGGTCCACTCTTCATCCGCATGGCTTGGCATAGTGCGGGCACCTACCGTGTCGACGACGGCCGGGGAGGCGCCGGACGCGGTCAGCAGCGTTTCGCACCGCTCAATAGCTGGCCCGATAACGTCAGCCTGGACAAGGCACGTCGCCTGCTCTGGCCGATCAAGCAGAAGTACGGGAACAAGATTTCCTGGGCCGACCTGCTGATCCTCACCGGAAATGTCGCACTTGAGACCATGGGATTCAATACCTTCGGCTTCGCCGGAGGTCGTGAAGATACTTGGGAACCGGATAATGACGTCTACTGGGGCAACGAGAAAACCTGGCTGGGCGGCGATATCCGTTACGGCAAGGGCGCGGCCGGCAACGATGGGGATCCGCGTGGCGCAGGGGCCGGCCGCCCGGAAGACGGACGAAACCTGGAAAATCCACTGGCCGCGGTGCAGATGGGCCTTATTTACGTGAATCCGGAAGGCCCCGACGGCAATCCGGATCCAATTGCGGCAGCGCGCGATATCCGCGAGACCTTTCGCCGCATGGCCATGGACGACGAGGAAACCGTCGCGCTGATCGCCGGTGGCCATACTTTTGGCAAGACGCACGGCGCTGGACCGGCCGGCAACGTTGGCCCGGAGCCGGAGATTGCTGATCTGGAGCAGCAGGGGCTGGGCTGGAAGAGCAGTTTTGGCACCGGCATGGGGGCCGATGCCATTACCAGCGGTCTGGAAGTGACCTGGACCGCGACGCCGACGAAATGGGGCATGGGATTTTTCGAGAACCTGTTCCGCTACGATTGGGCGTTGACCAAGAGCCCGGCCGGCGCGCATCAATGGGTGGCAAAGGATGCCGGTGAGACGATCCCGCACGCGCATGATCCGTCGAAGAAGCTGCGGCCTACGATGCTGACCACTGACCTTTCGCTGCGCTTCGACCCGGCTTACGAGAAGATCTCGCGGCGCTTCCTGGAGAATCCCGACCAGTTTGCCGACGCCTTCGCCCGCGCCTGGTTCAAGCTGACCCATCGCGACATGGGGCCGCGCGCCCGTTACCTTGGCCCGGAAGTGCCTGCGCAAGCCTTGATCTGGCAAGACCCGATCCCCGTCGTCGACCATCCGTTGGTCAACGACCAGGATATCGTTTCGCTCAAGCAGACGATTCGCGCGTCGGGGTTGTCTGTAGCGGAGTTGGTGTCGACGGCCTGGGCATCGGCATCGACCTTCCGTGGCTCGGACAAGCGCGGCGGTGCCAATGGTGCGCGCATCCGCTTGGCACCGCAGGTTGAATGGCACGTCAACCAGCCTCAGCAATTGGCGAGGGTGCTGACGGTCCTGGATGGCATCCAGTCCGAGTTCAACCGCGCACAGTCTGGCGGCAAGAAGATCTCACTGGCGGATTTGATTGTGCTGGCCGGCGGAGCTGGTATCGAGCAGGCAGCAGAAAGGGCAGGCCATCGGGTGACCGTGCCGTTCTCGCCAGGTCGCATGGACGCGTCGCAGGAACAGACCGACGTGCAATCTTTCGAGGTGCTTGAGCCGGTTGCAGATGGCTTTCGCAATTGCCTCAAGGGAGAATACAGCGTTCCCGCGGAGGCGTTGCTGATCGACAAGGCCCAACTGCTGACGCTGACCGCACCGGAGATGACCGTTCTGATTGGCGGGCTTCGTGTGCTGAACGTTCATGCCGGAACAGAGGCTCACGGCGTTCTCACCGACCGACCGCAGACGTTGACCAATGACTTCTTTCGTAACTTGCTCGACATGCGTACTGAATGGAAGCCACTTTCGGCTTCCCGGGGAGTATTCGAGGGATACGACCGCAAGACCGGTGAACTGAAATGGACTGGCACGCGTGTCGATCTGATCTTCGGTTCGCACGCACAGCTCCGCGCGCTCTCTGAAGTCTACGCAAGCGAGGACGCCCAAGAGAAATTCATCCGAGACTTCGTCACGGCATGGGTCAAGGTGATGAATCTCGATCGGTTCGACCTGGCCTGCGCATAAGCCAACCATCACCGTCGGCTGCTTGTCGACGGATCCATCTTGGATGCCATTTCAAAAAGATGCTGGCGTCGTTGCGCGGCCTTGGCCGATCCACATGTATTGTCTGCAGCCGCGCGCCTAGCCAGAACCGCTTCGCTTCATTTTGAAGCAGCCTCTTACTGCGACAAAGCCCTCCATCGCCTTGCCGAATCCGCCAGTGCTTCTCGCGGACTTCCAGGCCTGCCCCCCCCGCACCTTGCTCGCGAGCCTGCGCTCCTGAACCACCCGGCCACGCATTCCGGACACCTTTCCAAGTGGCGGGATGATTGGGTTAGCGCCCTCCCGGCGCGAACCCATACCCTTGCTGCGCCGGTGCAAAGACCGTGCAAGAACCATATCGTCAAACAGGACGGAACAGCGAGGAGAAACGCATGAAAAGAATGGGAACACTCTTGGTAGTGGCGGTGGCAACGATGCCGGGCATAGCGGCGGCACAATCGGGGGTGACCATCTATGGCGTAGCCGATCTCTACACCGAGTATGTCAGGTCTGGGGCAGTTCATGTCGCGCGGGTCGAAGACGGCGGGCTGTATCAATCGAGGTGGGGTTTGCGGGGCAAGGAGGAACTGGCGCCGGGACTTTCCACGGTATTCACACTAGAGACTGGGCTTGCACTGGACAGTGGCACCGCCCAGCAGGGGGGACGCCTGTTCGGCCGCCAGGCCTGGGTCGGCCTGAGCAGCAACGACTGGGGCGCGCTGACGTTTGGCCGGCAGAACACGCCGATCTACTACATCGAGGGGCAGGCATCGGCCTTTGGCTTCTCCCCGTATGGCCCGCTCGGTCGCCTGCAGAACGGCGGCCCCGCGGGCAGCAGCCTGACCGCGCGCGCGGACAATTCCATTCGGTACGAGAGTCCCGAACTTGCCGGGCTGCAGGGCAGTGCGATCTATTCATTCGGCGCCGAGCGGACCAGCGCGCCACGCGATGCCGACCGGCTGGCGGGCTTGGCGCTGACTTATGCACGCGGACCGCTCTGGCTGGGCCTTGCCTACGAACGTACCTACAGCATCAACGCGGTAACGGATGCCGACCGCGACGAGCGCGCGATCGGCGCCACGTATGAATTCCCGTGGGTGAAGTTGTTCGCCAATGTCCGCCAAGCCACACGATGGGTGCCAGGCCAGGCGACGCTGAAGGACCGCGGTTTCCATGTCGGCACGACCATTCCCGTGGGCGGCGCCGGACTGGTGCTGGTGGCATATGGCATGCAGCAATCGGTCGGCACGCCGAATCGTGGCCAGCAGATGTCGATTGGCTATCAGTACTCGATGTCCAAGCGTACAACGCTCTATGCCAACGCCAGTAAGATCTGGAACACGAACGGGGCCAACTACACATTTTCAAACATCCCCAATGAGGTCACAGCAAGCAGCGTGTCCGACCCACGCGGGGTCATGATAGGCATGCGCCATCTCTTCTGATGTGCGCACGCCGGCGTACGCCACCCGGTCGCCGTCGTCGGCCAGAGGCCGACGCGTCGCGATCTCGTCATGCCTAGGAGAATCCATGAAGCGCTCTACCCTCGCAGTGGCCTTCGGGCTGCATCTGTTCTGCGCGTCGATCGCATCTGCGGCCGTCGTACAGGTGCAGACCCTTGGCGCGGACACCGCGGTGCGGCTTACCGATGCCGCCAAACGGTTTGCCGAGGACCGAAGACTTGCCGTTAGCATCGTCGTGGTCGACGTTTCCGGCCACTTTCTCAGCGGCGTGAGAATGGATGGCGCCCCGTTTGCGACTTTTGATGTCGCACGCGGCAAGGCCATCGCTTCGGCGGCCACGGGAGGCGTCTCCGGCGCCGAACTCGTGAAGCGCTATCAGGCCAATCCCATCGTCTTCGGCCAGATGAGTTCGCTGGTGTATGGCGGGCCCGTCTTTCCGTCGCAGGGTTCACTGGGCATCTACGTCGGTGGCCGGCTGGTCGGGGCCGTCGGCGTTAGCGGCGGGCCATCGGACATGGACGAGGAGATCGGGCGCCGCGGCGTGGTCGCGATCGGTGCGGCCGAGGCGCCCTGAGTAGCGTATGCGCTATGGTGGTGCCTGCTGGTGTACGACACCGGCAGGCACTCCGCATCGGCCATTCAGGACGTCAGCGTTCGCTGCGGGCCTGGACGTCCGTCAGGAAGCGCTCGATCCGCGTGATGAGGTCCACCGGTGTCTCGTCCATCGGATAGTGTCCCGCGTTGCGGATCACGTCGATGGCCAGATCGAGGAATACTCTGCCATACGTCTGCTCCATGACGTCAGCTGTCAGCGACGGGTCGTGCTCACCAACCAGCAGCAGTGTGGGAACACGGATGCCCGCAATCTCGGCAGAGAAATCAGTGTCGGCCCATGCCCGGAAGTAGGCGGCGAACGCGTTGGCATCGGCATGCAGCGTCGAGGCTTGAACCAGTTTTTCTACCCAGTGCCGGCTCAGGCGTTCGCCCGTGGAATTGTCCACGACAGCAATTCTTGCCGCGAGATCGTCGGCGGCACGTTCGAACAGCGTGCGTGCCGGCTCGTCGAACAGCACGCGCGTCGGCGGCACAGGCGTGACGCCGACCATGGCCTTGACGCGTGCAGGGGCCAGCATGGCGACAGCCTGCATGGCCTTTCCTCCCATAGAGTGTCCGATCAGCGAGAAACATTGCCATCCCAGTTCGTCACCGAGCGCCAGCACGTCGGCGGCGATCTCCTGCATGTCGAATCTGCCCTCGACCTCTCGCCGGGCACCATAGCCTCGATAGTCGATGAAGGCGTAGGTGAAGCGGTCACCGTCGAGCACGTCCACAAGGGGCCCCCATCCACGCGCATGGCCAAACCAGCCGTGCAAGGCGATGACATGGTGTGGGCCGTTGCCGATGGTGACCACGGTGCCGTTTTGCTGGTAATGCATTGATTTCCTCCGGTCGTCGATGTCCCGCCCGATATTGCATGACGAACCGCGGCGTGAGGGCGGCCCCTGTCAAGTTCTTGGACAATCCGGTAAGCAGACGCCGCGCGGCATCGGGCGATCGCTTGCCGGCGTGCCTATGCCGCAGAACGGAGGACGTATTGGTAAACGGCTCCCCAAATGGGCAAGCGTCTTGTTTCCAGATCCGTAGAGTGTGAGCCTGGGCTGGCCCTATCGCCCACGCCTCGCGATTCACCAGGAGACAAGAGTCAATGCAAAGCCGGAAGCTTCCATCATTCCTCAGCGCCCCTCAGCGGGTGGCCACATTTGCCGCCATCACTGCGGCCATCACCGCCGCACTGGCCGTGGCACTCGCAGGCCTGCGGCCCGCCGCCGCCAACGCAGCGCAAGCGGACACAAATACACAGGCCAACTGGAAGCCTTCGAAGCCTATCGTCTTTATCGTGCCGTTCCCGCCGGCAGGCATCAACGACGTACTGGCCAGGGCCGTGGCGCAACGCTTGTCGAAAGCGCTGGGACAACCAGTCGTGGTGGAGAACCGACCGGGCGCCAGCGGCAACATCGGCGCGGAAGCGCTCGTGCGCGCGGCGCCGGACGGCCATACGATCGGCATCCTGAACAGCATCCACGCGGTCAACGCCGCCTTCTACCGCAAGCTGCCCTACGACGTGACGCGCGACGTGGTGCCTGTGGCGCCACTGGGCGAGTCGCCGCTTGTGCTGGTTACGAATCCGCACACACCATACAAGTCCGTCACCGAACTGATTGCCTACGCCAAGGCGAATCCCGGCAAGGTCAACTACGGTGGCCCGACCAGCTATCCGCTCGAAATGATCAAGACGATGGCTGGTGTCGACATCACCAATATCCCTTACAAGGGCAGCGGCCCAACCATCAACGATATGATCGCCGGACACATCGACCTGGCGACGGGCCCGCTGCTGGAGTACATGCCCCATGTGAACGCCGGCAAACTGAGGCTGCTGGCCGTCGGTACCGCGAGCCGGCTCCAGGGCCTGCCCAACGTGCCCACGGTGGCTGAGAGCATTCCCGGGTACGACATTACCGTCTGGTATGGCTTGTTCGCCCCCAAGGGCACGCCGGCGCCGGTGACCGAGCGGCTGCGCAGCGAGGTCCGCGCCATCATGAACGATGCCGACATCCGCGCCAGGCTGGCCGGCCAGAGCATTGACACCGCCTTCAGCCAGACCGGCGTGATCGGCCTGACCAGCCGTCTGACCAGCGAAACGCGGCGCGCGCACCAGATCGTCACCAAAACCGGCGGCTACCTGAACTAGATCGGGCATTGTCTTGTTGTGAGGATTCCAACGTGAAACATCCCATGGAGCGCCGCCGGCTGTCTGCCCGCTTGCTCGCGTTGTGCACGCTGGCCGTGCCTGCGCTGGCGCAGCCCGCATCAGAGGCAGGCGAATCGCGGCCCGCGCGGCTGATCGTTGAGCAAGTCTGCGCGGCATGCCACGGCAACACAGGCCAGAGCGCGCAGAAGGAATACCCCAGCCTGGCGGGTCAGAACGAAGACTACCTGTTCAAGCAACTGCGGCAGTTCAAGGCCGGCGCCAGCGAGCCGGCACTGCGCCAGGACGCCACGATGGCTGCCGTGGTGCAAAGCATGAGTGAAATGGAGATGCGCGAAGTGGCTCGCTACTTTAGCCGCCAGGCACCCGCGCGCGGACAGGCCGCCCTGCCGCACTTGGTCGGGGCGGGCATGATCATCTACTGGAAGGGCAATCCGTCCAATCACCTGCCGGCCTGCGTGACATGCCATCGGCCAAATGGGGAAGGCATCGCGCCCGACTTTCCGCGCATTGCCGGCCAGCAGCCGGAATACGTGGCCAGGCAGCTCCAAGCGTGGAAATCCGGCACACGTGGCGGTCCGGGCAAGCTGATGAGCCTGCTTGTGCCGTTGATGACGGACGAAGAGATCCTCGCCGTTGCGCAGTACGTCGCGCAACTGCGCTGATGTGCTGCATCTTGCCGTCCAGCGCAGTGGTGCCGCGGACGGCACAATCGAAAGGAACCAAAACGATGATGATCGACAGGAGACATTGGCTGAAGGCTGCAGGTGCCCTCGGCCTGGGAGCCGCTTCGCTGCAGGCAGCGGCGCAGGTGACGTTGGGGCGGAACGCACCGGTTGCCGAAACGGGTGCGGTTCCACTCCCCGCAATCAAACCGGGCAAGATCCACCGGATCGAGTCGGCCACGCAGACCGTGCACGTCGGCATTCTCGACCCCAAGGCAACACCGGCCGCCAGCATCGAGTCCGGCGATCTCGTGATGTATCCCAATACCTGGGTGAACTGGGCCAACGGCGCCGCGTACGGCATGAGCTTCGAGGATCGCGAACCGGTGCGCAAGCGATTTCCGCAAGGGCCGTACTCGAACGTCGGGCCCGTGGAACTACGCGGGGCGATGCCCGGCGACGTGGTGGAGTGCCGGATGGTCAAGTTGCGTCCGATCGGCTGGGGATGGAACTCCGCACCCAAAGGTGTCGGTGCACTGCCCAACGACTTTCCAAAGCCGTACCTGCGCTATTTCAAATTTGACGAGAGCCGGCAGTACACCGAGTTCGCGCCGGGCATCCACATCAAGCTGGCGCCGTTCCAGGGCGTGATGGCGGTGCAGCCCGCCGGCGACGAACCGGTCAGCGCCATCCTCAGCGGTCGGTATGGCGGCAATCTCGTGTTGCGCGAGCTGGTTGAGGGTACGTCACTGTTCCTGCCGGTCCAGCGGCCGGGCGCGATGATCTGGACAGGCGATTCGCACGCCGCCCAAGGCGACGGCGTGGTCAATCAGACCGCCATTGAAACCGCGATGGAGGACATGCAGATCCAGTATTTCCTGCACAAGCAGCGGCCCTTGTCCCTGCCGATGGCAGAGACGCCCGGCCACTGGATCATTCTCGGCTTCGGCAACAATCTCGACGAGGCGCTGGTCGCCTGCCTGCGGCAGATGCTCAACTGGGTGAGCGCTGCGACCGGCATGGATCCTCAGGACGTGTACTCGCTCGCTAGCATTACCGCGGGATTCCGCATCACCCAGTACTCCAACCAGACGGCCAGCAACTACACGTCGATCCCGGCCAAGACCGTGCACGGCATGCTGCCCAAGGCAGTATTCGACGCGGCGATCCAGGACAAGTTGTCGCGCTCGCTGCGCGGTTGACACAGTTGACACAGTCGACACAGTTGACACAGTTGACGCCGGGCGGCGTTGGGCGTCTCAGTCGCCTTGCGCATCGCCCGGCATGCCGATGCGGCGAAACTCCGACGGGCTAAGCCCCAAGTGTTGGACGAAAAAGCGCGTGAAGTGTCCTTGCGCGCTGAATCCGAGCTGGTCTGCTACGTCCCCGATGCTGGCATGCCGTTGAGCCAGCAGTCGGGTGGCGATGCCGATTCGGATCCAGTCAAGGTATTGCTGCGGCGAAATGCCCATGCAGGCCTTGAACTGGTGGAAGAGCCGGCTGCGGGACATGCCCACCGCGCTGGCGACCGTCTCCACGTTGGGATTTTCCCCCGCATGGTTGCGTATGTACTCGGTCGCGCGCTTGATCCGGTAGTCCAGCGGTCTGGTGTTTGCCAGCACTTCGGTCATGGACCGCCGCTGAAGATGGCAGGCCGATACCCTGCGTGCCAGTTCCGCGACGGCGGCCTCGCAATCTACCGAGCCAATCGCCGAATCGTCAGCCAGGTCCCGGGCCAGGCGGGTACCCAACTCTGTCAATGATGCGACGGTATCCGCATCCATGCGCGCCAGCGTTTTGCTGAAGCGCAGGCCGCTGGCAGGATTGTCGACGCCGAGCGTGCGTCCGAGCCATTCCGGCTCCAGCAGCAAGGCGAGTAGCAGCGAGGGCGAGCCCTCCTTAGCGCTCTTCGCATGCGTCGACCAGGGATTGATCAGCAGCGCGCATCCGTCGGTCAGTGTCTGCGCGTGGCCGTCGATCTTGAATGTCGCATCCGTGCCGCCGAACTTGAAGATCAGATGGAACTCCGCATGGGCATGCGCGACGAGCGGCCCCGATATGCGATGAAGGGTGGCACGGCCGAAGCTGCCGTGAATGATGCGTAGCTGGCGGTCCTTTGCCATTCAGGGTGTCTCCTCATCAATGCCTTGGGGGATCGTGCGTGCTTACGCGCGGCGGGCGGTGGAGCAAGGCTTCGCCTTGCGCGAGCCCGGTGCTCGACCAGCACACGCCGACAAGCCATTCGATCATCCTGGTTATGCAAACGTTTGCAGTGGTTGGAATTATGTCATCTGTCAGGCAGTCGTCAAGGGGGGAGCAGTCTCTATCGATTTGGCCAAACGTGAAACAAGGGCTACACGGAGACGAAGGGAAGGGGGCCGTTGACGATCCAAGCGTCGAATACGCCCCGTGCATCGCTGGCTCCGACACGTCGGCAAGGCTCGACTAGTCAGCCTTTCTCGTTTGTACGCGTCAAGGCGCCGCGGGCCCGGTGGCCGGCAGGCCCGTATCCGTGTGCACGTTTGAATGTGACTTCCCGGTCATGCTACGCCCAGGGAGCGCGAATGCCCGCCTGGCTGGCAAGTTTTTCCAGCGCGGCAGCAGTTACACCCGCCAAGGCAATTCCGCTCACGCCCCGCTCCCGGGATTCGGCGTAGCCGCGTTCTCCCGGCAGCCGTGGAGGGCCTTCGAAAGACGCCGGCAGATTGTGGATGGCCTCCGTGAGCTCGCTCAACTGCGCTTGAAACATGGAGGGGTCCAGCACCTGAGCGATATCGATGACGAGCATCCACGCGTTCTGCGTGTGCCGATGAACCGCAGGGGAAGCAAGCAGCGCGGGTGCCAGGATCGGATGGTTGGTCAGCAGGCTGCAGGCGATCTCGGCCATCAGCGCGAGGCCCGAGCCTTTCGGGCCGCCCAATGGCAGCGGCGTTGTCGCCTGATGGGCGTCCGTGGTGGGGTTACCCATGGCATCGATGGCCCAGCCCGGCTCGAGCGGCCGGCCGGCTGCCCGAGCCTGCATCAGTTTGCCGAAGGCAACCGCACCCGAAGCCATGTCGAACACGATCGGCTCGACGAGGCCAGGGCAGGCCATGGACAGCGGAGCCGTTGAGACGCCAGCCACCGAGGCGCCATGGTAGGCCATCAACGGTCCCGACGCGGCCATCGCCATGGCAAACATGCCCGCACTGGCCACATGAGCGGTGTGAAAGCCGAGCGCGCCGGTATGCGTTGTCTCCCGCAAGAGCACCAGGCTCGCCCCGGCCTGGCGCGCAGCGGCAATGGCTTGCCCGGCGGCAATGCGCATGCCCAGCGCACCGGCGCAGCGATCCCCTTCGACAACGGTTAGCGCTGGCAGGCTGAGCACCGGGCGCGGTTGTGCCCGGCCATTCATGTCGCCCGAGGCCAGCCACGCAATGTACTGCGGGATGCGCGCTACCCCATGTCCGGGAGAACCACGCAGGTCAGCCCACACCAGGCTCTGCGCCACCAGTGAGGCGCCAGGTTCGTGCAGCCCTGCCGAGGCAAGTAGCGCCTGCGCGAAGGTTTGCAGCCGGGCTGCACTGATCATGGTCGGGGGGCGCGCCGTCATGCGGCCCCCGATGGCACCTGGTGGACCGGGAAGAACTTGTACAGCCAGTCCGTGACCAGGTTCAGGACAGCCCGGTTGTCGTCGGAGAAGATGAAATGATCGATTTCCGAGAACAGGTGCAGTTCGACCGGCATCCTGGCGTTGCGGAACAGCGCGATCGACTGGTCCGTAGGGGTGACCGAATCGTCCGCCGGATGCAGCAGCAGGAGCGGGCGCGGGGCAATGTCTCCGACCACTGCGTTCGGCCGAAAGCCCAGCATGCTTTCGACCACCTCGAACGGGAACGCCATGAAGCTTCCCGCAGGCAGATTGCTGCGCATCGCGGCGGGGATCGGCACGATGTCAAAGCGCGAGACCTGCATCGACTGGCCCATGGCCAATCGGGCACGGCCTTCTTCCACCATTGCCTCGAAGCGCTGCCATTCGCCCGGCCCGGCATGTTGCTGACGCAGCTTTACCTCCCCGTCGCCCCATCCGGCCGATGAGATGCAGGCCACGATGCGAGGGTCAACGCCGGCCGCATAGACCGCCACGGCCGCGCCGAAGCTGTGGCCCATCACAGCAATTTTCGCTGGCTCCACCTCGGAAAGGCTCTGCAAGTAGCTGACCGCATTGCGCGTGTCGCGCACCTGGTCCTCGCACAGTACCTTGCCGCGCTCGCCTTCGCTGTTACCGCAGCCCCGCATGTCGAAGCGCAGGACCACATAGCCCAGCGAAGAAAACAGGCGCGTCGCCAGCTGCACCATACCGTCATCCTTGTTGCTGCCGAACCCATGCAGCACGGCGATGGCTGGACGTCGCTCGCCGCTGGCAAGGTTGGGGGGGAGATGCAGGGCTCCGGCCAGGCGGAGCTCGTCGGAGTCAAATGTTACATCCGTGTGCACGCTCATTTCTCCAGGTTTGGTGACACACGATGTTCTACGAAATCCGCGGTTCCATGACTGCCCAAGAATCCACTGACTTACCCGATCGTCCGCTGACTTTGATGACGGGCGCGATTTGCGTGTCCGTCAGTACGGCTCACGATCGCGCGCGCCGGACGCAAGGCAGGCAGCGATGTGGTCGATCAGTTGAAGCAAGACCTGCCTGTCGAAGTAGTTGTTCATCCTGTGGCTGAGGAACACGTCGCCGCCAGCGCCGGCGACGCGTTCTCTTACCTGTGCAATCCGTTCGGCAAGATCGGGGAGCCCGGCTTGCATCGCCGCCCGGGCAATGGCATCAGGCCAGAAACCATAGGCGTCAATGCCGCAACAGTCCGCGACGCATTCCGTTTCGAGCCAGTCAAGCAAGGGCAGGATAGGCACGAGCCACTCGTCGATGCCCACCGCGTCGTGGTGCTTCCCTTGCAGGTCGATGAACGGGATCCATTTGTCTTCGCCGATGCTGATGTCGCCTTGATTTGCCATTTCCTTCGCGCATGTCTGAGAGGGTAGAGTCGGCAAAGTGTAGCCGACCGCAGCGCGCCAGTATCGGCTGACAAAACCATGTCATCTGGCGACGGCCGGCAGCAATCTGAAGCGTGTCACCATGTCGCCACGACGCCGTATGGTCGATAGCGATCATGCAGCATGAACCAACGGGGTATGCTAGATTCAATGCCGCCTATTCAGGCGCGGTGCGGCTCAGGGAACGGCGAGCCGGCTATGCAAGCAAGCTAGTAAAACAGCCGAATCAGGTGCAATCCCTATGAAAAAGAGCGCAACGCCCCAGGGCGAATCCCCTTCCCGGCTGATCGATGCCAGGATCCAGGAACTGGACGATTGGCGGGGCAAGACGCTCGCCCATGTCCGCGCTCTCATCAAACAGGCTGACCCTGAGGTGGTCGAGGAGTGGAAGTGGAGAGGCGTTCCGGTCTGGTCTCACGATGGACTGATCTGCACCGGCGAGACCTACAAGAGCGTTGTGAAGCTGACTTTCGCCAAGGGCGCTTCGCTCGAGGACCCTTCAGGACTTTTCAACGCCAGCCTGGAAGGCAACACCCGGCGCGCTATCGATTTGCATGAGGGTGACGAAATGGATGAGGATGCCTTCAAGACGCTCATACGCGCCGCTGCAGCCCTGAACAGGTCATCGGCCCGATAGCCGAATCCGGCGCCTCATGTGTTGGCGCCTATCCTGGCCGGCCACGCAACAACCATGGCCAGCTACAACGGCCAACTACCACGCCCAGCAACTACGGCCGCTTGTCGCCTGCCGGGCTGGTAGGGCGCTGCGCAGGCAGCTTGCCGAGGATGCAATCCACCGCGCGCGTATCCGATTTGCCTTGCCCGAGCGCGCCGATGACCGAGTCGCGATACTGCACCGGCGTGATGCGCCGGTAGTAAAGCCGGGAGGTCTGGTCGAGCCAGTACACGTAGTCGCTGTTGTTCTGGCCACCGTCGGTGCGCAGCCAATCGCTGATGTTGTTGTTTCCGATCATCATGTTCGGGCAGCCTCGTTGCACGCTGTCGAGGTAGGCGTCGAAGCCTTTTGCCTCGTAGTTGCGCACCGAGTCTGGCGCGCAGGCGCATAGCACCAGGGCAGCGCAGGCGCAGGCAAGCCAGGATGCCATCCGGCGATGCCGTGGGCTGCGGCGCGTTGTCATTGCGGGGGCTGGCATATCGCTCCTATGTCCTCTCGATCACTTGATCCCTGGTTCCCTGCTGCTCTGGTTCGGTGTGCGTGAAGCCACGCCCAAGGATAGAGCGGATCCCCCGGCACCTTGCCGCATGGCGAAAAATTTCATGGGTCGCCGGTAAAGGCTTGAATGCCAGGGTGGGCAATGTTGCCGGATACCGTAGGCCGCACTTTTATGTGCGATTGCAGCAAAAATTGGCAATCGTCCTTGAATACTGGATCGTTCCATCCTATAACCATCCCATTGGATGGTATTTGGATGGTGCCGGATGGTTAACAACGATGGATGAGCAACAAAGGGCACTTGTGGCGCAACCCCGCCCTAAAGGCGGCGAAACCGAGAAGATCACGATCAATCTCGGTCCGGTCGATCTCGGCCAGATCGACCTGCTGGTCGAGGAAGGCTTTTACTCAAACCGTACCGACCTGATCCGCACCGCGATCCGCAACCAGCTTGCGATCCACGCGCAGGCCGTCAGCGAGACCGTGACGCGGCGCGCGCTGGTGCTTGGCCTGCAGCATTTCTCCCGCCAGGACCTGGAGGCGGCGCAAGCCGCGCACCAGCGCCTGGATATCCATGTGCTGGGACTGGCCAGCATCGCATCCGATGTCACGCCCGAGCTTGCCCTGGCCACGATCGAGTCGATCGTGGTGCTGGGCGCTTTCCATGCCTCCGCCGCCGTCAAGGCCGCGCTGGCCGGCCGTATCCGCTAAGCCGCCAGGCAACGGAACGCCCAACGCCAAAGGCACATAGAAGGACACCATGATGAAGATGAACGAAGAATTCCTGGCTTCCATGCAGGAAGCCATGGCGCTGCTGCGCACCGCGGGGCCGCTGGAAGCCACCGAGGTCATTGCGCGCGCGTTGCGCGGCAACAGCGCAGCGCCTAATGCCGGCTTCCAGCCTGCGCAAGTTGTCGAGGCGCTGCTGCCGCGCCAGGCGCAGGAGAACGCAGTGCATGCGCGTGAAGGCCGCGCACACCCCGCGGATGCGCGGCAACCCGCAGCGCAACCCGACGTGCGGGACACCGGCCACTTCACCACCCGGCGCCATGCCGGACACGCCGGCCAGCGCGCCTACAAGCTCTACGTGCCCGCCGGCTTCGAGGGCAAGCGCCTGCCGCTGGTGGTGATGCTGCACGGCTGCACGCAGGACGCCGACGATTTTGCCGCGGGTACCCGCATGAATGCGCTGGCAAGGCAGCACGGTTTCCTGGTTGCTTACCCCATCCAGCCCGCGACGGCGAACCCGTCCAAATGCTGGAACTGGTTCAAGCCGGGCGACCAGCAGCGCGAGCTGGGCGAGCCGTCGCTGATCGCGGGTATCACGCGGGAAGTCATGGCCAGCCATCCGGTCGATCCCGATCGCGTGTACGTGGCCGGCTTGTCCGCCGGCGGCGCCATGGCCGCCGTGATGGTGCACGCTTATCCCGACCTGTATGCCGCGGCGGGGATTCACTCCGGCTTGCCGTATGCCAGCGCGCATGACTTGCCGTCGGCGCTGGCCGCGATGAAGGGCGGCAAGCTGGCGGGCAAGCACATGGCGAACGCGCAGGCCGCGCCGTTGCGGCCCCTGATCGTCTTCCAGGCAGACGCTGATACGACGGTGCATGTGTCCAACGCCGACCGGCTGCTGGGAGCATTCCAGCCTGGCGGTGAGCAGGACAGCCAGCGCCGGAGCAAGCAGAACGGGCGCGCTTTCACGCGCCGCCAGTTGAAGTCGCGCGATGGCGTTGATGCGGAGTATTGGCTGCTGCATGGCGCGCCGCACGCGTGGGCGGGTGGCAGTACGCATGGCTCGTACACCGATGCGAGCGGGCCCGATGCCAGCGCGGAGATGGTGCGGTTTTTCCTGGCGCATCCGCTGAAGAGGTAAGCGGTGGCGCGGGTGCGTCGGCCTGATTGCCCCTGCACGCCTCAAGCCTTCATCCGCGCCACCAGTTCCTGCGCAAACTCCAGCGACAGCCGCGACAGCGGCTCGGACTGGACATTGAAGATCTGGACCGAGGCATTGACCTTGGTCCGGATCGGAATCGCCACGATATTGGGCCACGCCTGCCCGAACACCGTCATGGCATCGACCAGCGCGATGCCGGCCCCGGCCTGCGCCAGCGCGCGCGCCACGTGCGCCTGCTCCACTTCTATGCGCATATCGAGGTCGTCGAAGCCGCTGCCAAACATTTCCCGCACCAGCAAGCCGAACGGCACATCCGCGCCGTAGCCGATCAATGGCTCCCCGGCAAGCTCGGCCGGGCGCACGTAGCTGCGCCCGCTCAAAGGGTGCCCCGCGGGCACCAGCGCCACCATCGGGTTCTTCACCAGCAGCCGGGATTCCAGGTTGGGATGCGCCAGCGGCATGTTGGACACGGCCAGCTCGGCCTGGCCGGAGAGCAGGGCGCGCAGCATGTTGCCCGGGATCTGCGTGCGCACGACGATGCGCACCGCCGGATGCGCGGCGCGAAACGAGGCGATGGCGCGGGGCAGCACCGTCTGCCCGAGATTCGGGCTGCATGAAATGCGCAGGCTGCCCGTGCGGTTGGTTGCGAGGTCTTCCGCGATCTCGTTCACGCGCTCTATCCCCTCATACACCACATTGACCTCGCCCAGCAGCCGCCTGGCTTCCGGCGTTGGATGCAGGCGGCCCTTCACGCGGCGGAACAGTTCCAGCCCCAGGCGCTGCTCGGTGTGCGACATCAGCCGGCTGATGGCGGGCTGCGACACATACAGGAGTTTGGACGCGCCGCTGATCGAGCCCGTGAGCATCACGGCACGGAACACTTCGATCTGCCGGAGGTTCATTTTCATGATTTCAACCTATTAACCTGATGTTAAGTTGCGCGGATATATAAGCATATGACAGTAAGGGTGCGGCTGCCTACACTGGGTCCTGGCAGCGCGCTTGCACACGTGCACCAAGGCGGCGCCAGGTGCCATCGGCGCCGGCACCGCGATAGGGATGCATGGCCCATCGCGGGGCATCTTGATGCATGCCGGTGCATCGCCCCAACGTCCACTGCGGGAGACAAGGAGAGAACATGAGCGACATCCATCTGACTTACATCAACGGCCGAGACATTGCGAAGCTCGCGATGACCGACAAGGAAATCCTCGACGCGGTCGAGCAGGGCCTGCTGGCGCAAGGCAACAAGCAGACGGTGATCGAGCCGCGCGTGCACCTGATTCCAGACCCGGCATTCAATGGCCATTTCAACGTGCTGCGGGGCTATGTGGCGCCCCTGGGGCTGGCCGGCGTGAAGATCGTCGGTGACTACGTCGACAACTACAAGCTGGGCCTGCCATCGGAGATGGCCATGCTCAACCTGTTCGACCCCCGCACCGGCATGCCGGTGGCGATGATCGACGCGACCTTCATCACCGATGCGCGCACCGGCGCGGTGACCGCGCTTGGCGCTCGCCACCTGGCACGACGCAACAGCAAGGTGCTTGGCCATATCGGCGCGCGCGGCACGTCGTACTGGAATGTGCGCCTGCTCGACAGCCTCTTCGACTTCGACGAGATCCGGGTGCATTCGCGCCGCCCGGAAAGCCGCGACGCGTTCGCCGCGCGGCTGGAGAAGGATCTTGGCAAGAAGGTCATCGTCACGCAGGACTGGGAGTCGTGCGTGCGGGGCGCGGACATCGTGGTCGAGGCGTCGCGGCTGGACAAGCCCACGCCGCTGCTCAAGACCGAGTGGATCAAGCCGGGCGCGTTTGTGGTGCCGTACGGGACCATGAGCGCGGTGGAGCTGTCGCTGACCGACATCATGAGCAAGCTGGTGGTGGACGACTGGGCGCAGTGCAAGGGCGGCATGTTCGGCTCGCTGCGCGCGCATGTGGAGGCGGGCAGGTTGTCCGAGCAGACGCTGCACGCGGAACTTGGCGATATCGTCGCGGGCCGCAAGCCGGGCCGCCAGAGCGATGACGAGACCAACCTGTTCTGGCACCGAGGCCTGTCGCTGAGCGATATCGCGCTTGGCCACGCCATCATGAAGAAGGCCGAGCGCATGGGCATTGGCCAGCAGCTCGTCTACGCATGATCGCCAACGCGCGCATGTATGCGGTGGCCGCGCCGGTGGCCCAGGCGTGGCGTGCGTTGTTTGCCTACGTGGGCGAGCGCGCCGGCGTGGCGTGGACGTACGTCGAGCATGCCGCGCCGGCGCCGGTCAGCGCGCTGTGGGCGCGGCCGGACTGCGGCTGCGTCTTCATGTGCGGGTTCCCGTTCGTCAGCACGGGCAGCCGGCATCGCCTGCTGGCGGCGCCGGTGCCATCGCTGCCGCGCTATGGGGACCGGCCGGAATACTTCACCGAGTTCATCGTGCGCGACGATGCGGCGTTCGCCACCCTGGAGCCGGCCTTTGGTGGCCGGCTGGCTTGCATGTTGCCGGAATCGAACTCCGGCTTCAATGCGCCGCGGCACTACCTGATGGCAAAGGCTGCCGCTGGCGCTGCCACGCTGTTCCGGCCAACGGCGGCACCAACCCCCACGCCGCGCCAGGTGATCGACGCAGTGATCGGCGGCGATGCCGAGGTTGGCGTGGTCGACAGCTATGTGCTGGACCTGCTGCGCATGCATGTCCCTGAGCTGATGGCGAAGGTGCGCAGCGTGGCGGTGACGCCGGCGTCTCCGATCCCGCCGCTGGTGGCCGCGCCGCAGGCCGGCGACGCCGCCGTGGCGCGCGTGCGCGCCGTGCTGCTGGACCTGCATCGCGACCCGGCCTGCGCGGGCTGGCTCGCGCAATTGCGGCTGGCGCGCTTTGCTTGCGTCACCGCGCAGGACTATGACGTGCTGGCGCGCTACGCCAGCGAAGCCGACCACGCGGGCTTTGCGCTGACCGGCACCCTTGACGCCTGGGAGCAGCGTCCATGACCGCCACGGCAGCGAGCGCGGCTTGCGCGCGGCCTGACCGTGCCCGGGAGCCCGTTTTTGTGATTTCCTGATAGTCCGACTGACGTGGAGAATTGTCGATGAAGCGTTTCCTGATGACATTGCTGGCTGCCGGGTTGCCGATGCTGGCCAGCGCCCAGGCCTATCCGTCCAAGCCGGTGCGGCTGATCGTGCCGTTCCCGGCGGGCGGGCCCGCCGACGTGCTCGGCAGGGTCGTGGGCGAGGGGCTGTCCAAGGCGTGGGGCCAAAGCGTGCTGGTGGAGAACAAGGCGGGCGCGGCCGGCACCATTGGCGTGGAGCAGGCGGCCAAGGCCGCGCCGGATGGCTATACGCTGGCAGTGGTGCCGGTGGGCAATATCGCCGTCAATCCTTCACTGTTCCGCAGCCTGCCGTACAAGGCGCAAGACCTGGTGCCGGTGACGATGCTGGCGACGGCGCAGAACGTGCTGGTGGTCGGTGCCAACGTCCCTGCCGCTTCCCTCGCGGATCTCCTCAAGCTGGCGGCGCAAAAGCCGGGCGAGCTGACCTTTGCCTCGCCCGGGGCCGGCAGCCAGGCGCACCTGGCGGGCGAGTTGCTGCAGCTGGACGCCAAGGTCAAGCTCAACCACATTCCCTACAAGGGCGTGAGCCCGGCCATGACCGACCTGGTTGGGGGCCAGGTGACCATGATGTTCGCGCAGGTCTCGTCGGCGTTGCCGTACGTCAAGGCGGGCAAGCTCCACGCGCTCGGCGTGGCCAGCCAGAAACGCCTGGCGGTGATGCCCGACGTGCCCACCATTGCCGAGCAGGGCTTCCCCAGGTTCGAGGCGGTATCCTGGTATGCGCTGATGGCGCCGGCAGGCACGCCCAGGGAGGTGATCGCCCGCATCAATCACCAGGCGCTTGAAGTCCTGGCGAACCCGGCGCTCAAGGAGAAGCTGGCCACGCTCGGCATGGAGCCCAGCGGCGGCACGCCGCAGGAACTGGCCACCACGATTGAGCAGGACAGCGCGCGCTGGGCCGGCGTGATTCGCAAGCGCCAGATCACGGTGGACTGAGGGCATTGCGAAGCCGCCAGTCTGATCCGCTGCGCCCATAGCAGGCAGCAGGGGGGATCAAGCCGGTGCAGTCCTGGACCCCGCTCGCAACAGGCGACGACGCCTTTACCCCGCCACCAGGTAGTTGCCGCGCAGCTCGGTGACGTCGCAGTTGTGGCCCTCGCCGCCGCGGTCCACCACCAGGAAGCGCGCCGTGCCTTGCGTGACGATCAGCGAGTGATGCCAGGCGCCGCGCTTGTAGTTCACGCCTTGCCTGCCGTTGGTGACGAACACGCGGATGGCCGATTCGTCGATCTGGTCGCCAACGGGCGCCACGACCACCAGGAAGGCGGCCTCGTCCAGGGGCACGAAGGCCTGGCTGCCCAGCGGATGCCGCTCCATGGCGCGGATGCCGAGCGGCAGCGCATAAGGCTGCGCGTCGAAGAAGCTGATCAGCGCCCGGCCGCCCTGCGTGCCGACGTCAACGCTGGCAAGGTCGTCGTAGCGCAGCGTCATGCCGCCATTGATCACCATCGGCGCGCGCCCCTCGCTTTCGATGACATCGCCAAACGGGGCGAATGCGGCTACGGTCAGTGGCTCCACCCGCAGGCGCTCCGGCGCTTGGGATGGCAGTGGGGGCTGGATCGCCTTCTCGTCGGGAGCAGACACGTTTTTCCTTTTTCCTCTTGTCATGGGTAAGAAGTGGCCGGGGAAGGCGCTTGGCCAACCTCCGTGGATCAACTGGTAATACCAGTAGATCCAGTATCCGATTGTCAACGACTGGCGTCAAGACGCTTTTATCACAGGGTTTACGCTGCTTTTCCAGAGAAACGCTGGGACGTATCCTTCGCCATCTCCAAGAAAACAGACTGGTAATACCAGTTGAGATAACAAGCCGAGCCACCTGAGGAGGAAACCGCTGTGTCCCTGACCACCGCCCCATCGCTAGCCCCCGAGCCCGCCGCCGCCCGCGCGGCGGCGGCGCAGGAAAACGCCGTCTACCGCAAGGTTGCGTGGCGCCTGCTGCCGTTCCTGATGCTCTGTTATGTCGTGGCCTACCTGGACCGCGTCAACGTGGGGTTTGCCAAGCTGCATATGCTTGGCGACCTGCAGTTCAGCGAGTCCGCCTACGGGCTGGGCGCAGGCCTGTTCTTCATCGGGTACTTCTTCTTTGAAGTGCCGAGCAATGTGCTGATGCACCGCATCGGCGCCAAGGCGACCATCTCGCGCATCATGATCATGTGGAGCGTGATTTCGGCGGCGATGGTGTTCGTGCAGACCACCACGCAGTTCTACGTGCTGCGCTTCCTGCTCGGCGCGGCCGAGGCTGGCTTTTACCCCGGCATGATCCTGTACCTGACCTACTGGTTCCCGTCGCACCGCCGCGCGCGCATGGTGGCGCTGTTCATGTGCGCGATCCCGGTGTCGGGCATCTTTGGCGGCCCGCTCTCCGGCTTCATCATGGAGTCCATGCAGGGCGTGGCGGGGCTGCGCGGCTGGCAATGGATGTTCCTGATCGAAGCGCTGCCTTCGCTGCTGGTCGGCGTGGCCGTGCTGGCCTACCTGGACAACAACATCCGCTCGGCGCGCTGGCTCACGCAGGGCGAGAAGGACCTGCTGGAGCGCAACATCGCCAACGAGAACGCCACCAAAGGCGGGCACATGACCATGCGGCAGCTGTTCTCGGACCGCCGCATCATCAAGATGGCCTGCATCTGCTTTTGCACGGTGATGGGCCAGTACGGGCTGACGTTCTGGCTGCCGTCCCTGATCCGGCAGGCCGGCGTGAGCGGCGCGCTGAATATCGGCCTGCTGACGGCCATCCCGTTCTCCGTCGCGGTGTGTTCGATGATCCTGGTCAGCCGCAGCTCCGACCGCATGCGCGAGCGCCGCTGGCACCTGATCGTGCCGTTTTGCTGCGGCGCAGCCGGCCTGGCGCTGAGCGCGATCTTCAGCGACAACGTGGTGCTCTCGCTCGCCGCACTGGCGCTCGCCGCGGGCGGCAGCCTGGCCACCTCGCCGTTGTTCTGGAGCCTGCCGACCGCGCTGCTGTCCGGCGCGGGTGCCGCTGCCGGCATCGCCATGATCAACTCGTTTGCCAACCTGGCGGGCTTTGTCAGCCCTTACATGATCGGCCTGATCAAGGACGCGACGCAGAGCACCAACCTGGCCATGTTCGTGCTGGCTGGCGTGCTGCTTTGCGGCGCGGCGCTGACCTATACGGTACCGGCGCGGCTGGTGAACAAGTAAGTCAGGCAGGTATGCGATGGCGCTGCCCGGGGCGTGCTCCGGGCGGGTCGTCGAGTACAATTTGCCGTCAATCCGGCGGCAAGCGCCGGCCTCCATCTTTCACGATCCCGCGCAGGACTTCATCGCACCCAATGGTCACAGCTACCGCCATCTCCGCCAACGCCGCGAACCTGATCCGCGAGTGGATCGAGGGCGGCAAGTATCCGGCCGGATCGCTGTTGCCCTCGCAGCGCGACCTGTCGGAGCAGCTCGGCATCAGCCGCACCTCGCTGCGTGAGGCGTTGTCCACGCTGCAGGGGCTCGGGCTGGTGGTCTCGCGCCCCGGCAAGGGCGTGTACGTGGCCGCCGACGCTGGCGACGGCGCACCACCGCCATGGCGTTTCTCCAAATCGCATTCGCTGACCGATATCTACCAGTTGCGCTTCGCGCTGGAGGGCTTCACCGTGGGGCTGGCCGCGGCGGCGCTGCTGCCGGAAGACATCGACGCCCTGCGCGAGAACACCGAGGCCATGCGGGTGTGCATCGACGCGTCCGACTTCACGCAGGCCGCCCGGCTGGACTTTGATTTTCATATGCGCATCATCGCGATTGCCGGCAACCGCGCCATCGCCGATATCCTGCGCAACAGCACTGACGTCATGCAGGAAAGCCAGCGCTTGCCGTTCTACCAGCGCGGCAGCCGCCATGCCACCTACACCGAGCATTGCGCCATCATCGACGCCTTGGCCGCGGGCGATGCCAGCCTGGCCCAGCGCGCCATGTCGGATCACATCGTCCGGGCGGCCCAGCGCGCCGGCGTGCATTTCCCCGCGGGCAGCCGCGCGGGCGACGGGGCGGCGCCGGGCCATCTCCCCGGCTGAGCGGGCCTTGCGGACGGAGCCGATAAAGGCATCCAGGATTTCTCCTAAAGTTTCTGCGCGCATCGCCGTTATCCAGGCGACGACGCAGGCGGAGTCCACATAAAAAAGGGGAGATGCAGCAATGATGTCATTTGCCAACCTGACCATCCGTACGCGCCTTGGCGTGGGATTCGCGGTGGTTTTGCTCTTGATGGCCGCGGCAATCGCGGCCGGGCTGGACCGCCTGCCTGGTGCGAGCGGCGGCGGCGCGCAGCAGGCCATCGACGGCGCGCGTACCTTGATGTTTACCCTATGGCTTGTCGCGCTTCTGGTTGGCGCCGCCTTCACCTACGGCATTGCGCGCAGTATCGCCGAGCCGCTAGGCGAGGCTGTCTATATCGCCGAGACCGTGGCCTCCGGCGACCTCAGCAAGGAATTCGAAACCGAGCGCAAGGGCGAGTTCGGCCGCTTGCTGGCCGGCATGGGCGAGATGGAGGACATGCTCACGGACCTGGTGACCCGCATCAAGGAATCGACCGATTCCATTTCCGACGCCTCCAAGCAGATCGCCGCCGGCAATGCCGACCTCTCGCAGCGCACGGAGGAGCAGGCCTCGGCGCTGCAGGAAACCGCATCGAGCATGGGCGAGCTGACCGCCATGGTCAGGCAGAATACCGAGCGCGCGCACGCGGCCAATGAACTGGCGGCGAATGCCTCGCATATTGCGCAGCGCGGCGGCACCGTGGTGGGCGAGGTGGTGGAAACCATGCAGGCGATCAGCGCCAGCTCCAAGAAGGTCGTCGACATCATCGACGTGATCGAGGGCATTGCGTTCCAGACCAATATCCTGGCGCTCAATGCCGCCGTGGAAGCGGCGCGCGCGGGCGAGCAAGGGCGCGGCTTTGCCGTGGTGGCCGGCGAGGTGCGCACGCTGGCGCAGCGCAGCGCCGCGGCCGCCAAGGAAATCCGCGGTCTCATCGGCGATTCGGTTGAGCAGGTGCGCAACGGCTCCGCGCGGGTGGAGCATGCCGGCCAGACCATGCGCGAGATCGTGACGGCGTCCAGCCAGGTCACCACCATCCTGGGCGAGATTTCGGTGGCATCGGCGCAGCAGAGCGGCGGCATCGAGCAGGTCAATCAAGCCGTGATGCAAATGGATGCGGTCACGCAGCAGAACGCCGCGCTGGTGGAGCAAGCCGCCGCCGCCGCGTCTGCCCTGGCGGAACAGGCGCACCAGTTGCAGAACGCGGTGGGCGAGTTCAAGCTGGAAGCCACCCCCGACGACGACGCCCCTGGGCACACCGCTTTGCCGGCACGCTGCAGGGCGCGCACGCCTGATCGCCGGCGGCAGGCCTTGTGATGCGGGCGCGGCTTGCGTGCCGCGTCCTGGTCAAATCGGCTTGTATTTCTTACACGGATGGTGGGCATTTACCGCCATCGTGTTCTTGCCTGTCTCCCTCCGCACTTCATTTTTCCTCCGCGCAAGCATGATGAGCGCCCGATGCGGCGCTTCTCGGCGGCATCCTGCGCCGCAGCCACTATTCTTCAATCGGGCATCGAAGTTGCGAGCCAGTCCATGGCGACAAGCCATTCGCGTGGACTGTTCGTGCTTTTGGCCTTGTTGACGATGTCCTGCCAGGGCCAGCGCGGCCACCGCGGCCAGCGTGGCTACAGCGGCTAATAAAAAGGAGTGCCTGATGACGAAAACCGTGAGAAGCAAACTGCTGTTGGGCGTGATGCTCGCCGGCGGGTTCCTGGTTTCGGCCCAAAGTTCTGCGCAGCCGGACCGCGACTCTGACCGTGGCTACCAATACCGGGGCCAGCCGCAGCCGCACCGGGATGACCGTGGGCGGCCGGGTGACGACCGTGACAACGCGCGTAGCGGGCCGGGCCAGTGGCATAAGGGAGACAGGCTCCCCGCGGAGTACCGTGATCGCCAATATGTGGTGGATGACTGGCGTTCGCACGAACTGCCGAAGCCATCGAAGGGCCACCACTGGGTTGGCATTGGCGCGGATTACTACATGGTCGCGCCAAATGGGGCGATTGTGGATGTGGGCGGACGGCGCTAGAACGTTCTTCCCTGCCTGATCCGGCCTCATACGATCCTGCGGCCGGATTCCGGGTGCGCGCAGGGCATGGATCGATCGCATTCCATGACTACGCGCAACGTCGACGTAATCGGCGTCGTCTAAACTCAATCGGGATACAAGCCTGGAGCCGGCCACGATGGCGGCTCCGGGTGCCGGCTGCGCGCACTTTGAATCGACGTGTCTGACACTTGGTTTTTTGCTGGGGCGTAGCCTGCGTCCGGGCTGGTATCTGGCGCGCGCCGTCATGGGCGCGCCGATGGTTGACGGACGGGGGCTTGCGTGGTTGCACAAGGCGCGGCCCTGTCCGGTTTGTCCCCCACAGAAAAAAGAGGATTAAAGATGTCAACTCGTCGTCATTTCTTGAAAGGCATTCCGATCATCGCGGCGGCCGGCGCGCTGGGTGTCTCCCTGCCAGCCCGGGCGCAGGGAAGCGGCCCGATGGTGGATGAAAAGGACCCGCAGGCGGTCGGCCTTGGCTACAAGGCGGATTCGTCCAAGGTGGACAAGGCCAAGTACCCGAAGCATGACACCAGCCAGCATTGCGGCAACTGCCAGCTCTTCCAGGGCAAGGCGGCGGACGCAAGCGGCGGCTGCCCGCTGTTCGCCGGCAAGCAGGTCGCGACCAAGGGCTGGTGCAGTGCGTGGGTGAAGAAAGCGTGAAGAAAGCGTGAAGAAAGCTTGATGCAGGTTGATGCAGGTTGATGGAGGCTTGATGCCGTGAAGGCGGCGCTCGCGCGTCTGGGCGCGTGCGCCGCCTTTTTTCGTTCAGGCATCGATCGGCCACTTGGGCCGGCGAATGTGCCGATAGGGCAGGGAGCGCAAATTGAGCGAGACCGAGCCTGGCGCGTCCGCGTAGATGACATGGCGCGCGATCCGCGAGAACGCGGTGTGGAAGTGCTGCGCGGATTTGACGATGATTAGCGTCTTTTCGGACAGCCGGCAGCCGAGCTGCGTGAAGACATCGGTGTCCAGCGCCTGCGCGCGCCGCGTGATCAGCACGATCTCGATGCCATCCGCCTCCACCAGCGCCGCGTTGCCCACCGCCGCCGGCGCGCCCGACAGCCCCGTCATGATCATGTCAGGAACCAGCGCCTTCACGGTGCAAGCCAGGTCGATGGGCTCGCCGGACATCGGGCTGACCTTGCCGCCGATGCGCAGCGCCAGCCGCGCGCCCACACCGGCACTAAAGGCAATGCGCACAGCGATGGGATCCCACAAGGGGCCCACCGCCACGTTGCCGATGCCACGCGCGCGCAGGCGATGCAGCAGGAACGTGGCATCGCCCGCCGCCCCGCCGCCGGGGTTGTCGGCCGCATCCGCGATCACCACGGGCGCGCCGCCCGGCGCCTTGGCCAATGCCAGCGCCTGGTCGATGGCCGCATCCGGGCCAGGGTAAGCGGGCGTCAGGGTCTCGCGCATGCGGATCAGCTCGTCGGCCAGGCGCCGCGCGAGCCGGTGCGCGGCTGCGCCATCGCCATTCGCGTACACCAGCAGCTTGGTGCCCATGTCTGGCACGTCGCCCCACGGGAAGCCATGTGCCACGGAGACCGAGAGGATGCCGTCGTGTCCCTCCAGTGCGATCAGCCGGTCGACGTAGCTGCGTGCCGGCTCCTGGTTGGTCCGGATGGTGACGACCATCGCGCAGTCGGCCACCGCCGCCACGGGGGCGATGTGGCCCGCCACCTGCGCCGCGCATAGGTCCACCAGCTCCAGCGCTCGCTCGCGGATATCGGTGTGCGGATATTCCTTGTAGGCCACCAGGATGTCGGCATGCGCCACCATGTCATCCGACAGGTGGCAGTGCGGGTCCAGCTCGGCGCCGATCACCACGCCGGGGCCAACCAGCGCGCGCACGCGGGTGAGCAGGTCGCCCTCGCAGTCCGCGTAGCCATCGGCCACCATGGCGCCGTGCAGGCCCAGCACCACCATGTCGACGGGCAGCGCCCGCCGCAGGTCGCCGAGCAGTTCATCGCGCAGCGCCTCATAGGCGTGACGCGTGGTGACGCCGCCGGGCTGCGCGCCCGCGGCCATGCCCTCGATCACCACCCAGCCGCGCGCGCGGCCGCGTTCGCGCGCGGCCCACAGCGGGCCGCTGAACATGGTCATCTCCGGCGGGTGCGTGCCTGCGGGAAAGTAGCCGCGGTCGACGAACGCATCGAGCGCGGTCGGCAGCGGGGCGAAGGTGTTGGTCTCGGTGGCCAGCGAGCCGGTAAAAACGCGCATGATCTGCCGGCCTAGTCCGCGGTGGCGCCAGAGGCCTTGACCACCGCGCCCCATTTGGTGATTTCCGAGCCGACAAACTGGCGCAGCGCCTCGGGCGTGCCGCCGCCCGGCGTCGCCACCATCGCGGCGAGCTTCTCGCGGGTTTCCTTCTCGGCCATGATCGCGTTGACTTCCTTGTTCAGCGTATCGACGATGCTGCCCGGGGTGCCAGCGGGCAGGAAGAGCGCATACCACGACACCACTTCATAGCCCTTCAACCCGCCCGCATCCACGGTGGGGATCTCCGGCGCGAAGGGCTGCGGGCTGGCGCTGGTCACGGCCAGCGCGCGCAGCTTGCCGCTCTTGATCAGGGGCATGACCGATGGCGCCGTATCGAACATCACCTGCACCTGGCCCGCCATCAGGTCGGTCAGCGCCGGCGCGCTGCCCTTGTACTGCACGTGCTCCATCTGGATGCCCGCCATCATCTTGAACAACTCGGCCGACAGGCGCGTGGACGAGCCCGCGCCGGACGACGCGAAGAAGATGCCCTTGGGATGCGCTTTGGCATAGCTGATGAACTCCGCCACCGTCGTGGCCGGCACCGACGGGTTCACCGCCATGATGTTCGGGAAGCGCGTGAGCAGCACCACCGGCGCGAAGTCCTTCTGGAAGTCGAAGGGCAGCTTCTTGTACAGCGAGACATTGATGGTGCTGGCATTGGAGCCTAGCAGGATGGTGTAGCCATCATTGGGCGAGCGCGCCACGCCGGCCGCCGCGATATTGCTGGCCGCGCCAGGACGGTTCTCGACCACGAAGCTCTGCCCGAGCCGTTCCGAAAGCCGGTTGGCCACCAGCCGCGCCACGGCATCGGAGGAGCCGCCGGGCGCGTAACCGACCACGATCTTCACGGGTTTGACCGGGTACGCGGGGTCTTGCGGCGCCGCGCCCGCGGCCTGGTGACAGAGCACGCCCAAGGTTGCGGCTGCCAGGATTGAAGCGAAGGGTTTCATGCTTTGTTTGCTCGAAGGGGATCGTGGTCGCGGATTTGCCGCCCGCACATTATTCGCAATTCCAGTCGTCCGAATCAATGTAAGCTTGCCGGGAAATTGTTGCCTATTTGGCAACGATTGGCGGAGTTTGAGCCAGTCAGGAAACGTGAAACAGGAACGGAACATGGAAGGCGGACTGAGCGCGCGGCGCCTGCAGTATTTCTTCGAAGCGGTCAACACAGGGTCGGTGCGCGGCGCGGCCGAGCGACTGGGCGTGGAGCCGTCGATCGTCAGCCGGCAGATCCAGCTGCTGGAGACCGAGCTAGGCGTGGCGCTGCTGGAGCGCAAAGGCCGGGGCATCGTGCCCACGGAGGTGGCCGCCATCGTGATGGACCATTGCCGCGACCGCCAGGCCAGCGAACAAGCGCTGATGGCCCGGCTCGATGAAGTGAACGGCCTGCAGCGCGGGGATATCCAGCTGGTGGCCAGCGAGGGCTTTGTGGATATCCTGATGAGCGGGGTGGTGGATGCGTTCTGCCGGCAATATCCCGGCATCCGCGTCTCGCTCAAGGTGGCGGGCGCCTCCGACGCCGTGCGCGCGGTGGCGCACGACGACGCGCATATCGGCGTCTTGTTCGGCGCGCCCGCGGATCCCGCCGTTCGCGTGGTCACGGCGCGCACGCATCCGCTGTGCGTGATCGCCTGGCCGGACCATCCGCTTGCGCGGCAGCGCAAACGGCCCGCCCTGAAGGACGTGGCGCGTTATCCGGTGGCGCTGATGGCGCCGGGATTCGGTTTGCGCCAGCTGATCCAGATGGCCGAGCTGTCCGAGAACATTGTTCTCACGCCCAGCTTCGTCGCCAACTCCATCCTCACGCTCAAGCGCTATGTCGAGTGCCGCCTTGGCCTGACCTTCACCTCCTCGAATTCCGTGGTGACGGAAGTCGCCAGGGGCGAGCTGGTGGCGCTGCGCACCACCAACCCCATCTTCGAGGCCGCGCAGTCGCGCCTGATCGTCAGGGCCAACCGGCCGCTGACCAGCGCGGCACGCGGCATGCTTGAGCGCATCGAAGCGTCGCCGTTGTTTGGTGGCGGGCAATGAGGGCCGGCGGGCTGCTCGCAGGCGTGGCCGTGGCTTAGCTCGGCATGGATGCCTGGGACAGGCTCGCCGTGGCTGGCGCCGCGGCGAGCCGTGCCGCGCGGCAAAGCGCGGTGGCTGTCGCAAGGCCCTGGGTCACGACGGCCATTGGCCGGTACAGCGCCGTGGCCAACACCGAAGCCATGCGCTCTTGCGTCAACGGGCCAAATGCGGCAAGGCACCTCTGCAGCGGCGGGGACGTCTCGGCGGCGATCAGGAATGCCAGGATTTCCGTGCCGGCTTCGCCCAGGCCGGCGGCCTGCGCCAAGGCCGTGGCGCGGGGCCAGGCCGGATACGCGGTGATGTAGGCGGGGTCGGCAGCGTAGCGGACGGCTTGCGCAATACCGGGGTCTTGCGCCGCCAATTGCACCCGCCGAGGATCTTGCGCCAGCTCCGCGCGCCGCAGCAGCCGTCTTATCCAATGGCAGACCACGGCGGGAGGCGGCATGTCATTCGTCATATCGGCGCTGGGTGCGGCAGGGAGCATCGGGGTTCCGGTTTGTTGTTTGTTGGTTTGTTTGTCTGTTTATCTATTTTCAGTGCGCCAGTTCCACCCGGCGTTCCGCCTGGCGCCCAAGCCGCACGCTGTGGTCGTGCAACGTGGCCTTCATGCGCCTGAGCGAGGCCGTCAGCGCGTGGCGTTCCTCGGTGCTGAAGGGGGCCACGGAGACGGAGTGGAGCGCCTTCAACCCTTTCCAGACGCGGTCCACCTTGGGCTCGGCGCGCGCGGGGATCAACGGCTGGCCGGCGGGATCGTATGCGATCCAGCCGTCGGCGTGCAAGGCGTCCAGCAGGCTTTCCGAGTGCGCCGCGGATATCAGCATCAGGCCCAGGTAAGGCTCATGGCGAACGAACTCTTCCTGGCGGATAGCGCGCAGCAAGATCCATTTCGGATAGTCGAGTCCAGCATCGCACAGAGTCTGGTCCAGCACGCGCTGCCATTCGCGCACGCTGTCCATCAAAGCAAGAAGTACGGATTCCGTCGGTTCGAGAGCCTTAGGCTGCATTGCTTTATCTCCTGTCTTTCGGGCTTGCCAGACCAGGGGCCGGCGCGTGGCCGGCCCGGGCGGCGCAGGGGATGCGGCGGGCGTCGCCTGCCTTGATTTCCTGCGGAGCAGACATTAGCAGACAACTTCTGCCATGGCGAAGTGCCCCTGCGGGCCGAAAGGTCTGGCAGTGCATTACGCAGCGCAAACCAAGGGAAAATCCCAAGTGGCTTGTCCGGTGCGCATCACGCCGGCGTTCGCGCCGCGAACTTCGGTGCGGTTGCTGGCCGGCGTTGCTTTACAGCTCGATGACAAGGCCCGGATTGAAACCCGGGTTTTCGAGCTTGCCATCCCGTGCGTAGCCGCGCGGGTTGCACACCACGCGGGTGGCGCCCAGGCGATAGTCGAAGCTGTCATGGGTATGCCCATGCACCCAGAGCGCAGGCTGCCATGCCGCGATTTCCTGGCGCAGGTCGGAGACGAAGCTGGCGTTGAGGTGCGAGCCGGCGAACTTGGGGCTGATGCTCAGCGGCGACGGCGCGAAGTGCGTGATGACGACGGTCTGGCCGTCGTGGGGCGCCTGGAACCGCTGCGCCAGCCAGGCCACCGAATCCCTGAACAGCGCCTGCGACGTGGCGGGCGTGAAGCGCTCCTCGAAATCCGGCGCAACGCGGATGCGGGAGAAGTCGCGCATCAGTGACTGGGCGTCGCGCAGGCCATCTTCGCGCTGCTGCGGGGAGGAGAACAAGCGGTAGTCCGACCACAGCGTGCAGCCGAGAAAGCGCACGCCACGGTAATGCCATTCCGAGCGCTCCAGCACCTGTACCTGCGTGCCGGCCGCGCCGGCGCGCAGGGCGTCCATGGTGGTGGCCAGGTCGCTGCCGTAGAACTCGTGGTTGCCAGCCACGTACAGGGTGGGCAGGGTGGCGGCCGCGGCCCATGCCATGGCTTCCCGGGGGCGCCAGATGTCGCCAGCCAGTATCATCACGTCGACATCGGGATTCGGAAAGTCCATCGGATAGACCGAAAGATGCAGGTCCGAAACCAGGCCAATTTTCATGCGTCTCTCCTTGGGGGGCTGGCGATGCCAATTCCGGCGCCATGCCTGGATTGCAATCCATCGCCATTAATCGCCATGAATCGCCATCAACGTCTGCGGGGACCCACAGAGTAATGCAACAGCCGGATTCGCGACATTCACCGGACATTCCCGCGCTGGCAGGCACGGTCGGGCACTACTGCGAAGCCCGGCCCCGGCCTGAACTCCAGCCGCACTTCCAGTGCGTGTGGACCAGTGCCTTGCCAACTGACCACGCCGGTGCGATCGCCGTCGTGCCGGACGGCTGCGTGGATGTGCTCTGGCGCGCCGGCCGGCTGCTGGTGGTCGGGCCTGACATCACCGCGGCCCGGCCGGACCTGACGCCCGGCGTGGTGGTGCTGGGCGCGCGCTTTCAACCGGGCGCGGCGCTGCCCTGGCTGGGCCTGCCCATGTCGGAGATCGTCGGGAGCCAGGTCGAGCTGGCTGATCTGTGGGGCGCGCGTGGGCGGGAATTTGCCGGGAGGATGGAGGAGGCCGCGGCTGCAGGGCGCGAGGTGGAAGTATTCCAGAGCCAACTGGCGCGGACGGCGTTGAGCGTCGACGCCCCGAGCCGCGAGGCGGCAGCCATCTTCGCGCTGGTGCAGGCCAACGCCGGCATGGCGGGCGAGACGATTCCCCTGCTCCTGCGCCGGCTGGGCCTTGGCGAGCGCACGCTGCGGCGCCGCAGCGTCGAGCATTTCGGCTACGGCGCGAAGACGCTGGAGCGGATCCTGCGGTTCCAGCGTGCGCTGTCGCTGGCGCTGGCATCGACGCAGCGGGCAGGCGGCAGGGCAGGCAACCGGGCAGGCAGGGCGGACAGGTCCGACTTTGGGCTGGCCGCGCTCGCGGCGGATGCGGGCTACGCCGACCAGGCCCACCTGAGCCGGGAGATCCAGTCGCTGTGCGGCATGACGGCGTCGGCCCTGCTGCGCCAGTTGTGCGCGCCAAAGGCTTGATTGGCCGTTTTGTTCAAGCTTTGCCGCGGCATCCGGGTGAAAATGGTGTTCCTTATCCATCACCAGGGAGTTCGCCATGGGCACCAGAGGCCAGGACCGGCAGATCGACAACATCGAGTTCAACGTCAGCGACATCGCGCGCAGCAAGGCGTTCTATGGCGCAGCCTTTGGCTGGACCTTTACCGACTACGGCCCCGCCTACTGCGAGTTCAGCGATGGCCGGCTGACCGGCGGCTTCACCACCGGCGAAGAGGTCCGCCCCGGCGGGCCGCTCGTGATCCTGTACGCGGATGATCTGGCACAGGCGCAGCAGGGCGTGGAGGCGGCCGGCGGCACCGTGGTCCGGGCGGTCTTCTCGTTCCCGGGCGGGCGGCGTTTCCACTTCCGCGACCCGGACGGCTACGAGCTGGCGGTGTGGTCGGCGGCATAGCGCAGGCGCGTCGCCTGGCGCTGCCTTAGCGGTCTTTTCGGCGGTCAACTCGGCCATTTGCCTATCTGCCGGCGACGCCGTCGCCTGCAGATATTCGCGTTATCCCGTATTGTGTCGGCTTGCCATGCCCTCTCTCGCATCGGGAGGGTGAGCCATGGTGCATGTATCAAACAATCGGGCAGGGCGCCGGCGCATCGCGCGCGGCTTCCCGGGCGCGGCGGTAACTGGCAAAGACAGTGTCGAACACAGCAGAATCCAATCTCCCCTCTCGCGCGGCGGATGCGCCCATGACGTCGCTGGAGCGCCGCGGCATGGCCGCCATCCTGGTGGCGGTCTCACTCGCTACGCTCGATACGGCAATCGCCAACACCGCACTTCCCAACATCGCGGCCTCGCTGCATGCCACCCCGGCGGCATCCGTCTGGGTCATCAACGCCTACCAGCTCGCCATGGTGGCCACGCTGCTGCCGTTCGCGGCGCTGGGCGGCATCGTCGGGCACCGGCGCGTGTATCTCGGCGGCTTGATGCTGTTCATCGCCGCGTCGGTGGTCTGCGCGCTTTCCTGGTCGCTGCCCACGCTGGTGGCAGCCCGGTTGCTGCAGGGCGTGGGCGCCAGCGCCATCATGAGCGTGAACGCGGCGCTGATCAGCGCGATCTTTCCGCCGCATCGGCTCGGGCGTGGCGTCGGGCTCAACGCGCTGGTGGTTGGCGTGTCGTTTGCGGTGGGGCCCACGGTGGCCTCGATCATCCTGTCGCTGGGGCCGTGGCCGTGGCTGTTTGCCGTGAACCTGCCGATCGGCTTGCTGGCGCTCTACATCGCCTGGCCCGCGCTGCCCCAGACGGTGCGCGGCGCGCACCGCTTTGACCGCGTCGCCGCGGGGCTCAACGTGGTGATGTTCGCCTCGCTGATCTTTGCGCTGGGCGAGGGCGCGCAACGCGCGCCGCTGGGGCAGTCGCTGGCGGCGCTGGCCTTGTTCCTGGTGGCGTTCGTGCTGCTGCTGCGCCGCGAGCGTGGACATCCCGCGCCGATGCTGCCCATCGATTTGCTCAAGCGGCCCATGTTCGCGCTGTCGACCATGACCGCGATCTGCTCGTTCGCCGCGCAGGGGCTGGCCTTCGTGTCGCTGCCGTTCTACTTCGAGAGCGTGCTGGGGCGCAGCCCGATCGAGACGGGCTTCCTGATGACGCCGTGGTCGGCGGTGGTGGCGCTGATGGCGCCGCTGGCCGGGCGGCTGTCCGACCGCTATGCGCCGGGTTTGCTTGGCGGCGTGGGGCTGGCGGTGATGTGCATGGGCATGGCGTCGCTGGCGCTGCTGCCGGCGCATCCCAGCGCGCTGGATATTGGCATTCGCATGGCGATTTGCGGCGCGGGCTTCGGCTTCTTCCAGTCGCCCAACCTCAAGGCGCTGATGTCGAGCGCGCCGCGCGAGCGCGCTGGCGGCGCCAGCGGCGTGATTGCCACCGCGCGCCTGCTCGGCCAGGCAACCGGTGCGGCGCTGGTCGCGCTCAGCTTCGGCATTGCGGGCCGCCACGGCCCCACCCTGGCGCTGGCGATCGGCGCGGGCTTCGCGGGCGTGGCCAGCATCGCCAGCGGGCTGCGTCTGATCACGCGTGAGCCGGGCGCGGCCGCGCTGCGGCCCTCGGGCGAGTGACCGGCCGCCGGTAGTTCACCGGCGCCGTCATCGCCGTTGCTTCCGTCTTTGCCGTTGCTGCCTCAGAAGCCCACGGGCGCGTGCGGCACGTAGGGCGCCTCCAGCGCGGCGATCTCCTCGGCGGTGAGACCGAGCGAGAGCGCTGCCACGGCGTCCTCGATATGGTGCGGCTTGGACGCGCCGATGATCGGCGAGGTGATCTCCCGCTTCTGCGACAACCACGCCAGCGCCACCTGGGCAGCCGGCACGCCGCGCGCCTGCGCAATGGCGTGCACCTGCTCCACCACCTTGCGGTCCGACGCCTCGGTATCGCGGTACAGCGTCTTGCCAAACGTGTCGCTCTCCTCGCGGGCGCTGCCGGCAAGCCACGGCCGGGTCAGGCGGCCGCGCGCCAGCGGGCTCCACGGCATCACCGCGATGCCCTCGGCGGCGCATAGCGGCAGCATCTCGCGCTCCTCTTCGCGGTTCAGCAGGTTCACATGGTCCTGCATGCTGGCGAACTGCGTCCAGCCGCGCAGGCGCGAGGTGTAGATGGCCTTGGAGAACTGCCAGGCATACATCGAGGACGCGCCGATATAGCGCGCCTTGCCCGCCTTGACCACATCGTGCAGCGCTTCGAGGGTTTCCTCGATGGGCGTATGCGGATCCCAGCGGTGGATCTGGTACAGGTCGACGTAGTCGGTGCCCAGGCGGCGCAGGCTGTTGTCGATCTCGGCCAGGATGGCGCGGCGCGACAGGCCGGCCCCGTTCGGGCCGGGGCGCATGCGGCCGTGGACCTTGGTGGCGATCACCACGTCGTCGCGGCTGGCGAAGTCTTTCAACGCGCGGCCGACGATTTCCTCGGAGGTGCCGTCGGAATACACGTTGGCGGTATCGAAGAAGTTGATGCCAGCCTCGATCGCCTGCCGGATCAGGGGGCGGCTGGCTGGCTCGCCAAGCGTCCAGGGGTGGTTGCCGCGCTCGGGCACGCCGTAGGTCATGCAGCCCAGGCACAGCCGGGAGACTTTCAGTCCCGTCGCGCCAAACCTTACATAGTCCATCTTGCCTCTCCTTGAATGCGTCGCCGCCATCGATGCCGGGCGGTGGGCCCGCGGCGGACTCCGGCATGGTATGCCAACTCCAGCGAGGACGACGGCGCTCAAGGCAGCACGTAGCCACCATCGACGAACAAGGTGGATCCCGTCATATAACCGTTGCCGAACAGGAACAGCACGGCATCCGCTACTTCATCCACGTTGCCAACCCGGCCAAGCGCGGTGCTGCGGCTGTAGCTCTCGAACGCGTGCGAGCGCAGCTCGGCAGGCCGGCGCTGCCACAGGTCGCTGTCGATGGTGCCTGGTGACACGCTGTTGACCCGCACCGGCGCCAGGTCGAGCGCGAGCGAACGCCCAAGGCCCTCGATGGCGGCATTGCAAGCCGCATAGGCCGAGGCGCCCTTGATCGGGCGCGCCCCGGCGGCGCCGGACATCAGCACGATGGCGCCATCCGGCGCGATCTTGGGCGCGGCTTCGTGCACGGCGTGGTACTGGCCCCAGAACTTGCTGCGAAAGGGGCTTTCCACCGCATCGTGGTCATCGCTGTGGATAGACGCGACCTGGTAGGTGGCGCCGGGTGCGAACAGGTAATCGAGGCGGGTAATCCTGGCGAAGAACGCTGCGACCGATTCGCGCTCCGCCATGTCGACCACATGGCCGCAGGCGCCGCCGCCGGCAGCTTCGATGCGGGCGAGTTCCGCATCCAGCGCGTCTTGCGAGCGGCCGCCGAGGATCACCGCGCCGCCGGCCGCGACGACGCGGCTGGCCACGGCGCGGCCGATGCCGGAGGTGCCGCCGATGATGACGGCGGTCCGGCCGGACAGCGGCTGGGTTGGATGGGTTTGGGTGGTCTGTGCGTGCATCGATGCGTGCCTTGTCTTGAGCGTTGTCGTGAGCGTTGCCGCGGGCTTTGTCGCGGTTGTTAAGGGGAATCCCAAATTGACGCTATGGGTCTTGGACTATATTCTGGAACCTCAATCCATAAAACGAACCATTCCTCATGAGCACACTCGTTAATGCCGCCGATGTCCTCAAGCTCATCGCCAAGCTCCGCAGCGACATCACGGTGACCGACGTGGTGACTCATCTCGGGCTGGCCAAGAGCTCCGCCTCGCGCACGCTCAGCATGATGGCCGAGTACGGCTTCCTGGAGCGCGACAGCGTCTCGCGCGCCTACCGGCCGGGCGCGGTGGTGATGGAGGCCTCTTACCACTTCCGCGCCTCGCATACCGCGCTCACGCTGCTGCAAGGCGTGCTCGACAAGCTGGTCGGCGAGACCGGCTACACCGGCTATATCAACGTGCTGGACGGTGCCGATTCGGTCGTCATCCAGATGCGCACCGGCGCGGGCTCGCTGCAGGTCTACACGCCGCCGGGGTCGCGCGCGCCGGCTTATGCTTCGTCCATCGGCCGGGCAATCCTGTCGCGCCTGACCGATGAAGAGGTCACGGCGCTGGTGCAGGACGGCTTCGAGGTGCGGCGCGGCAACATCCCGCGCACGCGCAAGGACCTGCTGGCGCGGCTGAAGGAAGCGCGGGAAACCGGCTGGGCGCTGTCGCGCGGCGAGTTCGTGCAGAACGTGGCGGGGATTTCCGCCGCGCTGCGCGATCCGACCACGCGGCAAATCTATGGCCTTGGCATCGCCATGCCGGTGCAGGACCTCACCGATGCCATGGTCCAGCGCTTTGGCGCGCGCATCGTCGAGGCCACCAGCGACGCCGGCCGGCAGATCGGCGACCCGTACTGGCTCGCCTTTGCGCCGCGCTGACGCCGCTGTCTCTGCCGCTGCCCCTGCTGTGGCCCCTTAATGCCCGGCATCCTCCTGCCACGATCCGATCACGCTGGCGATCGATGCCGTCAGGCGCTTGGCGTACGGCACGTGCAGGAACTCGTTCGGGCCGTGCGCGTTGGCGTTGGGGCCGAGCACCCCGCACACCATGAACTGCGCGCGGGGGAAGGCCTTTTCCAGCATGCCCATCAGCGGAATCGTGCCGCCTTGCCCCAGATAGCCGCAAGACGCGCCGAAGTACTGCTGCGAGGCCGCCTCCAGCCGTGAGGCCAGCCACGGCGCCGTGGCCGGTGCGTTCCAGCCGTCGGCCACGCTCTTGTCCGGCACGAAGGCCACGCGCGCGTTGTATGGCGCGTGGCTTTCCAGCAAGCGCTTGAGCTCCTGCGCGGCGGCCGCGCTGTCGACCAGCGGCGGCAGCCGCAGCGACAGCTTGAACGCCGTGCGCGGGCGCAGCACATTGCCCGCGGTAGCCAGCGGCGGCAGGCCTTCGGCGCCCACTACCGACAACGCCGGGCGCCAGGCGCGCCGGATCAGCGCGGTGGCGGGATCGGTGGTGGATGGCAGCACGCTGGCGCCGTCCGCGCCGCAGGCCCACGCAAAGCGCTTCCACACCAGGTCGCCAAGCTGGCGCGCCGCATGCTCAGCCTGCGCCTGGCGCTGTGGCGGCACCTCGCAATGGAAGCTGGCGGGCAGGATCTCGCCCGAGCCGCTGTCCTCCAGCCGGTCCAGCACATGGCGCAGCACGCGGAAGCTGGACGGCACGATGCCGCTGGCATCGCCGGAATGCACGCCTTCGTCCAGCACCTGCACTT
This sequence comes from Cupriavidus sp. GW821-FHT02F09, assembly GCF_059421605.1. Lineage (NCBI taxonomy): Bacteria > Pseudomonadati > Pseudomonadota > Betaproteobacteria > Burkholderiales > Burkholderiaceae > Cupriavidus > Cupriavidus sp. GW821-FHT02F09. Next base: position 37,964 of record NZ_JBWKVH010000011.1, read on the forward strand.
CCAGCCGTCCGCTGACATAGCCGCGCAGCGACGTGACCATCCAGAGCTGGTCGTAGTTGCCCGCGCCCGAGTCCAGGCAAACCACCAGGCCGATGCGCCCCAGGCGGTGCGCCAGCGCATCCAGGTAGGCGGGCAGGTCATAGCTGCCGGATTCCTCGCAGGTCTCGATGATGCCGACGCAGCGCGGATGGCTGGCGCCGCCCGCTCTCACGGCCATCACGGCGGCCAGGGCGGCATAAAGCGCGTAGCCGTCGTCGGCGCCGCCGCGGCCGTAGAGCTTGCCGTTCTCGTACTTTGGCTCCCACGGCCCGAGGTCGCGGCGCCAGCCGTCGAACTCAGGTTGCTTGTCGAGGTGGCCATAGAAGAGGATCGTGTCGGCGCCCGCGTCCGCGGTGGCCGGGATCTCGAAGAACAGCAGCGGCGTGCGCCCCGGCAACCGGATCACCTCGACCGTCATGCCCGCGATCTTCTGTGCCTCGGCCCACGCGGCGGCCGAGCACACGACGCGATCCAGCAGGCCCCGCGCTTGCCAGCCGGCGTCGAAGGCGGGGCTCTTGGCCGGCACGCGGATGTAGTCGTGCAGCGCGGGCAGGATTTCGCCGTCCCACTTCGCATCGATAAAGGCGCCGATGGCGCGCAGGCCCGCCGCCGGGGCGGCGGCGTCCTGGCGCGGCGCGGCTGCCGTCATGCCGCCGGCTCCAGCGGCGCGAACGCCGTGCCCAGGGAGGCCTCCAGCGGCTGATACAGCTCGCGCATGTTCATGGTGCGCGACAGCAGCAGGCGCTCGCCGGGGGCCACCAGCACGCGCAGCCGCATGCCCTGGCGCACGCGCGCCGAGACCACCGGCTGGCCGTCGTCATCGAAGGTCATGATCAGGTTGGGGAAGGCACTCTGGCGCTCGCCGTGCTGTTCCAGCGTCATGTACTCGTTGATAAAGCGCAGCTCGGTGCGCGCGGTGTCGTCGAACACCAGGTGCCCCACATCCAGCCCCTCGCGCTGCTCGCAGCGGTACTCGGCCACGATGCCGTCTGCCACGATGCGCCCGCCCAGCGCCGCCGCCGCCCCATCGACGCCGCCGGACAAGAACGCGCGGCCCACTTCAATGGCATGGCTGATCGCACCAGGCGCGCCGTGCGCGGCGGCGTAGCCCACCGTCACCGGGTTGCGTGCCACCGCCACCACGCCGCCCGCCTCCACGGACGCGCGGCGCACCAGTGCCGAGGTCAGCTCCAGCCGGCCGGAAACCACACCTTCCAGGTAGCGTGCCTGGGCGCCGCCGGCGAAGGCCTGCACGGAGACGTAATCCGCCTCGGTGTGCAGCCCGAGCGCGCCCATCACGCTCGACGGGTGGGCGCGCCCGTTGCAGGCCAGGTCCATCACGGGGATGCCGGTGATGGCGGCATGGAACCAGCCATTCACCGTGGTCTCGGCGCCGTTCTCGTTCGAGTTCAGCGCCACCAGCGGGCGCCCGCCGGCATGTTCGCGAATCAGCTCCAGCGTGCGCAGCAAGTGCGCGGGGCGCACGCAGGGCAGCGGCGCGGCGGGCGCGCCGACAATGGCCACGGTGGTGGTGATCGCCTGCGGATCGAACTCGTCCACGCTCCACAGTTCCGGCACGCCGGCGGCAAGCGCCAGCCGGGCAACGCGCAGGCCCTCTTCGATCAGGCCGCCACCGCCACCGCCCAGGATGGCGCCGCCGAGCACCGCGGCTTCCACGTCGTCTACCGTCAATTGTCTTTTCACTACAGGCTCCTTTGATGGATGGATGTTTACTTCGTGTTGTGCCGGCTTCCGGCTTCCTGCCGCTTACTTTTTCAGCGGCAGGCTCTTGGTCAGGCCGCCGAAGAAGCTGAAGAGCGCGTCGCCGGCGATCACGCCGCCGGCAAAGACTTCAAGGCGCTCCTTTGCGGCCTGCCCTTGCCAACGCAGCATGGCGGCGCGCACCACCAGGCCAGCCGCCACCATCCAGCCTGCGGCCGGATTGGTGATGAGCAGCCCCGTGGCCAGCAGCACGCCAAGCTGCTGGCGCGCGCCGCCAATCAGTTGCAGCGCCATGCCGGGCAGGGCCCACAGCAGCAGGTTGCGCGCGGTGTCCGCCGAGATGCCGGCCTTGATGGCGGCGGCATAGGCGTTGTTGATGGGGGCGAACTGATGGTTGGCGAACAAGCCCCGGTAGGACGCCAGCACCACCACGATGGCGACCAGGAAGCCCACCATCGCCGCGATCAGCTGCTCGCGCCGGCCTTCGCGCTCATAGGCGGCATCCGCGCCTTCGCCACGCAGGATGTAGCCCGCCTTGAGGTCGTAGCCCATGTCGGCAAAGGCGGGGCCCGTGGCGGCGGAAAAGCCCGCCAGCACCACCAGCGCCTGCGGCGGAAACCCGATCCAGATGCCGATCAGCAAGGAGATCAGCGCCACCGCGAACGCGGGAAACCAGCCCGAATGCATGGCCGCGATGCCAACGATCAGCTCATGGACAAAGGCGGAGAACGCACCGTAGAGGATGAAGCCGAGCAGCAGCGGCAAGGGCATGCCTGCCTGCAGGCCGGTGGCCAGGGCCAGGCCCGCCATGATGGCCAGATAGCCGAAGCCGCCGAGCCGGAACGAAGCGCGCATGCGCCGGGCGTCGGCGCGGGCATCCACCGTGGCGCCCGCGCCCTGGCTCGCGGCCTGTGCGCGCTGCGCGGCCTTGCCGAACATGGCCCGCGCCACCTGCGCCAGCGCCACCAGCCCGGCGCCGATCATCATGCCGTGCGGCACGTAGTGCGAGCCGATCTCGGTGCCGAACAGCGGCATCGAGTAACCGCGCAGCAGCAGACCCACGGCAAACGCCGTCATCGCGCCAAAGCTGCCGATAAAGGCCACGCCAAAGGCCGACATCGGCAGCTTGAGCAAGCCACCGGCCACGCCGGTGACCAGCCCGCCGGCCAGCAGCCAGGCTTGCTTGCCGCCGCTGTCGCCAGCCTTGATGGCCTCGGCTGCCGCGACGCCAAGCGGCCAGGCGCCGGACGCAGGAAAGGCGGGGGTATCGAACATGCGGTAGAGCAGGTAGGCGTCCAGCAGCATGGCCACGGACACGCCGGCCAGCATCGGCAGGATCAGCTCGGGCATGCCCATCACGTAGGGAATGCCGATCGGCAGGATGAGGCTGTTGGCCGCGCCGAAGGTGGCCGACGAGATGCTTGTCTGCGCCAGGTTCTGCACGTGGACCGAGCGGAAGCCGGACAGCACGGCAAGCGGGATGCGGGCCAGCGTCATGGCCACCAGCGCGCCGATCAGCGAGGTGTTGGGCGTGATGCCGAGGGTGGTCAGCAACTGGATGCCCACTACCGCACCGAACGCGCTGATGGCGATCATGAGCAGCAGGTTGGCGGGCGCCAGCGCGCGCGGGTGGCGCGCCGGCGGTGCGGCGCTCTCTAGCGGGATCGCAGCGTCATGCATGAGGCAGTCTCCGGGTGTGTGGGTTGGCGGGGCGGGTTCAGAAGGCGTGGCGCAGCCCGACCTGGATCGTGCGCGCGTTGGCGCCCGGGTAGGCCAGCGGCAAGCCCGGGCTGGTGTTGCCGCCAATCACATTGCCCGCGCCGTTGTGGTTGTTCAGCCAGGCCGTGGAGGTGTAGACGCTGGTGCGCCTGGACAGCGAGTAGACAAAGCCGAAGCCGAACAGCGAGGCATCCAGTTGCGCGGGGCTGTGGTCGTTCAGGAAGCTGTAGCCCGCCAGGAAGCGGCCAGCCTTGCCGACCGGCACCGCTACGCTCAACGTGTACAAGTCCTGGTCGATACGGCCGAAATACACGTCATCCGCGATGCGCTGGCGCTGGTAGCCGCCGTACAGGGCGAACAGGCCGAAGTCGTAGTTGCCGCCCGCCATGTAGGTGGTGATGCTGCCGTTGGTCACGACATTGGGCAGCACCACCACGGGCTTCACCACTTCGCCCAGCGCCGCCGCGGAGGCGAACTTGCGCACGCCATAGGCTGCGACGAGGCGCATCGGGCCGCTGGCATAGTGCACGTTGACGCCATACGAGTCATCGCCCGCGCGCGGCGCGGTGCTGCGTTCGCCAAGCGCCAGCATGGCCGCCATCGTCAGCCCGCCAAACGAGGGGCTGGTGTACTTGATGGCGTTGTCGATGCGCTCGCCACCGGGGTAGAGGCCAAGGTTGGGGAACTGCGGGGCCATGCCGTTTTCGAAAGCATCCATCTGGAACGCCACCGACACCAGCGGGCTGTATTGCCGGCCCAGCGTCAGGGCGCCTGCGCGCCCGCTCAGGCCGACATAGGCTTGCCGCCCGAACAGGCGGCCGCTCTGTCCAGCCACCCCGGTATCGCTGTTCAGGCCGTTTTCCAGCACGAATACCGCCTGCAAGCCGTCGCCGAGGTCTTCCGTGCCGCGCAGGCCGAAGCGGGATCCGGCGTATTGGCCGGACTGCATGCGGGCCGTGGTGGGGCCGCCAGCGCTTGAAAGATCCAGGCCCGTGTCCATCAGGCCGAACAGGGTGACGCTACTTGCCGTGGCCACGGCGGGGGCGCACAGCAGGGTACAGGGCAGCCATGCCCAGGTCTTCCGATGCATCGATTCTCCTCCAGCGTTTTTTCTCTTTTTTATCGAGTTCCATTTTATGGAACCAAGATCCATAAAATGGATGTGCGTATGGTAATGCATGGAGTCTGGTTGTCAAGGAGGGGTTGCAGCCAGGCCGTTCGAGCCCGTTCGAGCCCGTTTGAGCTGGCGAGTGCAGGCAGCCGCTGGCGCGGCGGTAAGGCTTTGGAGGGAGTGCGCTCGGAGAAGAGCGATGCTTGCGGGGGAGGGCAGGTTGCACGGCTTGCAGCGCTGACCCCGACATTGCCGTGCCGTTCGGGCAATGCGCTTGCGGCAGCGAGAGCCTAGCGCCGATTTCCGGGCAACCGTTGAAACGTGTCGATGCGCTGTCGCGGGTTAAGGGGTTGCCGGATTGAGGTTGGTGCTTCGGCGCGCCTCGCCAAGGCGCCGCACAAAGAACGACAGGATTTCGTCGCGCGCGGCCACTGTCGGCTCGCCAGCTTCGTCGATCAGGTGGACGGTGACGACGCTGTGCGGGCAAGGCACGTGCTGGGCAAAGAAGGCAGGGACATCGGGGTTGGCGGCGCTGTCCGGCAGCGCGCGTCCCACGAATCGGTCGCCAAGGGCCTCGGCATACGCAGTGAAGCGTTCCGCCCTGCAAAACCGATCGCCTTCAAATCGATACGCCAGCACCGTGAGATCCTCCCGCTCGAGCCGCTCGCGCACCACGGCGAGCTCCCGGGGCGCCATTTCGATGCCACCCGGATCATCCAACGGCAGCGAGGGCTGGCAGATCACCGGCGCCAGCATCGCCGGCTCAAGCATCATCGACAGCGCGAAGTTGCCGGTGAAACACATGCCGATGGCACCGACGCCGGGGCCGCCGCATTCCTGGTGCGCCAGCCTCGCCAGCGCCCTTAGCCACTGTGTCACCGGGCTCGCCTGATTGGCAGCGAATGCGCGAAACTCTGCGCTAACGCAGGCGCGCCGAAAGACCGCCGCACCTGCCTCGGCGTCCGGCACTGCCCCGTCGCGGCCGAAGAGCGACGGCATATAGACCGTCAAGCCCGCATCGCGTACCCACCGGGCAAAGCGTGCGACGTGCGGGCTGATGCCCGGCATCTCCGTCATGACGATCACGGCAGGCCCCGAGCCTGCCACGTGGACCACTTTGGCCACGCCGTCGAGCGTGATCGTGCGGTGCGTGAAATCGTCAAGGGGATCTTCCTCCATCATGCTGCGGTTCGCCATGGCGTCGTCTCCTGTGCGCTGGATAGTCAGGCCGCGTCGGCCAGATGCTGCAGGTGCGCGTAGCCGGCCACCAGCGCGAAGCGGGGCAACTGCCAGACATCGCCATTGACCCCCCAGGTGCCGTCGGCCACATCGTGGAGCCTCACCGAGGTGGCCAGGCGCCGCTGGTCGCCGGCTGGCCGAGCCTGCTGGAAGGCGTCGTGCATCAACCGCACGTACAACGCCCTGGCCGGCGCGTCCAGCACGCCTGCGGGCACATAGACCGTCGCGATGCAGGGCAGCACCTGCGATGACATGTCGACGCCGCCGCACGTCCACAAGCCGGCCTCCGCTTCTTCGATCACGACCCAGATCGCGAAGCGCTTGCGCGGGTCGTCGGGCATGCGCTCAGCCATGGCGGCGGCGTCGCTGATGCGGCGGGCGAGATCTGCGCGGGCAGGGCCGGCAAACGCGCCTTTGGGAATGTTGACGAGGATATTGGGCATCGAAGCGTGGTTGTCGTTGGGGTAGGTGCATTAGACGCTTCGGTCGGGTAGACTTTGAGTGTCAATTTAGACATCTTTAGGGCGTTTTCGGCCAATGAGGGATTTCACCGTTCTGGCGCTGTCCGGCGCCTACTCAACCAGCGTGGCTACGACGCTGGATATCCTGCGCGCGGCTTCGTTGCTTGCGCCGCGCATGCATCTGCCCCGGCCGACCTGGCGCGTTGTATCGACGTCCGGGCGTTCCGTGCCGTTGAGCGGCGGCATGCATATCGAAGCCGCGGCCTTGCCAACGCGGCCGCGTGCGCAGGCCAGGCATGCGACGACCTGGATCGTGCCGGGGCTGGGCATCGACGATGCCAACGCCATCGCCAGCCGGCTGGCGCAGGAGGATGCGCGGCTGGCGGCCCGGGCTGTTGCCACGCATGCCGCCGCTGGCGGCCATGTCGCGGCATCCTGCTCCGCGGTGTTCTTGCTACAGGCCGCGGGCCTGCTGGCGCAGCGCCGGGTCACGACATCCTGGTGGCTGGCAGCCGAGTTGCAGCGCCTGGAGCCGCGTTGCATCGTCGATGCCGACCGCATGGTCTGCGCGGATGAGTCCGTGAGCACCGCCGGCGCGGCATTTGCACAGGCCGATCTGATGCTTCACCTGTTGCGCAGCCGGTTTGGCGTTGCGCTTGCCGACGCGGTGAGCCGGGTCCTGCTGATCGACGGCCGGCAAGCACAAGCGCGCTTCGTGGTGCCGGCCATGTTGTCCAACGGCAATGCGCTGGTCGGCCGGCTGGTGGCACGGATCGAATCCGCGTTGCCGCAGCCACCCAGCATCCAGGTGTTGGCGGACGAGTTCGCCATGTCCCAGAGAACGCTGTCGCGGCGCGTGCGCGAGGCCACGGGCAAGAGTACCTTGGCGCTGGTGCAGAGCGTGCGGCTCAACCGCGCCCGCATGCTGATCGAATCGAGCCGGATGTCCGTCGAGCAGGTTGCCGAGCAAGTGGGCTATGAGGATGCCACGGCGCTCAGGCGCCTGATGCGCAAGAGGGCGGGCGTCACCCCAAGCCAGTATCGAACGGCGGGTGAAGCGGCTTGATGCGGGTCGTCATCGGCGACCATTCAATGGCGCAGGTGATATGGCGCATCCTCGTTGCCGTCTTCGGGGCCTGGGGGCGCGGCAGGCGCCCAGGTGTCGATGGAAAGCCCAGCATCGATCGCAGCCAATTGCCGGAGTGTCTGCGGTGATACGTAGACGCCGACGTTTTCGATATCCCCCTCGCAGAACAGAAAGCACAAGATATAGCCATCGCTGCCGAGCGCCGCGCGGATGTGCTGATACATCGGGGAGATCTTCTCTATCAGCGACATGATGTGCTCATCCGCTGAACATCCCTCGATCTCATCGCGGGATGTCACTTTCAGGACCGAGTGAGGAACGACGCCCAGTGCTTGGCGTTCCCCTTTCCGAGAGTAGTCGTAGGTGCTGAGCCCTATGGTGTCGGCAAGCGCCTCGGGATCGAATTGATCGCCATAGAAACAAAGGCTCGCATACATTCTGGTTAGCATTTTTCCCGTTCCGTGCGTGCAATGTCTGGCTGGCTGTCCGATTGTTGCTCCCGCGCCGAATGCAATTCGTGCGTCATTCGTTTTCTATCTTCCCCCCTTTCTCCCTTCCCGGCCAGCCGGCCAGCCACGAGAGTAGAATCTCGCAAAATTTTTCGCTTGTGGCGCACGGGAATCGACATGACACAGGGCAACGCCAATGCCAACGCCGCCGCGGTGACCGGGCTGGAGCCGGCCGCGGCAGCAAATCCACCGCACGGCCGGCAAGGCCTCACGGAACGGGAGCAGGGCGCCTACGCTCGCAAGGCCGTGATCGCCTCGGCGGTCGGCTACGCGCTGGACGGCTTCGACCTGCTTATCCTCGGCTTTATCTTGAGCGCGGTGTCTGCCGGCCTCGGGCTGACCAGCACCCAGGCGGGCTCGCTGGTCACCTGGACGCTGGTGGGCGCGGTGGCCGGCGGCATCTTCTTCGGCATCCTGAGCGATTACGTGGGCCGGGTGAAGGTGCTGACCTGGACCATCCTGCTGTTTGCCGTCTTCACCGGCCTGTGCGCGCTCGCGCAGGGCTACTGGGACCTGCTGGCCTACCGGACCATTGCCGGCTTTGGCCTTGGCGGCGAGTTCGGCATCGGCATGGCGCTGGCCACCGAGGCCTGCCGGCCCGGCCAGCGTGCCCGCGTTTCCTCCTATGTGGGCCTTGGCTGGCAGGCGGGCGTGCTTGCCGCGGCGCTGCTGACGCCGGTACTGCTGCCTTATATCGGCTGGCGCGGCATGTTTGCCATCGGCGTGCTGCCGGCGGTGGCGTCGTTCGTGGTGCGCCGCTTTATCGGCGAGCCGGAAGTGTTTGTTGCCAGCAGCAAGGTGGCGCGCAAGGGCAACCCGCTCAAGATGCTGGTGGCGGATGCCGCGACCGCGCGTGCCAGCCTGGGCGTGGTGGTGCTGTGCTCGGTGCAGAACTTCGGCTATTACGGCCTGATGATCTGGATGCCGACCTACCTGGCCAAGCAGTTCAATTACTCGCTGACCAAGTCCGCGCTGTGGACTTCGGTGACCATCATCGGCATGGCCATCGGGATCTGGGTGTTCGGCCAGCTCGCGGACCGCATCGGCCGCCGGCCCACCTTCCTGATCTACCAGGCCGGGGCGGTGGTGATGGTCTTTGTCTACTCCCAGCTATCGACGCCCTACGCGCTGCTGTTCGGCGGCGCGGTGATGGGCCTGTTCGTCAACGGCATGATCGGCGGCTACGGCGCGCTGATCTCGGAGCTGTATCCCACGCAGGCCCGCGCCACCGCGCAGAACGTGCTGTTCAATATCGGCCGTGGCGTGGGCGGCTTTGGCCCGCTGGTGGTCGGCGCGCTGGCCGCCAGCTATTCGTTCGGCACCGCCATTGCCATGCTGGCGTCGATCTATGTGCTGGATATCCTGGCCACGCTGTTCCTGATTCCGGAGCGCAAGGGCGCCGCGCTGGAGTAGCCCGGACCCTTAAGCCCCGCTCTCCACCGGCGGCCCCCCCAACGCCTTGTACAAGCTCGTGATGTTCACCAGCCGGTCAAAGCGGTTGCGCGCCGCCGCCGCCGCTGCCTGGCGCAACGTCTCCTTCGCATCGAGCCAGGGCTGCAGCGCGGTGGCGCCGGCGCGGTAGCGCGCCGCGCTAAGCCGCTCCGCCCGGCTCGCGGACTCCAGCGATTCCGCCAGCCGATCCGCGCGCACGCCCAGCCCTGTATGGTCGGACAGCGCGTTTTCCACTTCGGCAAAGGCCGTGTACAGCGACTGCCGGTATTGCACCACCGTTTCCTGGTACTCGTTCTGCGACACCTGTATTGTCAGCTGCGTGGTGTTCCATTGCAGGAAGGGCAGGCTCAGTCCGGCGCCGAGCAGCGCGGTGGGATCGCGCAGCAGCGAAGCCAGCGCCGCGCTGCCGGTGCCGACGATGCCGGTCAGCGTCAGCTTGGGGTAGAAGCTGGCGCGGGTTGCGTCGGCGTTTGCCAGGGCGGCGCGCAGGCGCCATTCGGCCTGCCGCACGTCGGGCCGACGTCCGATAACCGCGGCGGGAATGCCGGCGGCGATGCGCGGCAGCGCTTCGACGGGCAAGGCCTGCGGCTCGGCCACGCCCTGCCCGGGCGGACGGTTGAACAGGATGGCCAGGGCCTGGCGGTTTTCGCTGCGCTGCTGGTCCAGCACGGTACGCTCGGCCAGCAGGGCGGCCAGTTGCTGCTCGGCTTGCGCCAGGTCCAGGCCGGACACTGCGCCGGCGCGGTAGCGCGCGCCCACCAGGCCAAGCGTGCGCCGTGCGTCCGCGAGGCTTTGGCCGGAGATGTCGATCAGTTCGTTCAACAGCCCGGCGCGCCAGTACAGCGTGGCCGTGGTGGCCGCCAGGGCGATGGTTGCGGCTTCGAGGTCGGCCGCGCTCGCGCGCGCTTCCCAGTCCGCCGCGCCGCGCAGGCTGGCCAGCCGCCCCCACAGGTCGATCTCATAGTTCACTGTCGCATTGATCCCCCCTTCGTCGCGCCGCCCGGGGCCGTCCAGGCTCCATTGGCGCGTGCCCCTGGCCTGCGCGCTCAGTTCGGGCGCGCGGTTGGTGGCGGCCAGCCCCGCGCGCAGCCGGGCGCGCTCAAAGCGCAGCGCGGCAATGGCGAGATCGTTGTTGGTTGCCAGTGCGGACGCGACCAGCGCGCTCAGCTGTGGATCGCCAAAGGCCTCCCACCAGGCGTGCGGCTCCAGCGCCGTGCCCGGCTGCCCGGCCGTGTCCTGCCGGGGCGCATGTTGCCAGTGCTGCGGCACGTCCAGCGCGGGATCCACCTCCGGCGTGCGCAGTCCGCTGCAAGCACTCAGGGCAACGGCGATCACCGGCAGCGCGGCGAGCAGGCGCACTGGCAACGCGCGCGGAGAATGTGGCGGCCGTGGTGGCCGTAGAGAATGCGGACTGCGCTTATTCATGGCCAAGCGCCTCGATCGGTTGCAGGCGTGCGGCGTTGCGCGCCGGCACATAGCCGAACACCACGCCGGTCAGTGTCGAACACAGGAAGGCGCCGGCAACCGCGCCGGCGGAGAACACCATCTGCCATTGCGGGATCAGCAGCGCCAGCGCCAGCCCGATCAGGTAGGCCACGGCGGTGCCGATCACCCCGCCCAGCAGGCATACCAGCACGGCCTCGGTCAGGAACTGCATCAGCACGTCGCGCTGGCGGGCCCCCACGGCCATGCGGATGCCGATCTCGCGGGTGCGCTCGGTCACCGAGACCAGCATGATGTTCATCACGCCGATGCCGCCGACCAGCAGCGAGATCACGGCGACCGCCGACAAGAACAGCGTGAGCGCCTGCCCGGTGCGTTCCATGGTCTTGACGATGCTGTCCATGTTGTAGGTAAAAAAGTCCTTCTTGCCGTGGCGCAGCGTCAGCAGGCGCTCGATGGCTTGCTGGGCCGCCGCGCTGGGCTGGCCATCGCGGATGCGCACGGACAGCTCGTCGAAATGCGACTGGCCAAAGATGCGGCTGCCCGCGGTGGTGTAGGGCAGCCAGATATTGAGGCTGCTGCCGTTGTCGTCGAACATGGTTTTCTTCTCGCGCGCCACGCCGATCACCACGCAAGGCAGGTTGCCCACCAGGATGATCTGGCCCAGCGCGCTCAAGGCATTGCCGAACAGCTTGCGGCGGGTTTTTTCGTCGATCACGGCCACTTGCGCGTGCCTGCGCAGCTCGTCCGGCAGGAAGGCCGCGCCTTGCGTCAGGCCCAGGCCACGCACGCGGAAGAAGCTGGCGCCCACGCCATGCACAGTGGCGTTGACGTCGACGCTGCGGTACCTCAGGCGCTGGACCTTGCTGGTGATCGCAGTGGCGCTGTCCACATACGGCAGCGCGTGCAGGGCCTCGATATCGGCGGCCACCAGGGTGCGGATGCCGGCGGCGCGGTCGTCGCCAAAATCCTTGCCGGGGAAGATCTCGAGCGTGTTGGCGCCGATGGCGCGGATATCCGCCATCACGTAGCGCTTGGCGCCTTCGCCGATGGCCACGATCGACACCACGGAGGCGATGCCGATGATGATGCCCAGCATGGTCAGCGCGGTGCGCATGCGATGCGCCATCAATGCGCCCCAGGCCATGGAAAAGGCCTCGGTGAAGCCCTGCCAGGCGCGCGCACGCCGCAGCGGAGCCTCGGCGTTGCCGCCGGCCCCCGGGGCTTGCGTGGCCGGCCTGGCTTGCACGAGGCTGCTGCCCGGCTCATCCTCGGCCCGCGGCGGCCGGTTCGCGCGGTCGGCCACGATACGGCCGTCGGCGATCTCGATGATGCGCTCGGCGTTGCGCGCCAGTCCCATGTCGTGGGTGACGATGATCACGGTGTGGCCGAGCGCATGCAGCTCGCGCAGGATGGCCAGGACTTCCTTGCCGCTATGGCTGTCCAGCGCGCCCGTGGGTTCGTCCGCCAGGATCACCTGGCCGCCGTTGATCAGCGCGCGGGCAATGCTCACGCGTTGCTGCTGGCCGCCGGAGAGCTGGGAAGGGCGGTGTCCGGCGCGCTCGCCCAGGCCCAGCCGCTCCAGTAGCTGCAGGGCGCGGGCACGGCGCGCGGCGCGGTCGGTGGCGGCGTAGATGGCCGGCACCTCCACGTTGTCCGCGGCGGAAAGCTGGGCCATCAGGTGGTAGCGCTGGAAGATAAAGCCGAAGCGCTCGCGGCGCAGGCGGGCCAGCGCGTCATCGTCCAGGGCCGTCACGTCCTGGCCCGCCACCAGGTAGCGGCCAGCGTTGGCCTGGTCCAGGCAGCCCAGGATGTTCATCAGCGTGGACTTGCCGGAGCCGGACGCGCCGACGATGGCGACCATCTCGCCCGCGCAGATGGCCAGGCTGACCTGGCGCAGCACGGGGATGTCCTGGTCGCCGGCGCGGAACGTGCGCTCCACATGCTGCAACAGCAAGAGCGGGGCATGCGTCATGGCCTGGCCTCCGCGTTGACGGCGCCGGCATCGCCGGTGATGACGCGGTCGCCTTGCGCCAGGCCGCTCAGCACTTGCGCATGCGCGTTGTTGCTCAGGCCTGTGCGCACCTTCACCGTCTCCACGCGCTGGTCCGGGTGCAGCACGCGGACTTCCACGCTGCCGTCCTGGCCGCGCGGCCCCAGCGCGGCCAAGGGCACCAGCAGCGTGTTCCTGGCCTCGCCCAGCATGATGGCCACCTGTGCCGTCATATCGATGCGCAGCTTGTGGCCCGGATTGGGCACGTCGAACAACGCATTGAAGAACACGGCGTTGTTGATCTTCTCCGGCGACGGCTGAATGGCCTGCAGCGACGCGTGGTAGCGGCGGTCCGGCTCGCCCATGATGGTGAAGTAGACCGCCTGCCGGTCGGCGATGCGGATCACATCGGCCTCCGACACCTGCGCCTTGACGGTCATGGCATCGAGGTTGGCCAGCTTGAGGATGGTCGGTACCTGGTAGGACGCCACCACGGTCTGGCCTTCCAGCGTGGTGAGCGCCACTACCTCGCCGTCCATCGGCGCGACGATGCGGGTGTAGCCAAGGTCGATGCGGGCGGACTCGGCCTTGATGCTGAGCTGCGCGATATCGGCGTCCAGAGCGATCAGCTCGGCCTCCAGCGAGCGCAGGTCGGCTTCGGCGATTTCAAGGTCCTGGCGCGAGGCCGCCTCCTGCGACTGCAGCTCGCGCTGGCGTTGCCAGTTCAGGCGGGCCTGGCGCAGGCGCGAGCGCTTGGCGTCACGCTGGGCCTTGCCGCTGGCCACGGCGGCATTCGCCTGGCGCAGCGCATTCTCCAGCAGCACCGGGTCGATCTGGGCCAGCAACTGACCCTGCTTGACCTTGTCGCCGAGCTTCACCTTCAGCGATTTGAGCTGGCCATTGACCTGCGCGCCGACTTCGACCTGGCGGATGGGCTGCAATACGCCATTGGCCAGCACGGTGACTTCGAGGTCGCCGCGGGTGACGGTGGCGGTGATGTACTCGGGGTGCTTGCCGGGTGTCAGGCGCCAGGCCGCCAACGCAATGATGGCGGACAGGGTGAGCATGGCGATGATCAGGCCGTGCCTGCGGCGGTTCGGGGGATGGGCCATTGGCGTTGCGGGGATCTACGGAAAAAGGATCAAGGTCAGGCAATCTGCGGCGGATGTCTTGGGGAATAGGCGCAGAGGCCTATTTTTGAAATCAAAGGCAGTGGCGATGCATGAGGGGATTGTGAACGGACAGGCCTGCCGTGTCTGTGGGCAATCTATCCCCGCTTGTATGAAAGTGTGGCGAGATGTGCGGCTTTGTCGTCGCGCCTGTGTTGGCGGGGGCGCGCGGTGCGGCTGGGCGAGGGCGGGCCTTGCCAGCGTGGGATTTGCCCGATTAGTCTCGCCGTGCCGGACATGGAGGCACAGGCACTGGCGCGAGGTACCGGGCGGGCAGCGTGATGGCAAGGCGCGTGCAGCCCGCCACGCCGCTGTCCAGCGAGGCCTGGCCGCCGTGGGCCAGCGCATCCAGCTCGCGCACGTCCAGCCGCAGGGCCTCGAGGCGCTGCGCGCGCTGCAGCGGATCGGGCCGGGCATCGGCGGACTGCAGCAGGGCGATGCCGAATTCCAGCCGCGTGATCGGCGTCTTGAGCTCATGCGAGATGCCGTGGATCATGTCGCGCTGCTGCATGACGGAGGCCTCGATACGCGACGCCATGTCGTTGAACTGGCGCGTCAACGGATAGAGGTTGGCGCGCCTGGACAAGCGCGCACGGGCGGCAAGGTTGCCGCGGCCGAACTGCCTGGCCGCCTCGCGCAGGGCATTGAGTTCGCGCCAGTGATAAAAAAGCCAGCCAATCACGGCGAGCAGCGTGGCGGATGCGATCAGCGTGTAGGCGATCAACTCGATCCTGGCCTGGCTCGCGTTCCTTTGGCTGATATGCAGGACCTGGCCGTTGCGCAAGGGCAGGTAGGCATCGTCGCCATCATCGCCAAACACGATCTTGTCGTCGCGCAGGTCGCGCAGGTCGCGCAGGTCGCGCAGGTCGCGCAGGCGGCGTTCGCCCAGATGGGCCACGGCATGCATGCCGACCACGGCGAAGCCCTCTCTCGCGTTGCGCCGCAACGTCTGCAGCGCGGCCTCGCGCGCTGGGCCCGGGTGGCGCGCCAGGTAGCCGGTGAGCAGGAAGGCATAGCTTCCAACCTCTTTGCGCTCGCTCTCGCTGAGTTGCTGGTGGTACGCGGGGATGAGTACATGGTCGATCGCGGCAAAGGCAGCGAACACGCCCAGGTTGAGCAAGAGAAAAAGCTTGAAGAGGGATCGGAACATCTTGGCTTGTCTCCTTCGCGCTTTGGCGGCGGGCGAAAGGATCTCGTCGGGTGGATCGCATTGGTCTTGCCCGGCCAATGCGAAGCGATTCTAGAGGCTAACGCTTCGCCCTGAAGCGGCTCGTATCAACTCGAGACAATTACGCACAATTACGCACAGTTTCGCGTCACTTTCCAACAGACACCGATAGGCCCTGTCCCTAGACTCTGGGGCTTGATCCAAGGGGGCTTAGGTGAATTGCATGTTGAGAAGAAAGTTGGAGAGATCGATGTGGGCCGGCGCATTTCTGGCCAGCGGCCTTGGCTGTGCCAGCGCGTATGCCGACAATATTTACACGGTCGGACTGGGCCTGGGCGTCGCGCCGCGCTATGAGGGCAGCAACGAGTACCGGCTGATCGGCGGCCCGCTGTTCAGCGCGGAGTTCGGCAATGGCTTTTTCATCAGTCCCCTGCGCGGCGGCGCGGGCTACGGCCACACGTTCTCCAACGGCATGTTTGCGTCGTTTGGCCTCGACTACGACCTGGGCCGCACCGACAGCAAGCGCTTCGACCTGCCGGGCTCCGATCACCTGAAAGGCATGGGGCGGATCCCGGGTTCCCTGGTTGGGGCGTTGCAGGTCGGCATGCCGGTGTACGGCGGCGCCGTACTCAGCGTGACGCTCGACGCGCCGATGACCAAGCGCGACCGTGGCCTGAGCGGCCATATCGACCTGTCCGTGCCGGTGTACAAGGCCGGCAAGCACCTCGTCAGCGTCAGCCCCAGCCTGCATTTCGGCTCGCGCAAGTACACCCAGACCTTCTACGGCGTGACCGACGCGCAAGCCGCGAACAGCCAGTTCCGCCCCTACACCACCAAGGCGGGATTCGACCGCGCCAGCGTGGCCGTGTCCTGGGAATACGAGATCTCGCCCTCCTGGTCGGTAAACAGCACGGTGGCCGTGACCCGCTTGCTGGGTGACAGCGCCAACAGCCCGATCGTGCAGTCGAAACAGTCGTTCGTTGGCCTGACGGCGCTCAAGTACCGCTTCTAGCCACACCGGCTGCACCGGCCGCACCGGCTGCGCAACTCCGTTCTGCTTTGCTCCTGTTCGCCGAGGGAAGACATGACACCGCGAATCCCCATCCTGATGTACCACCAGATCGATGCGCCGCCGCCGCGTGGCACACCGATGCGCAGCCTTGTGGTGGCCGTGCGCGATTTCTCCTGGCAGATGCGCCTGCTCCGGCTGATGGGCTATCGCGGCCTGGCCTTGCGCGACCTGCTGCCTTACCTGCGCGGCGATAAGGCCGGCAAGGTGGTGGGCATCACGCTGGACGACGGCTACCGGAACAACCTGGACCATGCGCTGCCAGTGCTGCAGCGTTGCGGGTTCAGCGCAACCTGCTATGCGGTCAGCAGCCTGCTCGGCAGGACCAATGCCTGGGACACGGCCATTGGCGTGCCGGAGACGCCCCTGATGACCATGCAGGAACTGCGCACCTGGACCCGTGCGGGCATGGAAGTCGGCGCGCATACGCGCACCCATGTGGACCTGACCAGGATGGATGGCGATGCCGCGCGCGACCAGATCGCGGGCAGCAAGCTCGCGCTGCAAGATGCGCTGGGGGCACCGGTGCGGCACTTCTGCTATCCCTATGGTGCATTCAATCAACCTGTCGCCGACCTGGTGCGGGAAGCCGGCTACCACAGTGCGGTGACCACGCAGCGCGGCCGCGCCGCGATCGGCGGCAACCTGTTCGGCCTGCCGCGCGTGCCGGTCGCGCGGACCTCGCATGCCGGACATTTTTTGCTGAAGCTGGCGACTACCTATGAAGATCGCCGCGGCATGGAGGTGGTGTCATGATGCACGCTGACCGAGGCGCCGCGCTGTCCGCCGGCCAGTTGCGGGTGCTGGTGCTGAACTCCCGGATGGATGGCGGCGGCATCGATTCGCACACGCTGTCGCTGTGCCGGGCCCTGCGGCTGCAGGATTGCGTGGTGAGCTTGGCCGCGCCGGCGCGCGCACGCTGGATTGACGCGGCGCAAGCCATGCCCGGCATCCAGGTGCTTGCGCTGGATGCCGGGCGCGTGGTCTGGCCGCTGGTGCTGTCACGCTATATCCGCGAGCAGCGCATCGATGTCATCCACGCGCATCACGGGCGCGATTACTGGGTGGCGATCGCGGCCTGGATGCTGTCTGGCCGAACTGCATCGGTGGTGGTGACGCGTCACCTGATGACCCAGCTCAAGGAGCGCACGCGCCGCTACCTGGCGGCGTTCTCCAACGTGATCGCGGTGTCCGATGCGGTGCAGGAGTCGCTGCGCCGGGTTGATCCGGAGCGTGCCTTGCGGCTGCGGCGGATCTACTGCGGGATTGACACCGAGCGCTTTCGCCGCATTGCCTTGCGCGGCTATCGCGTGCGCGAGACCCTTGGGCTGCCGCAGGACGCGTGGGTCTACGCGATGATCGGCGGGGCGCAACGGCCCCACGGCAAGGGGCAGTTCTACTTCGTCAATGCCGCTGCGCAGGTGCGGGCGCGGCACCCGCACGCGCATTTCCTTTGCGTCGGCGACGGCGACCTGATCCCGCAGTTGCGCCATGAGGCGCAGGCGCTGGGTTTGGCCGGGTGCATCCACTTCCTGCCGTTCGAGCATGATGTAGCGTCGCTGATGCAGGCGATCGATGTGCTGGTGCATCCGGCCGTGGGCAGCGAGGCGCTGGGGCTGGTGATACTGGAGGCACTGAGCTGCAGCAGGCCAGTGATCGCCACCGCGCTGGACGGGATACCCGAGACCTTTCTCGATGGCGCCCACGGCGTGCTGGTTCCTCCGCGCGACGCGCACGCCCTGGCGCAGGCCATGTGCCAGCTGGCGGCGGACCCTCGGCGCGCGGCCCGCATGGGTTGGCGCGGGCGCGGCTGGGTGGAGGCGAACTTCTCGCTGGCCTCGCTCGGGCGCGAAACCGTGCAGCTGTACCGGGATTGCATGGCGGCGGCGCGGCATCGGGACAGGGCAAGCATCGCGCAAAGCGGGCAGACTGCGCCGGCCGCGTCGGAGCGGACCTGAAACGGTGCGTTTCGGCACCAGGGTGGGGACAGTCGTCTATACTTGTCAGCATGCTAACGAATTTGGTGAGTTGAATGTCCTCTGCAAAACGTCAAACGACGCGCTCCGCTCCTCCGGTCGAGGATCCGGCGCCGTCCGAAGCGGACCCGGCCAAGGAGCTTCTGTGGGCGCGGCCCGGCTTCCTGGTGCGTCGCCTGCACCAGATCCACGTGGCCATGTTTTTCGAGGAATGCAAATCTCCCAGCATCACGCCGGTGCAGTACGCCATCCTGACGGTATTGTCCGTGTTGCCCGGGCTGGACCAGACCGCGCTGGGACAGGAAGTCGGTTTTGACCGCACCACCACCGCCGACGTGGTGCGCCGCCTGGAAGAACGTGGCCTGGTCGAGCGCAAGGACAATCCGGCCGACCGCCGCACGCGCCACGTGCACCTGACCAAGGAAGGGCAGACCGTGGTGGCGTCGCTGCGCGCCGATATGGAACGCGCGCAGGAGCGCATGCTGGCGCCGTTGCGCCCGGCGCAGCGCAAGGTGTTCATGGACTTGCTGTCGACGTTGGTCGAGGCTAACAACGACTATAGCCGCACCGTGTTGCGCATCATGTAGCGACAGTGCGCCGGCATGGCGCCGGCGCTTGGGCCATACCCGCTCAGACCGGATACACCAGGTCGTTGGCGATGATGGTGGTGTCGTACACGACCTGGCGCTCGGCCAGCAGCAGCTTGCCCTCGATGCGGGCGAAGCGGTCGTGATACGTGCCCGCCATGTGGATGGTGGTGGGCCCTTCCACCAGCGTTTGCAGCAGCAGGAAGCTGGCCTGGGCCTGGATCTCGCCAGACTCGCCTTGATCGGTGACGCGCGTATTGGTGACGAGATGCAGCATATAGCGCGGCGCGAACATCTGGGTGCGCGCAATCGCCACCGCCCGGTCGTGCATCATGCCGCGGCCTTCGGCATAGACCAGGCCCACCGGCAGCCCGAGTTCCACGTTCTCCCGTGCGGTGACGCGGTAGATGCAATCCTCGGTAAAGAACTCGGGCCACGTTTCCACCATGCCGGCATCGAGCACGGCGCAGTATTCGCTGTGGAAGGCGTCGATCTCCATGCGCAGCGCTTGCGCGCGCGCGGGGGCCAGCTGGCAGGGGCGAAAGAGGCTATGCGCCATCGGTGTCATGGTTGGGGTGATTGTCGGTGTCATGCTGTTCAGAACCCCATCACGCTGCGGTAGTACTGGTACATGGCGCGGATCGCGGACTCCGAGATCAGCGAGTTGGCGGTGCCGACGTGTCCGGGATCGAGCTTCAGCACGTTGCGGTCGGTGCTGGAGCGGCGCACGCCCTCCTGCACGAACTTCATCGCTTCGTTGTCTTCCAGGCCAAGGAAGCCGGCCGGGCCCATCAGGTTGCCCTGGCGCAGGCGGTGGCGCGTCATCTCCTCGGTGTCGTCCTCATAGCCGAACATGGTCCACTGCATCAGCATGCTGTCCGGGCCGTTGGGCACGATCTGGCGCACGCCCAGCGTGTTCATCTCGCGCTGCACGATCAGGTTCGGCCAGATGGTCTGCATGGTGACGGACCACGGCGAATCGAACTCCTTGATGTACTCCAGGAAGCGGTCGTCCTGCAGGCGCATGCCTTCGTGGTAGGAGCGCATCTCCTTCTTGTTCTCGTCGCTCACCGCCGCATACTTGTCTTCCTTCTTGGCCGACGCCATGGTGCCGTGGCGGCCGTGCACCGGGTCCGCGATCATGGCGGAGTCGTTGCCGGCGACCAGCAGGCCAAACACCACCAGGAAGGAGTGCAGCAGCGTGGCGTGGTACGGGTCCTTCAGGTTCTCGTGGTACATCTTCCAGTTGCAGGGCAACTCGTTCTTGTAGTACCCGAGGATCTTGAGCGGCTTGCCGTTGAACACCACGTCGAAATCCTTGAGGATTTCCGGCGTCATGTACACGTCCAGCGGTTCCATGTCGTTGGCGTACGAGGCGAAGATCACCCCGTTGCGCGTGGCCACGTTCAGCTTCACCAGGCCATGGTCTTCATTGCGGAAGTCCTTGGGCATGCCACCGGCACGATTCACGCCGCGCTTGAACGGCACGCCCTGCAGGTTGCCCTTCAGGTCGTAGGACCACTGGTGATACGGGCAGACGAACTCCTTGGCGTTGCCCTGGCCATGCCGGCAGAACTCCGCGCCGCGGTGGGCGCAGCGGTTCTCGAAGACATTGACGGAGCCGTCTTCAGCGCGCGCCACGACGACGGGCGTCGGCCCGACGTAGGAACGCTTGAAGTCGCCCGAGTTGGGAATCTCGGCCTCCAGCGCGACGAAATTCCACGAGCGGCCGCGGAAGATTTTCTCCAGTTCCAGGTCGTACACGGCATTGCTGGTGTACACCCAGTCAGGGATGAAATGCAGGGCGTCCTCCGGCCACAGGCAGGCGGCCAGTTCGGCATCTTTGGCGCGCGGCGTGCGGTTGATGACCGCATGGGTCTGGTACATGTTTCGTTCCTCGTTCAGGATTGGGTTTCGCTCGCGCGCACGGCGGCGGCTTCGCGCGCCGCCTGCTTCAAGGGCAGGGCCGTGTCGCACAGCAAGCCGATATCGCAGGCGGTGCCTTGTTCGATCAGGTTGCGGAGCTGGCGCAGGTCGCCGCCCGCGTTGACGGCGATGGCGTGGCGAAGTTGTGCGCCGGCCATGCCAAGCAACAGGAATTTTGGGGGGGTGTCGCCCTCGGATGCTTCTGCGCTGCCGCGCAGCGTGTAGCGCAGCGTGGGGTCCATGGCGCCCAGCATCTGGATATTGCAGCCGAGCTGGTCGGTCCAGAACCAGGGTAAGGCGGCCGGGGCCGTCGGCACGCCGAGCATGGCGGCCGCGGCGATGCGGGCCTGCTCATTGGCGTTCTGCCACGACTCCAGGCGCATCTCCTGGCCAAACAACGGCTGGTATTGGCTGGTGCAATCGCCGGCGGCAAACACACCCGGCGCGCTGGTGCGGCAGTGCGCGTCGACCCGGATGCCGCCGTTGCCCGGGTGGAGCGCAAGCCCGGCTGCCTCTGCCAGGCCCACGTTGGGCTGCAGCCCGATGGCCACCACCACCAACGGCGCGCGCAAGGCGGTGCCGTCCGCCAGCATGACGGCAACCTCGTCCGCGGCCGGCGGGATCGACGCGATCTCGCAGCCCAGGCGCAGGTCGATGCCGAGGCCGCGCGCGCGTTGCGCCAGCCAGTCCGAGAACACGCTCGGCACGGCGCGCTGCAGCAACAGCGGCGCGGCTTCGACCACTGTCACCGCCAGCCCCATGGCGCGGGCGCTGGATGCGGTTTCCAGTCCAAGGAAACCGCCGCCGATCACCAGCACCGCGCGCTCGCGGCGCAGCGCGGCCCGCAAGCCGCGCGCATCGGCCAGCGAGCGCAGGTAATGCACCCGGGGCTGCCCCTCGGGCAAGGCGGGCAGGGTGCGGGCACGCCCACCGGTCGTCAGCAGGCAGCGGCTGAAGGAAATCGCCTGGCCATCGGCGCAATGCGCCGTGGCGCTGGCGGGATCGAGCGAGGCCACGGTGGTGGCCAGGCGCAAGTCGATGCCTCGCTCGGCATAGAAGCCCGCCGTGTGCACGCCGATGCGCTCGTCTTGCTGTTCGTCCGCCAGCACGGCCTTGGACAGCGGGGGGCGCTCATACGGCGCATGGGCCTCGCCGCCGACCATGACGATGCCGCCGTCATGGCCCAGCGTGCGCAGCGCGGCGGCGGCCGTGGCGCCAGCCTGGCCGGCGCCGATGATCAGGATGGGGGCGTCTTGTGACATGGCCGGCGCTCAGGCGGTGACCATGACATCGACCAGGACATCGCTGTCCACGATCTTGACCGGGTAGACCTTGATGCCCTGGGTGGCGGGCGCGCACATGGCCTGGCCGGTGCGGATATCGAAGCGCGCCTGATGCAGCGGGCATTCGATGCAGCCATCCTCCAGATAGCCGTCGGACAGCAGCGCGTACTGGTGCGTGCAGACGTTGTCGGTGACGAAGTACTCCCCTTCGCTGCGGTACAGGGCCAGCTGCGCGTCGCCTAGCGTGAGCGGCATCACTTCATCGTCCTGAAGCTGGCCGGTAGTGGCGATCTTGGTCCAAGGCATGATGCATCTCCTTTGATCAGTATGCTGAGTATTAATGCTCAGTGTACTGATTTAAATTGCCGACTGAATCAGCGTTAACCCTTGAGCGTCGCCGAGGCGGCCGAGGTGGCCGAGGTGGCGGAATGGCCGTGCAAGGGCGTGGCGGCGCTGGCCGGGGCAGGGCGCGCCTGCGCGGCCCGGCGCTCCAGCAGGGCTTGCACCTCGCCCATGATGCCGCGGCGAAAGGTGAGCACGCAGACCACGAAAATCAGGCCTGTGACCATGCTGACCGACTCTCCCAGCGTATTGAACCAGTCCACGCCCGTCATCGCGGCCAGGCTGCTGCCGGCATCGCCGAGTTTGTTTTCGACCGCGACAATCACCAGCGCGCCCAGGATTGGCCCGGACAAGGTGCCCATGCCACCCACCAGCGTCATCAGGATGACGGATCCGGACATGGCCCAGTGCACGTCGGTCAGCGTGGCAAAGCCGAGCACCAGCGTCTTCAATGCGCCTGCCAGTCCCGCCAGCGCGGACGACAGCACAAAGGCCAGCAGCTTGAACCTGTCCGTGTCGTAGCCCAGCGAGATGGCGCGCGGCTCGTTTTCCTTGATGGCCCGCAGCACCTGACCGAAAGGCGAGTTCACCACCCGCGCGATCAGCAGCAGTGCGGCGCCGACCACGATGGACGCCACGTAGTACATCGTCAGGTCGCCCTCCAGCGAGAACAGCCCGAACAGGCTGCCGCGCGGCACCGCCTGCAAGCCGTCCTCGCCGCCCGTCACCGGAGCCTGCAGGCAGAAGAAGTAGAACATCTGCGCCAGCGCCAGCGTCACCATCGCAAAGTAGATGCCCTGACGCCGGATCGCCAGCGCGCCAAAGGCCAGGCCGAGCAGCGCGCCGAACGCCGTGCCGGCCAGCAGCCCGAGCTCCGGCGTGGCGTGCAGGGATTTCATCACGTAGCCGCAGGCATAGGCCGCGCCGCCAAAGAACGCGGCATGGCCGAAGGACAGCAGCCCGGTAAAGCCCAGCAGCAGGTTGAAGGCGCAGGCAAACAAGGCGAAGCACATCAGCTTCATCGCCAGCACCGGGTAGGCGCCGAGAAAGGGGGCAAGCGCGACGGCCGCCATCAGCAAGGCGCCGGTCAGTCTTGCGCGAGAGTCAACGGTCATTATTTTTCCTTTCCGAACAGGCCGGCGGGGCGCACCATCAGCACGCACACCATGGCCACGAAGACGACGGTTGCCGAGGCTTCCGGGTAGAACACCTTGGTCATGCCTTCGAACACGCCCAGGCCCAGCCCTGTAAAAATGGAACCGAGGATCGAGCCCATGCCGCCGATCACCACCACGGCGAACACGGTGATGATCAGGTTCTGGCCCATCAGGGGCGAGATCTGCATCACGGGCGCGGCCAGCACGCCGGCAAAGGCGGCCAGCCCCACGCCGAAGGCGTAGGTCAGCGTCACCAGCAACGGCACGTTGATGCCGAATGCTTCCACCATGCGCGGGTTCTCCGTGCCGGCGCGCAGGTAGGCGCCAAGCCGCGTCTTCTCGATCACGTACCAGGTGGCGAAGCACACCACCAGCGAGGCCGCCACCACCCAGGCGCGGTAGTTGGGCAGCACCATGAAGCCCACGCTGGTGGCGCCCGTCAGCGCCTCGGGCGTGGCGTAGGACAGGCCGGAGACGCCATACGCCGAGCGCAGCAGCCCTTCGATCAGCAGGCAGATGCCTAGCGTCAGCAGCAGGCCATAGAGGTGATCGAAGCGATAGAGCCGGCGCAGCATGGTGCGCTCCAGCACCACGCCCAGCACGCCGGTGACGAGCGGGGCGAGGAGCAGCATCAGCCAGTAGCCCAGCCCCAGGTAGGCCAGCCCCATCCAGGCCAGCACGGCGCCCAGCATGAACAGGGCGCCATGGGCAAAGTTGATGACATTGAGCAGGCCAAAGATGACTGCCAGCCCAAGGCTCAGGATGGCGTAGAACGAGCCGTTGACGAGTCCGAGCAGCAACTGGCTCAGCAGTGCGGGCATGGGTATGCCAAAAAATTCCATGACGAGGGTTCCTTACACGCCAAGCAGGGCGTTCAGCTTGGGCATCTTGCGCGCGAGCGCGCTGGCGTCGAAGCACTCCACCATGCGGCCGTGCTCCATCACGTAGAAGCGCTCGGCGAGTGGCGCGGCGAAGCGGAAGTTCTGCTCCACCATGACGATGGTGTAGCCGCGTTTCTTGAGCGTGGTGATCATTCTGGCGAGGGTCTGGACGATGACGGGGGCCAGGCCTTCGGAGATTTCATCGAGCAGCAGCACGCTCGCGCGGGTGCGCAGGATGCGGGCGACGGCCAGCATCTGCTGCTCGCCGCCCGACATGCGCGTGCCCTGGCTCTTGCGGCGTTCCCACAGGTTGGGGAACATCGCGTAGATCTCGTCCAGCGGCATCGGCTCGCGGCCTGATGTTGCAACGTCAGGCTTGAACACCGGCGGCAGCATCAGGTTTTCCTCGCACGACAGGCTGGAGAAGATCGCGCGTTCTTCCGGGCAATAGCCCAGGCCCAGCGGCGCGATGCGGTGCGTCTTCATGCCGATGGTCTCGGTGCCGTTGACGCGGATCGAGCCCTTGCGGGCGCCGACCAGCCCCATGATGGCGCGCATGGTGGTGGTGCGGCCCGCGCCGTTGCGGCCCAGCACGGTGACGACTTCGCCCGGGTTGACGGTCAGGTCCACGCCATGAAGGATGTGGGATTCGCCGTACCAGGCGTGCAGGTCCTGGATCTGCAGGGCGGGGGTGGATTGGCTCGTGGGTTGGCTCATCATGCGGCCTCCGCCGGTTCGGCATCGGCCGTGCCCATGTACGCTTCCATCACTTGCGGGTTGCGCGTCATTTCCTCGTATGGCCCTTCCGCCAGGATGGCGCCGCGCTGGAGCACGGTGATGCGCTCGGCGATGGACGACACCACGCTCATATTGTGTTCCACCATCAGTACGGTGCGTCCGGCGGAAACCTGCTTGATCAAGGCGGTCACTACCTCCACATCCTCGTGCCCCATGCCTTGCGTGGGCTCGTCGAGCAGCATCAGCTCGGGGTCCATTGCCAGCGTGGTGGCGATCTCCAGCGCACGCTTGCGGCCATAGGCCAGCTCGGCGGTCGGCAGGTCGGCAAAGCCCTCCAGGCCGACGGCCTTGAGCAGCGCGACCGCGCGGTCGTTGAGCTCGTCCAGCGAGCGCTTGCTCTTCCAGAAGTGATAGGCGGTGCCGAGCTTGCGCTGCAGCGCCACCCGCACGTTTTCCATCACGGTGAGCTGGGGGAACACCGCCGAGATCTGGAAGGACCGGATCACGCCCTTGCGGGCGATCTGGGCGGGGCGCGCCCGCGTGATGTCCTCGCCGTTGAACAGGATGGTCCCGGCGGAGGGCGAGTGGAACTTCGTCAGCAGGTTGAAGCACGTGGTCTTGCCGGCGCCATTGGGCCCGATCAGGGCGTGGATGGCGCCACGCCGAACGCGCAGGTCGACCTGGCTGACGGCGGTGAAGCCCTTGAACTCCTTGGTGAGCCCCCGGGTTTCAAGGATGACGTCAGCCTGGCTCATGCGTGCTCCGCTTTTGGGTCTTGGCAGGTTGGGTCTTGGCAGGTTGGTTCTGCATCGCGGCTCACTTCTTCACCAGTGCGCATTCGCTGGCGGACAGCGGGCGGAATGCCGAGTCGCCGGGGATGGTGCTGATGTACTTGACCAGGTCCCACGGGCCCTTGGACTCCGCCGGCGTCTTGGCCTGCGCCAGGTACATGTCATGCACCATGCGGCCATCCACGCGCACCTTGCCGGCATGCACGAAGTCGTCGTTGACCGCCAGGGCGCGCATCTTTTCCGCTACCGCCGGGCCATCCACCGTCCTGGCCGCCTCAACCGCCTTCAGGTAGTGCAGCACACCGGAATACACGCCGATCTGCCCGTGCGTCGGGTAAGCCTTGTGCTTGGCGTAGAAGCGCTCCACGAAGGCCTTTGACCTGGCGTCGAGGTCGAGCTTGAATGGGTCCACATAGGTCAGGCCCTGCGCCACGCTCGGGCCCAGGCTCTTCAGGTCGGTGATGAAGGTCGACGGCGTGATCACGGTCTGTCCGCCCTTGATCAGGCCGAACTCGCCCGCGGCCTTGACGCCGTTGATCATGTCGTTGCCGGCGTTGGCCAGCACCACCACCTTGGCCTTGGACGCAGAGGCGGCCACGATGGGGCTGCTGAAATCGCTGGCGTTAAGCGGATGCTTGGTGCTGCCCACGTTCTTGCCGCCGCTGGCCTCCACCTCCTTGCGGAAATCCGATTCCAGTGACTGGCCCAGCGCGTAGTCCACGGTGATGTAGTACCAGCTGTTCTTGCCGTCGGCGATCAGCCGCTTGACCAGCGGCGCCGACACCGAATACGTATCCCAGCCCCAGTGAAAGCCGGTGGGCGAGCAGTTCTGGTTGGTCAGCGCCATGGCGCCGCCGGTGGAGACGATATTGATCTTCTGTTTTTGCCTGGCGATTTCCTGCACCGCCAGCGCGGTGGAGGAGTTGGGGAAATCGATCACCATGTCCACGCCATCGGTGTCGAACCAGCGGCGCGCCAGCGACGAGGCGATGTCCGCCTTGTTCTGGTGGTCGCCAGAGAGCACCGTGACCGGCTTGCCGAGCGCCTTGCCGCCGAACTCTTCCACGGCCATCTGCGCCGCGAGCACCGAGCCGCGGCCCGAGAGATCGGCGTAGGAGCCGGACATATCGGTAATCACGCCAACCTTGACGCCGTTGGCATCCGCCAGCGCGGCGGTGCTGCAAAGCAGGGCGATCAGGGCGGGGATCAAGGCAGGAATCGGGGTGCGGCGTGCGTTGTGCAGAGACTTCATGGGGGCGCTCCAGACAGGGTGAGTGGGGTTCGGGAACCGGGATAGAAAACCAGATGGCTTCGTCTTGGTGCAGCGATCAGTATGCTGATCATTAACTGCAGTGTACTGAGCAAATTTCGCGCCAGAGGACGAAGCCGGGCTACAGGGCTACAGGGGGCACAGTGGGATCAGGTATCCAGGTTGCGGCCACGGGTCTCGGGCACGAACACCATGCCGACGACAAAGGCGATGGCGGCGATCGAGACCGGATACCAGAGGCCGAAGTACACATTGCCGCTGGACACGTTCATCGCCGTCACGACGAACGACAGCATGCCGCCGACCCAGCCCGCACCCAGGTGGAAGGGCAGGGACAGCGACGTGTAGCGGATGCGCGCCGGGAACAGCTCGACCATGAACGCCGCCAGCGGGCCGTACACCATGGCGAGCAAGAGGATGGGGATCAGCAGCATCAGGAACAGCATCGGGCGGTTGATGGCGGCCGGGTCTGCGTGCTCCGGCCAGCCGGCGGCCACCAGCGCCTGCTTGATCGCCGCTTTGTCAAAGCCCTGCAGCGTGGTGTCGCCGATGCGCAAAGCGGGCTGCGCGCGGGCATCAATCTGCGTGAATTCGTAGCCGACGCCAAGATCCGTCAGGTAGCCCTTGACCTTGTCGCACGCCGACACCGGCTCGGCAAACAGGCGGAAGTGGCAGTCGCCGGCGCGTAGCTGCACCGTGTTGCGCTGCTGGAACTGCTCCAACGCCGGGTTGGCGTAGTGCGTCAGCGCCCTGAAGATGGGCTGGGTGGCCAGCGCCGCCAGCAGGCAGGCGGCCATCATGATGTGCTTGCGGCCGATCCGGTCCGACAGCCAGCCGAAGAACAGGTAGCAGGGCGTGGCGATCACCAGCGCGATGCCGATCAGCAGGTGAACCAGTTCCAGCGGCACGTGCAGCGTCTTGTTGACGAAGAACATCGTGTAGAAATGACCGGTGCCAAAGATGGCGCCGAGCCCGGATGCCACCACGAACAGCAGCAGCACGTACTTCAGGTTGGCCCAGTTCGTGAAGCTGTCCAGGATGGGGGATTTCGACGTGGCATTCCCGGCTTTCATGCGCGCGAAGATCGGCGACTCATGCAGCTTGCCGCGGATGTAGACCGACACCACCAGCATCAGGAACGAGACCAGGAACGGCAAGCGCCAGCCCCATTCGCGGAACTGCGCCTCGGTGAGGAGTGTCTTGAGCAGGTACACGACCAGCAGCGACGAGAGCAGGCCGAGTGTGGCCGTGGTCTGCAGGGAACTGGTGTAGAGCCCGCGTTTTTCCACCGGAGAATGCTCGGCGACGTAGGTCACCGCGCCACCCACTTCGCCGCCCAGCGCCAGCCCCTGCAGCAGGCGCAGCACCACCAGCAGGATGGTGGCGGTGATGCCGATCTGGCCATAGGTGGGTAACAATCCGACACCCACCGTGGCGATCCCCATGAGCAGGATCGTCACCAGGAAGGTGTGCTTCCGGCCGATCTTGTCGCCCAGCCGGCCGAACAGCAACGCCCCGACCGGGCGCACCAGGAAGCCCGCGCCGAAGGTGGCAAGGCTGGCGAGGAAGGCCGTGGTCTCGTTACCGGGCGGGAAGAACAATGCACCAAAGTAGACCGCCAGCGCCGCGTAGATATAAAAGTCGTACCACTCCATCAGCGCCCCGAAGGACGACGCGAGGATCACCTTGCGTTCTTCCCTTGTCATGCCCTGCTTGCGCACGGCGGCACCGTCATTGGCCAGGCTGATCGTCATGGTCGTTTCTCTCCGGGGGCAGGTCAGCCTGCCCGTGTGTGTATCCCACACTGTCAGCATGCTGAGTAATTTCAATCAGTGTACTGAGCAGAATTTGTCAGTGTTATGGGGGTTAACCCTTTTGGCTCCGGCTAGACATTCCCCAACCTCGTTGCTATATTAAAAATGCTCAGCATACTGATCAATTAGCAAGCCCCCACCCAAACAGGAGTCGCCACAGCATGACGAGAATTCGGAAGATTGCCCTGGAAGAGCACTTCATGGCCCCCGGTTTCCAGGCCTATTCGAAGGGATACCTCCAGCACATCGACGCAGCGGTCATGGCCGATCTCGCCAGGCGCCTGGCGGATTTCGACGACATACGCATCGGCGAGATGGACCGCGCCGGCATCGATTTCACCATCCTGTCGCAGACCGGCCCGGGCGTGCAGGGCGAGACGGATCGCGTCGCCGCCATTGGCCGTGCCCGTGAGAACAACGACTTCCTGGCGGCACAGGTGGCGCGGCACCCCACGCGCTTCGCTGGCTTTGCCGCGCTGCCGATGCATGACCCCGTCACGGCCGCGGACGAGCTGGAGCGCGCCGTGAAGCAGCTTGGCTTCAAGGGCTCGCTGGTCAACGGCCACACGCAGGGCGTGTATTACGACGATCCATCCTATGACGCGTTCTGGGAGCGCATGCAAGCGCTGGACGTGCCCATGTACTTGCATCCGACCGATGCGTTTGTCGCGCCGCATGTGTATTCGGGCCATCCCGAAATCAGCGGCGCGGCCTGGGGCTGGGGCGTGGAGACGGCCAGCCACGCGCTGCGCCTGGTGTTCGGCGGCGTGTTCGACCGCTTCCCCCGGCTCAAGCTCATCCTTGGCCATATGGGCGAGGGGCTGCCGTTCCAGCGCTGGCGCTTCGATAGTCGCTTTGCGGTGTACTCGCATGGCATCAAGCTGGCGAAGAAGCCGTCGGAATACATCGGCAGCAATATCGTGATCACCACGTCGGGCGTGTGCTCGCCGGCTGCGCTGAACGGCGCGATTGCCGAGATGGGCGCCGAGGCCGTGCTGTTCTCGGTCGACTATCCCTACGAATCCACGGCGATTGCGGCGGACTTTATCGAGCAGGCACCGATGGACGAGGCCACCCGCCGCCTTGTCTGCCATGGCAATGCCGAACGCATTCTCAAGCTTTGAACCCCGAAACAACGGAGCACCCCGTGCAAAAGACTTTCCGGATCGGCCAGATCGTGCCGAGTTCCAACACCACGATGGAAACCGAAATCCCCGCGATGCTGCTCGCGCGCCAGCAGGTGCGGCCTGAGCGGTTCACCTTCCACTCCAGCCGCATGCGCATGAAAAAGGTGGTCAAGGAAGAACTTGCCGCGATGGACGGCGAATCCGACCGCTGCGCGCTGGAGCTGAGCGACGCCCGCGTCGACGTACTGGGCTATGCCTGCCTGGTGGCCATCATGGCGATGGGCCACGGCTATCACCGCGTCTCGGAGAAGCGCCTGCAGGCTCATACCGCGGCTAACGGCGCCGATGCGCCGGTGGTCACCAGCGCCGGTGCGCTGATCGATGCGCTCAAGGTGATCGGCGCCAAGCGTATCGCCGTGGTTGCGCCGTACATGAAGCCGCTGACCGAGCTGGTGGTGGACTACATCCGCAACGAAGGCTACGAAGTGGTGGACTGGCGCGCGCTGGAAATCCCCGACAACCTTGAAGTCGGCCGCCATGATCCTGCCAGGCTGCCCGGCATCGTCGCGCAGATGAACACCAAGGATGTGGACGCCATCGTGCTGTCCGCCTGTGTGCAGATGCCGTCCCTGCCGGCAGTGGCCAAGGTCGAAGCCATGACCGGCAAGCCGGTCATCACCGCCGCCATCGCCACCACCTACGCCATCCTCAAGCAACTCGACCTGGAGCCCGTGGTGCCAGGCGCCGGCGCTTTGCTCTCGGGCGCTTACTAAGATGAGTACCCTTGTTTGCGGCGGCAACGTCCACGCCAACGGCATCCGCCAGCACTATCTCCGCTATGGCGGCCACAGCGGTGCGCGCGTGACGCGCGATCCGGTGATCGTGGTGCCGGGCATCACCAGCCCGGCCATCACCTGGGGCTTCGTAGGCGAGCGCCTTGGCGAGCAGTTCGATACCTATGTGCTGGATGTGCGCGGACGCGGCCTGTCGTCCGCGTCGGACACGCTGGACTACAGCCTGGACGCCCAGGCCGCCGACGTGCTGGCGTTCGCGCAGGCGATGAACCTGCCCAGCTACAGCGTGGTGGGCCATTCGATGGGCGCGCGCATCGGCATCCGTGCCGCGCGCAGCCAGCCTGCCGGGCTGGCGCGGCTGGTAATGGTGGATCCGCCCGTGTCCGGTCCGGGCCGGCGCGACTATCCCGCGCAGCTCGCCTGGTATGTGGACTCCATGGCGGTGGCGCGCCACGGCGTGGACATCGAGACCATGCGGCGCTTCTGTCCCACCTGGACCGACGAGCAACTGGCGTTGCGCGCCGAATGGCTGCACACCTGCGACGAGCGCGCCGTGCTGGCCAGCTTCCAGGGCTTCCACACCGACGATGTGCACGCCGACTTGCCGGGCATTGGCATTCCTGCCTTGTTGATGGTGGCCGGCCGCGGCGATGTGGTGCGCGCCGAGGATATCGAAGAGATTCGCGGGCTGCTGCCGCAGCTTGAAGTCAGCCATGTACCGGGCGCCGGCCACATGATTCCCTGGGACGACGAGGGCGGCTTCTACAACGGGCTGGGCGACTTCCTCGGCGCCGAAATTGTCCCCCGGCAAAAGGCCGCGGCCTGAACTACCGATCGACCGATCTACCGATCAGCAGGAGAGAACATGCCAGTCAGTGACCACGCTCTGATCCAGGCCTGGAAACAGGTCCTCACGCTGTCCCGGCTCGCGCCCGGGCAGACCGTCACCATTCTCACCAGCGCCGCCACGCATCCGCAGACGCTGTCGTGCGCGCTGGTTGCCACCCAGGCGATGGGCGCCATCGTCAATCGCCTGGACCTGCCGCCCGTCAACGCGGACAAGGCCTTGAGCCGCGACCCGCTGGCCTACCTGGGCACCACGGCGCTCACCGGCAACCGTGCGGCCATTGCCGCGCTCAAGGAGAGCGACCTGGTGCTGGACCTGATGACGCTGCTGTTCTCGCCCGAGCAGCACGATATCCTCAAGACCGGCACCAAGATCCTGCTGGCGGTGGAGCCGCCCGAAGTGCTGGTGCGCATGGTGCCCACCGAAGCCGACCGCGAGCGCGTGAGCGCCGCCAACGCGCGGTTGTCGCGGGCCAAGGAGATGACGGTGACATCTGACGCGGGCACCGACCTGCGCTGCCCGCTCGGCGAGTTTCCCGCCATCAGCGAGTACGGCTTCGTCGACGAGCCGGGGCGCTGGGATCACTGGCCCAGCGGCTTCGTGCTGACCTGGCCGAACGAGGGCGGCGCGAGCGGGCGCATCGTGCTGGACCGCGGCGACATCCTGCTGCCGCAGAAGGGCTACGTGGCGGACCGGGTCGAGTTGACCGTGGAAGGCGGCTTTGCCACGCGCATCGAAGGCGGCCTGGATGCCGAGCTGCTGAACGACTACATGGCGTCGTTCAACGATCCGCAAGCCTACGCCATTTCGCACATCGGCTGGGGCTTGCAACCGCGCGCGCGGTGGTCCACGCTGGGCCTGTATGACAGGGAGGCCTCGATCGGCATGGACGCGCGGGCTTACGAGGGCAATTTCCTGTTCTCGCTCGGCCCCAACAATGAGGCAGGCGGTGGCCGCACCACCGCCTGCCATATCGATATCCCGTTGCGCAACTGCACCGTGAGCCTGGACGGCGAGGCAGTGGTCAGGCAAGGCAAGGTACTGGACGGATGGAACAGCAAATGACGAGACATGGCGAACTCCCCACCTACGAGCGCCAGGGCTTCGGCACCCAACTGCCGCTACAGGGCCCCGTAGGCCTGCTGATCGTCGACTTCGTCAACGGCTTCGCCGATCCGGCGATGTTCGGCGGCGGCAATATCGCCGAGGCCATCGCCAACACGGTGCCCCTGCTGGCCAGCGCGCGGGAACAGGGCTGGGCGGTGGCGCACAGCCGCATCGTGTTTGCCGACGACGACGGCGACCACAACATCTTCACGCTGAAGGTGCCCGGCCTGCTGACGCTGAAGGAGCATGGGCCGGCCAGCGCGATCGTTGCGCAGCTGGCCCCGCGCGATGGCGAGCTGGTAGTGCGCAAGACCGTGCCGTCCGCCTTCTTCGGCACGTCGTTGGCGGCGTGGCTGACGCAGCGCGGCGTGCGCACGCTGGTGGTGGCCGGCGCGGTCACCAGCGGATGCGTGCGCGCCAGCGTGGTCGATGCCATGTCGCACGGTTTCCGCCCGCTGGTGGTGTCGGACTGCGTGGGCGACCGCGCGCTTCAGCCGCACGCGGCCAATTTGTTCGACATGGAGCAGAAGTACGCCGCCGTGATGCCGCGCGAGCAGGCGCTGGCGGCGCTGGCCCGGCTCTGAGCAGTGCCCGGTGCGCACAGTGATGCGCACCACGCACGCGCATCGGCTGAAGCCCCAATTGACGGGCGCGGCCCGTTTCGCCAATGTGTCGATAAGCTCAGTGCACTGAATATGTGCCGCTGGACGTGCGATCAGGCAGGTGCACGGAAATTGCTTGCCGACTTGTTGGTTGCCGGGCTATCCGCTACCCACGAACCCCACAAAGCAGTCACGGACGGCGGCAAGCCCGGGCTGGAGAAATGTATGGACAAAGACCACATCGAGAAGCAAGGCGGGCAGGGCGTAGGCGCGCGCGTGGCGCGCAAGGAGGACGCGCGCCACCTGCATGGCAAGGGCCGCTTCGTCGCCGACATCGCCATGCCCGGCCTGCAGGAGGTTGCGTTCCTGCGTAGCCCCATGGCGCATGCGCGGCTGCTGGCGCTGCACAAGCCGGAAGGGCTGGAGCATGCGGTGATCGGGCGGGACGATATGCATGGCGCGCTCGATATCGTGGCCGACTCGGCTTTCCCGTCATACCAGCAGTCGGCGCAGCCGCCCCTGGCCGTCGGCAAGGTCCGCTTTGTCGGCGAGCCCATCGCCATGGCCTTCGCGCCGACCCGCGCGCAGGCCGAGGACATCGCCGAGCGCATCGTCGCGGAGCTCGATGAGCTGCCGGCGCTCACCGATGTCAATGGTGCGCGGCAGGCCAGCGGCACCACGCGCGTGCACGAGCACTGGAAGGACAACCACTTCCTCACACTCACCGCCGACAAGAATTTCGACGCGCTCAGCAAGACGGCCTCCGTGGTGGTCAGCCGCAAGATCGACCTGGCGCGCCAGTGCATGGTGCCGATGGAAGGCAAGGCCGTGCTGGCCTACTGGGACCACCAGTTCGACCAGCTGATCGTCTACAGCGCCACCCAGGTGCCGCACATGATCCGCACGGTGCTTAGCCATTGCCTGGGCCTGGAGCAGGAAAAAGTCCGCGTGATCTCGCCCGACGTGGGCGGCGCCTTTGGCTACAAGTGCGTGCTGCAGCAAGAGGAACTGTGCATCGCCTGGCTCGCCATGACATACCGCAAGCCGTTCCGTTTTATCGAAGACCGGCGCGAGCACCTGACTGCGGGCGCCAACTCGCGCGAGCACCACTACGAGGTCACGGCCTACGCCGACGCGCGCGGGCGCCTGCTGGCGCTGGACGCCAGGATCGCCATCGACGGCGGCGCCTATTCGGTGTGGCCCTTCACCATCGGCCTTGAACCCGGCCAGGCCATCGGCAACCTGCCGGGGCCGTACGCCTTCGACGGCTACCGCTGCATCACGGAATGCGTGGCCACCAACAAGCCCGGCTTTGTCCCGTACCGGGGCGTGGCGCGCACGGGCGTGTGCTTTGCCATGGAACTGCTGATGGATGCGCTGGCGCGCGAGGTCAAGCGCGAGCCGTGGGAGATCCGTTGCGAGAACCTGGTCCAGCCGGAATCCATGCCCTATGTCAACGTCACCAACAAGCACTTCGATGGCGGTGACTACCCGGCCAGCGTGCGCAAGGCCGCGCAGATGATCGGGCTGGCGCGCATCCGCGAGCGCCAGCGTCAAAGGCTGAACGATCCTTCGGCGGGCTCGCGCTATCTCGGCGTGGGCTTTGGCACCTACACCGAGCAATCGGCGCACGGCACCTCGGTATTCGCCGCCTGGGGCACACCGGTGATTCCCGGCTTCGATTCCGCCACCGTGCGCATCACGCCGGATGGCGGGCTGGAAGTGCGCGTCGGCGTGCACTCGCATGGCCAGGGCATGGAGACTACCTTTGCCCAGATCGCGCACGAGATCCTCGGCATCGATGTGTCGCGCGTGAAGGTCGTGCACGGGGACACCGGCGTGACGCCGTTCTCCACCGGCACCTATGCTTCGCGCTCGCTGGTGATGTCGGGCGGCGCGGTATCGCGTGCTTGCAAGGCGCTGGTGCCGCGCCTGCTGAAGATCGGCGCGCATATGCTGCAGCGTCCCGAGGACGAGGCGACGCTGGCTGGTGGTTCGGTCAAGGCGGGCGACGCCGCCGTGCCGATCAGCGAAATCGCCAACGCCTGGTATATCAACCCGCAGCGGCTGCCCGCCAATGTGGATCCCACCGGGCTGGAAACCACCATGGGCTACAAGCCCAACGTGGATACCGGCAGCTTCACGTACTCCACCCACGCCGCGCTGGTGGAGGTGGACACCGATTCCGGCCACGTCGAGATCCTCGACTACGTGGTCGTGGAAGACTGCGGCACCATGGTCAACCCCATGGTGGTGGAAGGGCAGACTTATGGCGGCGTGGCGCAAGGCATCGGCACGGCCATGTTCGAGGAGATGCGCTACGACGGCAACGGCCAGCCGCTGGCCTCCACGCTGGCCGACTACATGCTGCCTGGCCCGACCGAAATCCCCTCGATCCGCATCCACCATTTCGAGACGCCGTCGCCGCATACGGAATTCGGCGCCAAGGGCATGGGCGAGGGCGGCGCCATCGCGCCCCCCGCGGCCATCTTCAACGCGGTCAACGACGCGCTGGGGCAGTTCGGCGTGGAGTTGCTGGAGACGCCGCTCACGCCGCGCAAGGTGCTCGAAGCGCTGGCCCGCGCCGAGCAAGCCCGGAAGCCGCAAGCCACGCCAACCAGAGAGGCGGCCTGAACCATCATGAAAGCAGCTGCATTCACCTATCACGCGGCCCCCACGCTGGCCGCCACCTGCGCCGAGCTGGCGGACCGCACCGACAACGCCAAGGTCATGGGCGGCGGGCAGTCCATGGGCCCGATGCTTAACCTGCGCCTGACGCGCCCCGATGCCATCTACGATCTGTCGAAGCTCGCCGAGTTGCGCACGGTCACCACGCAGCAGGATCGCGTGCGCATCGGCGCGGCGGTCACCCATGCGCAGATCGAGGATGGCGAATTCCCGGCACTGCGCGGCGGCATGCTGCAATCCGTGGCGCGCGGCATCGCCTACCGCGCCATCCGCAATCGCGGCACCATCGGCGGCAGCCTGGCGCACGCCGATCCCGCGGCGGACTGGGTGGTGGTGCTGACCGCCGTTGGCGCGCAGATCGAGCTTGCATCGAAGGCCGGCACGCGCATCGTCCCCATGACGGAGTTCATGCTGGGTGCGTACACCACGGCGCTCACCGAAGGCGAGCTGATCAGCGCCGTCCATGTGCCGAGCCAGCCCGATACAGCACGGTGGGGCTACCACAAGCTGTGCCGCAAGACCGGCGAGTTCGCCGAGGCCAGCTGCGCCGCGTACTTCGATCCGTCCACGCGCTTCGCCCGCATCGCACTGGGCGCGCTCGACGGCGCGCCGGCGCTGCTGCGCGGCCTCGCCCACGACATGGCCGCGCACGGCCCCGCCGCGCTCACGCCACAGGCCGTGCTGGCCGCCGTGACGCAAGCCACGCCGGCCAAGGATGCGATCGACCGCAAGCTCTGCTGCGCAGCCGTCACTCGCTGCATCGAACAACTTTTCAACTGAGGGCCGCAGTGGAAACCATCACACTGACGATCAATGGCCGCGCCGCTGCCGGCGCCTGCGCGCACCGCACCCACCTGGGCGACTTCCTGCGCGACGCACAGGGCCTCACCGGCACCCACCTGGGCTGCGAGCACGGGGTTTGCGGCGCCTGCACCGTGCTGGTCGACGACAAGCCCGTGCGCTCGTGCATCACCTTTGCCAGCGCCTGCGCCGGCAGCAAGGTGGTGACCATCGAAGGCTATGACGACGACCCCGTGATGCGCGACCTGCGCGCTGCGTTCAACCAGCACCACGCGCTGCAATGCGGCTACTGCACGCCCGGCATGCTGGCCACCGCGCGCGACATTGTGCTGCGGCTGCCGGATGCCGACGAGGCAACCATCCGCCATGAGCTATCGGGCAACCTCTGCCGCTGCACGGGCTATATGGGGATCGTGGCCGCGATCAGCTCAGTGCTGGCGCAGCGCAAGCCACCTGCAACGGGCAACGCGGTGCAAGCCGTAGCAGCGACCGTGAAGCGCGAATTCGTCTGCTTCACGCCTGCTGCCGACAGCGCTGTCCAGGCCCAAGCCGAGCCTGCCGCCAAGGAAGAAGCCGAGCGCAGCGCCGACAAAAAGGGCTGGTCGCGCATCGACGGCAGCTTCAAGGTGCCGTTCCCGGCTGATGACGTGTGGGGCTTCATGGCGGACCTGCCGGCGGTGGCAAGCTGCCTGCCAGGCGCGGCGCTCACCGAGCAGGACGGCGATCGCGTAAAGGGGCATGTGGCGATCAAGTTCGGGCCGATGGCGGCGCGCTTCAACGGCGCGGCGCGGCTGGAGCGCGACGACGCGAACCGGCGCGGCGTGCTCAAGGGCGCGGGGCAGGATTCGCTGAGCAACTCCAAGGCCGCCGGCGACATCACCTATGTGCTGCAGGCGATATCGGCGGGCGAGACCGAAGTGCTGATCGACTTGCAATACTCCCTGCAAGGCCCGCTCGCGCAGTTCTCCCGCTCGGGGCTGGTGCGCGATTTCGTCCGGCGCATGATGGCGGACTTCGGCAAGAACGTCGCCCGCAAGATGGACCCGTCGTTGTCGGAGAGCGAGCGCAGCCAGGCCACGCAGATGAATCCGGTGTCGATGATGCTGGGGGTGATGTGGGAGAGGGTGAAGCGGGTGTTCGGCGTGGCCCGCTGACGCGGGGGGGGGGGGGGGGTTTGGGGGGGGGGGGGGGGGGGGGGGGGGGGGGGGTA